>JAOTWP010000021.1 GCA_029862975.1 Acidobacteriota bacterium
CCGCTGCGGCCGCCGAGAGCGAGGAGCTCCGCGTCGTCCTCGTAGCCCTCGCCGACGCCCACCAGCGGCGGCTGGACCTCCTCGGCAGCCCCGGCAAGCACGCCCCCAAGAAGTACCTGCGCGCCGAGCGCGACGTCGTCGAGCTCGGCTTCGGCCTGCGCCGCTGGCGCCGGCAGCGCTAGCTGCCGGGTCCGAGAGACGCCGCCGGCTCCGCGGTGCGGGCCGGCCGCGGGGCGTGCCGGCGCCGGCCGATCCAGGCGATCATCGCCGCGAGGGCGGCGATCGGCGCGAGGACCGCGAGGTTCATCGCCCGCCAGCCCGCGACCTCGTGCAGGGCGCCGGCCGAGGTCGCCGTCAAGGTCACGGTGGCGAAGACGAGCAGGTCGTTGAAGCCCTGCGCCTTGGCCTTCTCGGCCGGGAAGTAGGTCCTCGTCAGCAGCACGCTCGAGGCGACGAAGAGGAAGTTCCAGCCCACGCCCAGGGCGGCCAGTGCGAGCGCGTAGTGCCAGATGGAGGTCCCGGCGAGGTTGGTCGCGGCGCTGGCCGCCAGGAGAAAGAGCCCGCAGGTCATCATGCGCAGGCTGCCGTAGCGCGCGACGAGACTGCCCGAGAAGAACGACGGCGCGAACATCCCCACGGCGTGCCACTGGATCACCGTGGCCGTGTGCCCGAAGGCGAAGGCATGGGCCGACATCGACAGCGGCGTCGCCGTCATCAGGAGGTTCATGACGCCGTAGGAGACGACGGCGCCGGCGAGCGCCACGGCGTACCGCGGCCGGAGCACGACCCGGGCGAGGGGGCGGCCGCCGGGGGCGCGCTCCTCGGCGGAGGCCGGCGGCAGGTCGACCCGGAGGAGGAGCAGGAGAGCGGCGACCTGCAGGGCGGCCAGGGCGGCGTAGCTGCCGAGGAACTCGGGACCGGCCAGCGCGGTGCGGCCCCACCGCGCCAGGTTGGGACCGGCGAAGGCGGCGACCACGCCGCCGGCCAGGACCAGCGAGATCGCCCGCGACCGTTGGTCCTCCGAGACGGCGTCGGCGGCCGCGAAGCGATAGTACTGGGCGGCGCCGGCGAGGACGCCGAGCAGCGCCGATCCGAGGCAGAAGAGGTAGAAGCTCCCCCCGGCGATGGCGATCCCGCACAGTCCGGCCCCCAGTCCGCCGGCGAGGACGCCCGCGATGAAGCCGCGGCGCCGCCCGATTCGCTTCATCAGCAGGGAGGCCGGCAGGGTGGTGACCATCGCGGCCAGGAACAGGAGCCCGGCCGGCAAGGTCGCCAGGCGGGCGTCGGGCGCGAGGCTCCGGCCCACGAGAGCGGAGACGGCGACGACGAGCGAAGAGCCCGTGACGAAGATCCCCTGGCAGGCGGCCAGGAACACCACGTTGCGCCGCGGGGTGGACATCTTGGGCGAGACTAGCAGGGGCCACGCGCCGGGGAGCGCTCCCGCCCGCGCCGTGAGAGGATACCTTCGCGAACGCTCGAGCGGCGTGGAAAGGACGCGATGGACGACCTCAAGAGCTACATCCGCGAGATCCCCGACTATCCGAAGCCGGGCATCCTGTTCTACGACATCTCGACGCTGCTGAAGGACCCGCTCGCCCTGCGCATGACGGTCGATCGCTTCGCATGGCTCTTCTCGGGGATGAACGCCGACAAGGTCGTGGGCATCGAGTCGCGAGGCTTCATGTTCGGACCGAGCATCTCGTACAGCCTCAACGCCGGCTTCGTGCCCGTGCGCAAGCCGGGCAAGCTGCCCGCCAAGACGCGCAGCCAGGAGTACGACCTCGAGTACGGCTCGGACCGCCTCGAGGTCCACGAGGACGCGATCGAGCCGGGCGAGCGGGTGGTCATCGTCGACGACCTCCTGGCCACCGGCGGCACCGCCGTCGCCACCATCGAGCTGGTCGAGGCCCTCGGGGGAACCGTCATCGGGCTCGGCTTCATCGCCGAGCTCACGTTCCTCGGCGGACGGCGCCAACTGACCGGCCGCTGGGTCGAGTCGCTGATCACCTACTGAGGCGCGGCGCCGCCCTCAGGGCGCCAGGTCGAGGTCGACGAGCGCCGCCACGACCGCCGGGTCGAACTGGCTCCCGGCGCCGTCACGAATGCGCTGGAGGGCCTCGGAAGCCGGCAGCGCCGAACGGTAGCTGATCTGGGAGGTCATGCTGTCGAAAGCCTCGGCGACCCCGATGATCCGCGACTCGAGCGGGATCGACTCGCCGCTCAGCCGGTCCGGGTAGCCGTCGCCGTCGTACCACTCGTGGTGGTGGCGGACGAGGGGCGCCACGTCGCGCCACAGCTCGATCTGGCGCAGCATCTGGTAGCCGATGTCGGGGTGCATCTCGATCGCTTCGCGGCCGGCCTCCCGGAGGCTGTCGCGGTCGATCCTGAGCATGCCGATGTCGTGCAGGAGGGAGGCGAAATGCAGGTCCCGCAGCCGCTTCTCCGGAAGTCCCATCGCCCTGCCCAGCTGGTTGGCGAGGCGGGCGACGCGGCGGGAATGATCGGTCTGGTAGTCGAGGTGGATGTCGAGCGAGCCGACGAGGAGGTTCGTGACGTGGGTGAAGAAGTTCTTCTGCAGGGCCTGCAGGTGGCAGTTCTTGAGCGCCACCGTAACGAGGCCGGCCAGGGCGCTCAACG
Source organism: Acidobacteriota bacterium (assembly GCA_029862975.1). Lineage (GTDB taxonomy): Bacteria > Acidobacteriota > Thermoanaerobaculia > Multivoradales > JAHEKO01 > CALZKB01. The sequence goes on from JAOTWP010000021.1 coordinate 2,638, forward strand.
AGCGGTCGGCGACCGGGCCCTCCGGAGACGGGGCGGTCCAGTAGAGGACGATGGCGCCGCTGTCGTCGGGATTCGCGCCCACGCCGACGGCCGCGGCCGGGTGGCCGCCGATCTCGCCGTGGACGGCGTCCGGCGTCCGGCGTCCCTCCTCGGGCAGCGCCAGCGCGGCGAGCTCCTCGATCTGCTCGGTGTGGTCGCGGTAGCTGCCCGCCGCCGCCGGGCCTTCGGAGCACAGCAGGGAGAAGCTCCCCCCGTCCTTGCCGAGGACGAGGAAGTGCGCCGCGCGGGAACCGGTGAGCGCCGCGGCGCAGCGCGTGGCGACCTCCGCCACCTCGTCGCGGTCCACGGCCCGGCCCAGCGCGCCGGAGGAGAGGACGAGCTGCGAAAGCCGCTCGTTGTCCCGCGCGGCGCGCCCGAGGGCGGCGCGGGTCGCCCGCTGCAGCAGCAGGAACGAGCCCAGGGAGAGCAGGGCGAGGCCCAGGATGACCCCGCCCAGGCGCAGCTCCATGAGCGCCGGAGAGGCGTATCTCCGGGCGAAGAGCACCAGGGCGACGAGCGGCACGATGCCGCCGAGAAAGTAGGCCAGGAGCGCCGCGCGGTCGAGCGGTTGCGACAGGAGCGAGAACCGGTGCGGGCGCGAGGGCATGTGAGTGAGGTCGAGGATAGCACTGCGGTGCCGGCAAGCTGTAGTTCGTGCTACAATGGCGCAAATGAAGCGTAAATACTCACCGAAGGCCGGGCCCCTGGAAGCCGGGGCGCGCCGCGTCGCCCGGCGAGTCGAGCAGCTCTGCCGGCCCCGGGTGCCCGGGTGCCGGGCCGTGGCGACGATGGACCCGGCCGGCGGCACGTTCGAGCTGCGCGTCGGGGCGGCCGGCGCGGCGCCCGGGGAGTGCGTCCGGGCCCGCGGCCTCGAGGCCGCGACGCTCGCGGGCGACCACGCCGTGGCGCGGCTGGCGAGGCTTCTCGAGGTCTGGATCGAGCCGGAAGATCCCGTGGGCACGCGCTGGCCGGCCTGGCGCGCGGGGCGCGCGCCGGAGCCGCGCCCGGGTCTCGCGCCGCCGCGCGGTGACGTGGCGGGGGGCCCGTCTGGCATCGCCGGCGCAGCCCGGTCATAATGCCGCCGCTTCGATGGGGGCGCACGCACGAGAATCGGCGGTCCATGCGAGCGGCCTCGGGCGCCGCTTCGGCCGCTATTGGGCGCTCGCCCACGTCGATCTCGAGGTGCCCTACGGTACTTCGGTCTGGCTGCGGGGCAGCAACGGCGCCGGCAAGACGACGCTCCTGCGGCTGGTCGCCAGCTTGAGCACGCCGTCCTGCGGCGAGCTCGCGGTGGGCGGGCACGACGTCTACCGGCAGCGGGCGGCGATCCGGCGCTCGGTGTCCCTCGTGTCGCACGCCCTCTACCTGTACGCCGGCCTGACCGCCCGCGAGACCCTGGCGATGTGGGCGCAGCTGGGCGGCACCGCCGCCGCGGCCCGCGACGTGGAGCGGCGGCTGGACGAGGTCGGCCTGGCCGCGGCGGCCGATCGCCGGGTCGGCGAGTTCTCGGCCGGCATGCGCAAGCGCCTGGCACTGGCCCGGGCGCTGCTCGAGGCGCCGCGGATCCTGCTGCTCGACGAGCCGTTCAGCTCCCTCGACCGCGCCGGCTGCGAGCTGGTGGAAGCCTGGGTGCGGCGCTTCGCGGAGACCGGCGGCACGGTGCTGATGGCGTCGCACGATCACGAGCGTTCGCGGGCTCTCTGCGAGCGGGTGATCGACCTCGAGGACGGCCAGATCGTCGGCCGTGAGACGCTCCGGGCGACGGGGGATCCCTCCTGATGCGGGTCGTCTGGTCGATCCTCGCCAAGGACCTGCTGCTCGAATGGCGGGAGCGGGCGCGGACGCTGTCGGTCGTCCTCTTCGCGGTCGTCACGCTTCTCCTCTTCTCGTTCGCCCTGGGGCCGGACGTCGAGGCCCTGCGGGCCGGGACTCCCGGCTTCCTGGTCCTGGCGCTGCTGCTGAGCTCGACCCTGGCGCTCAACGAGAGCTTCCGCATCGAGCGCGAGGATCGAGCGCTCGAGGGCCTCCTGATGCGGCCGGTAGGGTCGATGGCCATGTTCTACGCCAAGGCGCTGGCCAACGCGCTGCTCTTGACGCTGCTGGCTCCGGTCGTCGTCGGCCTGGCCGTGGTTCTCTACAGCCTCGAGGTCGGACCGCCGGCGCTGGCCGGGCTCGTCGGGTGCTGGGCTCTCGGAGCGGCGGGCCTGGCGGCGCCCGGAACGCTCTACGCGGCCATGACGTCGCGCCTCAAGACCCAGGACGTGGCGCTGCCCATCCTGTTGTTTCCGCTCGTCGTTCCGGTGCTGCTAGGATCCGTCAAGGCCATGGACCTGGTTCTGTTCGGCGATGCCATGAACCAATTGCAGAGCTGGGTCAGCCTCCTTCTGGCATTCGATGTCATCTACTGGGCAGTTTGCGGCGTACTCTTCCGTTATGCGGTAGAGGAGGGTGAATGAACGTACGAAGATCTCTGGCCATCGCGGGTCTCCTTCTGCTGGTGGTGGGAACCTACATGGGCCTTTTCGTGGCGCCTCCGGAGCGGCACATGGGCGAGGTGCAGCGCATCATGTACGTGCACGTCCCCTCCGCGTGGAACGCGATGCTGCTCTACACCTTCGCCTTCGGGTTCGCGATCGCCTCGTTGTGGAGCGGCAAGCCCGAGTGGGACGACCGCCTGGTCGGCGCCGTGGAGGTGGCCGTGGTCCTCAACGCTCTGCTGCTGGTGCAGGGCAGCATCTGGGGCCGGGCGACCTGGGGCGTCTGGTGGGACTGGGACGTGCGGCTCACGACCTCTCTCGTCATGCTGTTGCTCTTCGCCGGGGTTCTCACGTTGCGCCGGATGGCCTCCGCCGAGCGGCGCGCGCAGTGGAGCGCCGTGGCGACGATCGTGGCGTTCGTGGACGTGCCGCTGGTCTACTACTGCGTGCGCTGGTGGCGGAGCCTGCACCAGATCCAGTCGTCGCCGGAGACCGTAGATCCCGCGATGGTGATTCCCTTGCGTCTCAACGCGATCGGAATCCTGTTGCTGGGCGTCGCGTGGCTCATGGCCCGCGCGGCCATCGAAAAAGCGCGGCGGCGGCGCGACGAAGCGCCGCTGCCCTCGCGCGTCATCGTCAAGGAGACGGCACATGCCTGAAGGCGTCATTGTCGGCGGCTGGAGCTACGTGATCGCCGCCTACTCGATCACGGCGATCGTGCTCGTGGCCTACGCCTGGAGCATCCATCGCCGCGGCCGCGACGAACGTGGAAAAAGGGGGCGCCATGAGTGACGACAGACGGCGGCGGGTTCTCGGAATTGTCATTGCGCTGGCGGTGGCTGCCGCTGCGTTCACCTACCTGGCCATGAGCAGCGTCGGGGAGAATCTGGTGTACTACTGGAGCCCGTCGGAGCTGCGGGCTGAGGGCAGCGGGGCGGTCGGCTCGGTCGTCCGCCTCGGCGGGCTCGTCGAGGCCGGCTCGATCCGCCGCGAGGCCGACGGGCTGACGCTGCGCTTCGCGGTTACCGACGGCAAGGCGAGCGTGCCCGTCTACGCCCAGGCCGTGCCCCCGGCGATGTTCCGGGAGGGCATCGGCGTGGTCCTCGAGGGCCGGATGCAGGAGGACGGCCAGTTCTCCACCCAGCGCCTGATGGTCAAGCACGACAACCAGTACCAGGCCCCCGGCGAGAACGAAGTCCCCAAGATGGAGGACATGGTCCGCAGCTTGCAGCTCGAGGACGGGGACTAGGTGGCCTCGTCGCTCGGCCAGGGGCTGGTGCTCCTCGGCCTTCTCGCGTGCGCCCTGGGCGTTCCGGTGGGCTACTACTCCGGCGCGGCCCGCTCGGCGCCGGCCCTGGCCTGGACGCGCCGTCTCACCCTGGTGTTCGCCGCCGCGATGGCGGCGGCGACCGCGGTGATGGTCGTGGCCCTGCTGCGTCACGACTTCTCCGTCTCCTACGTCGCCCAGGTGGGCTCGCTGGCCACCCCGACCCACATCACGATCGTGTCGCTGTGGTCGTCCCTCGAGGGCTCGATCCTCTTCTGGGGCTTCGTCCTGGGCGCTTTCGCGGCCGGCGTCGCGCTGCTCCAGCGCACCGGCCACGCCGACTACCTCGGGTACACGCTGGCCACGGTGCTCGTCGTCGGGACGTTCTTCTGCTTCCTCATCGCCGGGCCGGCGAACCCGTTCCGGCCGACGCCGCTGCCGATTCCCACGGACGGACCGGGTCCCAACCCCCTGCTTCAGAACCACATCCTCATGATCGTCCACCCGCCGATGCTCTACGTCGGCTACGTCGGCATGACGGTCCCCTTCGCCATGGCGGTGGCGGCGCTCCTGCGCGGCCAGCTCGGGGTGACGTGGCTGCGGCCGCTGCGCGCCTGGCTGCTGGTGCCCACCGGGTTTCTGACCGTGGGGATCATGCTCGGCGGCTGGTGGTCCTACGAGGTCCTCGGTTGGGGCGGATACTGGGCCTGGGATCCGGTCGAGAACGCGTCGTTCCTGCCCTGGCTGACGGCGATCGCCGCCGTCCACTCGGCGCTGGTGCTGGAGCGCCGGGGCAGCCTCAAGGCGTGGACGGTGATCCTCGTCCTCGTCACGTTCCTCCTGACGATCCTCGGCACGTTCCTCACCCGCTCCGGGGTGGTCAACTCCGTCCACTCCTTCACCCAGAGTCCGATCGGGCCGCTCTTCCTCGGCTTTCTCGGGTTCTGCATCGTGGGCGTCGTCGTCCTCTTGAGCTGGCGGGTGGACCGCCTGACCTCGGAGCCGAGCACGAGCCCGCTGGTGAGCCGCGAGACCGGATTCATGCTCAACAACCTCCTGCTCGTCGCCTTCACCTTCACCGTCCTCGTCGGCACCCTGTTCCCGATCGTGGCGGAAGCCGTGAAGGGGGTGAAGGTCAGCGTGGGCGAGCCGTACTTCAATCGCATGAGCGTGCCGATCTGCTTCGCCCTGCTGGCGCTCATGGGGATCGGCCCGGCGCTGCCCTGGGGCCGCGCCGACGGCCGCAAGCTGCGCCGCGCCCTGCTGTGGCCGCTGCCGGCCGCCGTGGTGGCGGGGATCGCCGCCTGGGCGCTCGGCGGCCGCAACGGCTGGGTGGTGTGGGCGGCGGCGCTCGGCGGCTACGCCCTGTGGGTGGCGGCCGACCAGGGGCTGCGGCCGGCCCGCGCGCGGCGCCGGGGCGGCGCCAGCCTGGCGGCGGGGATCCGCGGCAGCCTGCGCCAGATCGGCGGCTACGTGGTGCACGGCGGCGTCATCGTGACCTTCGTGGCCATCGCCATCTCCGCGAACTACAAGGAGAGCGTCGAGGGGACGCTGCGGCCGGGCGGCCAGCTGGAGCTGGCCGATTACCAGCTCACGTTCGACTCGGTGGCCCTCGATCAGGAGCCGCATCTCACGGCGCAGCGGGCGACGATCTCCGTGACGGAGAACGGGAAGAGCCGCGGGGTGCTCGTCCCCGCCCTCAACTTCTACCCGACGATGCGGGAGCCGCTGGGCACGCCGGCCGTCCGCACCAGCCTGGTGCGGGATCTCTATCTCACGGTCATGAACGTGAGCAACGACGGCAGCATCGGATTGCGCGCCATCGTCACGCCGGCCGTGGCGTGGATCTGGATCGGGGTGCTGGTGATGGGGCTCGGCACGGTACTGTGCCTGGCCGGCGCGGCCAAACCGCGGGGAAGCGCGGCGTGAACCGGACGGCGCTGATCGTCGGCCTGCTGATCAGCTTGCCCCTGCTCGTCTTCCTCGGACTGGGATTCCGCTCGGACCCGCACACTATCGAGTCGCCGCTCGTGGGCCGTCCGGCCCCGGGCTTCGAGCTTCTGGACCTCACCGGCCGGACCGTCTCTCTGGCGGCGCTGCGCGGCAAGCCGGTGGTGCTCAACTTCTGGGCGACCTGGTGCCAGCCGTGCATCGCCGAGCACCCGGTGCTGATCCGCGCCGCCGAGCGCTGGGCCGGCCGCGCGCACTTCCTGGGCGTGATCTACCACGACGAGGAGAGCGCGATCGAGCGCTTTCTGGAGCGGCGCGGCGCCTGGGGGCCGACCCTGGTGGATCCGGATTCGCGGGTCGCCATCCGCTACGGCGTGTACGGGGCTCCGGAGACCTTCATCATCGACGTCGAGGGCATCGTGCGGGAGAAGGTGGCCGGAGCCATGAGCCCGTCGCAGCTCGAGCGGCTGCTGTCCGACGCGTCGCGGGGCGCGGCGTCGTGATGCCGCGCGCGGGCCGGGCTCGGGCCGCGCGGCGGCGCGCCGCTGCCGCCGCCCTGCTGGCGCTCCTGGCGGCGCTCGGCGCGACGGCTGCGCGGGGCCAGGCCGGCGGGCTCGACGAGGACGAGCGCCGGGAGCTCGGCCCGGCGCAGGGCGCGCCGGTGAGCGGCGCCCTGCTCGACGCCCGCGCGTACGAGATCGGCAGCCTCTTGCGGTGTCCCGTGTGCCAGGGGCTGTCGGTGGCCGATTCGCCCGTCGATGCGGCCGTCTCGATGCAGGCCAAGATCCGGCGTCTGGTGGCGGCGGGGTACAGCGAGGAGCAGATTCTCGCGTACTTCGAGGGCTCCTACGGCGAGTTCATCCGGCTCTCCCCCAAGCCGGAGGGGTTCAATCTCGTCGTCTGGATCCTGCCGGTGGTGGCCGTCCTGGTCGGGCTCGGCATCGTCGCGCGGCGGGTGCGGGCCGTCGCCAGACCGGCCGCCGCCGGTGAGGACCTCGAGGCCTACCGGCGCAAGGTGCGCGAGGCGGTCGAGGAGTGACCGACTCGCCGTGGAGCCTCGTCCTGCCGGTCCTGGTGACCGGGCTGGCCCTGGGCGTGGTGTGGGTGTTCTGGTGGCGGCGCCGGGGCTTGCCCGGGCCGGGCGCGGCGGGCGCGGCGCGCGACCGCGAGCTGCTGCTCGCCGATCTGCGGGCCCGCCAGGAGGTCCTCTACGAGGAGCTGCGGCAGGCCGGAGAGGCGGAGCGCCCCGAGCTCGAGCTCGCCGCGGCGCGCAACCTGAAGGCGATCGAGGAGGCCGGGGGCGGCGCCCCCGAGCCGGCCCCGGAGGACGCCGCGGCCGGGGGCGTGGGGCCCGAGGGGGGCACTGCCGCCGCCGCGGCGCCCGCGACCGCCCGCGGCTCCTCGGCCTGGCTCGGCTTCCTCGGCGGCGTCGCCTGCGCGGGCCTGGTCGCTCTGCTCGTGTTCTGGGCGCAGCGCGACGCGCGGCCGCGGGAGGACGGCGGCGCGCCGCCGCCGATGGCCGCCCAGGAGCACCCTCCCGGCGCCCAGCTGAGCGATCGCGACGCCGCCGCGCTGGAACAGCTCGCCCGCCGCGTCGACGACGATCCGACGGACCTCATGGCGCGCAAGCAGTACGCCGTGGGTCTGCTCTCGACCGGCCAGTTCGTCCAGGCGTTCGAGCAGGCCCAGGTCCTCCTGGGTGCGAACGGGCGCGACCCCGACGGCCTCTACGTCGGCGCCATGGTCCGAATGCAGATGGGGCAGGCGCAGACGGCCCGGGACATGCTGGGGACGCTCCTCGAGGACTACCCGGAGCACGTCCCGGCCCTCACCGCCCTCGGGGTGCTGGAGCTGCGGACGAGCGGGCTGGAGGCGGCCGAGGCGCTGTGGGACCGGGCCCTGGCCGCGTCGGGAGGGAGCAACCCGGAGATCGAGCGCCTGATGGCCGTCGCCCGCGAGCAGGCCGCCGGGGGCATGGCGCCGCCGCCGGCGGGCGCGCCTCCCACGCCCGCTCCCGCCCCCGCGCCGGCGAGCGCGCCGGCGGCGGCGGGCGAGTCCTACGCGCTCGAGATCGAGCTCGCCCCGGGCCTGGCGGTCGCGCCGAGCTCCGTGCTGTTCGTCTCGCTGCGCCAGGGGGACGTGGGGCCGCCGGCCGCGGTCAAGCGGATCCCGCGGCCGCGCTTCCCGCTCACCCTCACGTTGAGCGCGGCCGACAGCATGCTGGGTCGTCCGCTGCCGACGGAAGCGTCCGTCTGGGCGCGCCTGGACGCCGACGGTAGCGTGACCACGCGCGAGGACGGCGAGCCCTTCGCCGAGACGGAGATGCGGATAGGGGAGTCGGCCCGCCTGACGCTGGAGTAGGATCCGTTGGCGACCGGAGGGACGATGAACCGACTACTCGAGCTTCGCGATCAGGGGCAGGCGGTCTGGCTCGACTACATCCGGCGCGACCTCCTGACCGCCGGCCGGCTGGCCGCTCTCGTCAGGGACGACGGCGTGACCGGCGTGACGAGCAATCCCGCGATCTTCAACGAGGCGATCGGAGAGAGCTCGCTCTACGACGCGGCGCTCGAGGAGATCCTGGCCTCCGAGCCGGATTCGTCGATCGTCGACCTCTACGAGGAGCTCGCCGTGCGGGACATCCGGCGGGCGGCGGACGTCCTCGCGCCGGTCTTCGAGACGACGTCCGGAGCCGATGGCTTCGTGAGCCTCGAGGTCTCGCCCCATCTGGCCCGCGACACGGCCGGTACCGTCGCCGAGGCGCGCCGGCTGTGGCAGCGGGTCGACCGGCCCAACCTCATGATCAAGGTTCCGGCGACGGCCGAGGGCATCCCGGCGCTCGAGGAGCTCCTGGCCTCGGGGATCCACGTCAACGTCACCCTGATGTTCTCGCTCGCCCACTACGAGGCCGTCGCGCAAGCGTATCTGCGCGGCGTCGGACGGGCGGCGGAGCCCGGACGGGTCGCCTCCGTGGCCTCGTTCTTCGTCAGCCGGGTCGACAGCAAGGTGGATCCGCTGCTCGCCGCCGATGGCTCGGAGGCCGCCCTGGCGCTTGCCGGGAAGATCGGCATCGCCAATTCGAAGCTCGCCTACGCGCGCTACCGGGAGATCTTCGAGGGCGACGCTTTCGCGCCGCTCGCGGCGCGTGGCGCCCGGCCGCAGAGGGTCCTGTGGGCCAGCACGAGCACGAAGAACCCCGCCTACCGCGACGTCCTCTACGTCGAGGAGCTGATCGGCCCGAACACGGTGAACACCGTTCCTCCCGAGACCCTCGAGGCGTTCCGGGATCACGGCGAGAGCCGGCCGAGCCTCACGGAGGACGTGGCGGCGGCGCGCGGCGCCGTGGCGGCGCTGGCGGACCTGGGGCTCGATCTCGCGGCGCTGACCGAGGAGCTGCAGCGCGAGGGCGTGGAGAAGTTCGTACAGCCCTTCGACGCGCTGCTGGCGACCCTCGCCGCCAAGCGCGACGCGCTGCGGGTCGCATGACCGGCTCGGCGCTGCCGCCGGCGCTGGCCGGTGCCGTGGCGGCCCGCCTGGAGTCCTGGCGGCGGGACGGCTTCGGCCGCCGGCTTCTGGACGCCGACCCCACGCTCTGGCCACGGCCCGAGGACGCCGCCCAGCGGCTCGGCTGGCTGCGACTCCCGGAGGCCATGCCCAAGGAGCTCGCCGCGATCGAGGCGCTGGCCGCCGAGGTGCGCTCCGAGGGGGTGGAGCACGTCGTGGTGCTCGGCATGGGCGGCTCGAGCCTGGCGCCCGAGGTCTTCGAGAAGCTGCTCGGGGGGCGGCCGGGCCGGCCGCGGCTGACCGTGCTCGACAGCACCCATCCCGCGGCCGTGGCGGCGCACCTCGAGGCGTTCCCCGCCGCGAGCTCGCTCTACGTCGTGTCGTCGAAGTCCGGTACGACCTTGGAGACTCTCTCCTTCTTTCGCACGTTCTGGCATCAGACGGCGCAGGGCCGGGCCGGGCAGCGGTTCGTCGCCGTCACGGATCCCGACAGCGCGCTGGCCGAGCTCGCGCGGCAGCGCGGCTTCCGGCGGCTCTTCCTCGCGCCGCCAGACGTCGGAGGCCGCTACAGCGCGCTGTCCCACTTCGGGCTGGTACCGGCGGCGCTGATCGGCGCCGATCTCGAGCAGCTGCTGGCCGGCGGCCGGGAGGCGCTGTCCCGGGTCGAGGAGGGGATCGAGCTGGGAGCGCTCCTCGGCGAGGCGGCGCTGGCCGGCCGGGACAAGGTCACGTTCGTCGCCGACCCGGCCCTGGCGCCCTTCGTGCCCTGGCTGGAGCAGCTTCTGGCGGAGAGCACGGGCAAGGACGGCAAGGGCCTGGTGCCGGTGTTCGGCGAGCCGCCGGCGGCTCGCTTCGGGGCCGACCGCATCTTCGTCGGGCTCTCCCTGGCGGCCGGCGGCGGCGAGGCGCGCTCCGGCCTGCGAGCGCTGTCCCAGGCCGGGCTGCCGACGGTCGCGACCGAGTGGCCCGACGTGGCGGCGGTCGGCGGCGAGATGATGCGCTGGCAGATCGCCACGGCGGCGGCGGCCGCGGTGATGGACGTGGCGCCCTTCGATCAGCCCGACGTCGACTCCACGAAGCGCTTCACCCGTGACGCCATGAAAGAGCGCTCCAGCCCCGCGGCGGATGATCCCCCGATCGTCGACCTGGCCGACCGCATGGCGCTCGATGGCGCCATGGCGGACTGGCTGGCGGGCGCGGGCGACGGCCAGAGCATCGCGCTCCAGGCCTTCCTTCCGGCCACGGACGACGTTCTGGCGACCCTGGCCGCCCTGCGCGCCCAGCTGGCGGCGACGGGGCTGGCAACGACCCTCGGCTTCGGGCCGCGGTTCCTGCACTCGACGGGCCAGCTCCACAAGGGCGGCCCGGCCGGTACCCGCTGCCTGCAGCTGATCGATCGCGGCGGCCCGGAGCTCGCGATCCCCGAGACCGACTTCACCTACCGGCAGCTGATCGACGCCCAGGCGCTGGGCGATGCCCGTGCCCTGGCGCGGCGCGGCCGCAAGGTCCTGAGGCTGAGGCTCGGTGACTGAGCGGCGGCGGCGGCGGACGGTGGCTCCCGGAGCGGCGGCTCCCGGAGGGCCGGCGCCGGGAGTGACGATGCACGTCGCGGAGTCCGAGTCGGACCTCCACGGCGCGGCGGCGGCGGCGGTCGTCGCGATCCTCGGGCAGGCGATCGCGCAACGCCGGCGGGCGCGCTGGGTGCTCGCCGGTGGCAGCACGCCCCTGGGCCTCTATCGGGCGCTCGCCAGCCGCCATCGCCGCGCGCTCGACTGGTCGCGGGTCGAGTTCTTCTGGGGCGACGAGCGGGCCGTGCCGCGAGACCATCCCGAGAGCAACTACGGGGCGGCCTTGAGATCGCTGCTGGCGCCCCTGGCGATCGCGCGGCTTCGGATGTTCCCCATCCGCGGGGGGGCGGGAGCGGCGGCGGCGGCCCGGGACTACGACGCCGTCGTGGCCCGCGCCCTGGCGGCGGACGACGACGCCTGGGACCTCGTGCTCCTCGGCCTCGGAACGGACGGGCACACGGCGTCCCTCTTCCCGGCGGCGGAAGCGAAAGCCCGAGCCCCGTCCTGGGCCGTCGACACGCTGGCGCCGGAGCCGCCGCGGCAGCGCGTGAGCCTCACCTTGCGGGCCTTGAATCGCAGCCGCGAGGTGCTCTTCCTGGCGGCCGGAGAGGCGAAGGCGCCGGCGGTCGCCGGCGTGCTGGCGGGCGATCCGGCGCTGCCGGCGTCGTGGGTCCGTCCCGCGGCGGGCGCCGTGTCCTGGTACCTGGACACCGCGGCGGCAGGGCCGGCGGCGGCGCGGGCGGCGAGCCGGATACAATCTCCGTCAGCTCCCGCGGAGTGAAGAGACGCCATGTTCCCGCGACAGCCCACGCGCCCCGGAGGGATCGGCGGCGGTTTGACCGCGCCCGTGCCGCGCGACCTGTGGCTCCTGCTCGGCGTCGTCTTCGTGACCTTCTCGCTGCGCTTCTTCGCGAGCACCGCGTGGCTGCCGGCCGCGCTCCAGCTGACCCCGGCCGTCTGGCGCAGCGGCTTCGTCTGGCAGCTTGCGACCTACGCCTTCGTGGGCAGCGGCCAGTCGGGCTTCTGGCTCCTCGTGACCCTCCTGATCCTCTACATGTTCGCCGGGGACGTGCGGCGGCGCCTGGGCCGCCGCGGCTTCTGGCGCCTGCTCGTCTCCGCGGTCGTCGTGGCGGGGGTCGTCGCCGCCCTCGCCCAGCTGGCCCTCGAGCTGGCGTCGGGCTCGGCCCCCACGGCATTCACGATCATGCAGGGCGAGCGCACCCTGGTGGCGATCCTCATTGCGGCGTTCGCCACGCTCGCCGGCGAGGCGATCATCTATCTCTTCTTCGTGCTGCCCATCCGCGCCAGCTGGTTCCTGGGACTCGAGATCCTGTTCGCCTTCCTGGCCTTCCTGCCGACCCGCGACCTCGCGGGAATGCTCGGCGTGTGGGCCGCCGTCGGCTACACCTATCTCGCGCTCAGCGGCGGACTGCGCAAGGGCGGACTCCGCGAGCTCTGGCTGCGGGTGCAGGAGCGCTGGTTCCGCTACCGGCTCCAGCAGGTCAAGCGCAAGCGGGGCTTCGAAGTGCTGCCCGGCGGCAAGAGCGGGTCGGGCGACAAAGACCGCTGGATCCACTGAGCGCGCCGCCCCCGAGAGCGGATGCACTCCGCCCCTGGACCCTACCTGAGCTGAGTGGATGCGAGGCGCTATTCTAGCGCAATCCCGGGCTGCTGCACAGTCCCTTTCCAGACTGGCCCTTTCCAGACTGGCCCCTCCAGACTGGCCCATCCAGACTGGACTTCCAGACCCGCGCGGTGCGCAGCCACTTCGCCGCGGCTCACCTCGGGAGCGGCGGTGGCTTCGACCATCGAAGAGAAGAGGCAAAGAGACAAAAGATATCGGGTAAGACAAAAGACATCGGGTAAGATCGCGGTCCCGCCCGTCCGCGGTCGCCCTTGCCCTTGCTTCCTTACCCGGAAGTCTTTTCTGGACGGCTCACCCCACCACTCAGGGCGGCCATCGAGTGCGGCGCGGCAGGTTCTTCACGACGTCGCGCTCCACCTCTCCGAGCGCCCGTCGAGTCCGGCGCCGGGCTAGCCGCCGTCGGTGTAGTTGACGACGACCTGGGTCGTGCCGTCCTGGCGGCTCGCGGCGACGAGGACCGTGCGGCCGTTGCCCTCGGTGTTGGCCGTCACGGAGGCGCTCTCCGTGCCGCCGGCGCTGTACGTGCTGCGGCCGACCTCGTAGCCGGCCTCGGTGAGCTCGTTCTCGTAGAACGACGCCACGTCATCGACGGACGACGAGGTGGAGTAGGTGAAGGCGCCGCTGGTCGTCCCGCCGCTCGCCATGGAGAAGGTGGATTGGACGTCGGTCGCTCCGCCGGCGAGCGGAATCCAGTCCGGGACCTCGGCCGCCGCGCCGCCGCCGAAGATCTGCGCCGTCTCGCCCTGGCCGTCGGTCATCGTCAGGACGGCTCCCTCCTCGTCGCCGGAGGCGTTGACGCGCAGCTCCCCCTCGTCCGTCTTGAAGCTGAAGTTGCCCTCCTGGATCTGCGACCAGTCGAAGGTCATCTCCTTGCCGGTCTCCTTCTCGCGGATGGTGATCGTCTCCGCCTCGTCGTCGGTGCTCACGATCTCGAGGTCCGGGTTGAACCGGACGACCATCTCGGCCGCGGTGCGGGCAGGGTTCTCCGACATGTCCTCCGCGAAGTCCTTGACCTTGCTGCCCACGAACAACGCGCAGGCTCCCATGCCGAGGCCGACGAGCACGAGGAGGCCGAGGCAGCCGATGAGAATCCACGCGACGGGGCTGAGCCCCTTCTTCTGGGCCGGCTGCTGGGTGGGCGGCGGCGGGGGGGTCTGCGGTTCGGACATCGACGATCACCTCCTGACCGGACGCTCCGTCACGGCGCGCCCAGAGCGCCAGAATACCACGGCACCGGACCGCTGCGGCCGGCCTCCGGCTCCCGCCAACCCTACTGCTTGAGCTTGGACAGGGCGTCGGCGAGGGCGTTGAACCTGGCGGCGGGGCCGCTGCCCGCCTGGCTCTTCTTGTAGGCCTCGAAGTCGGAGCGGCTGCCCTCGGACGTGTCGCCCTCGAGGCCGAGCGAGATCCGCTGCCGCCGCGGATCGACGCTGATCACCTGGACGGTGATCTCCCTGCCGGGCCGGAAGACCCGCGAGGCCGTCGTTCCCGCCGGGATGGACATCTTGGAGCTGGGTAGCAGCCCCGAGAGCCCGGGCTCGAGCTGGATGAAGGCGCCGAAGCGCTCCACCTTCTCGACCTTGCCCGTCACGCTGGCGCCGACACGGTACTTGCTGGCGACGTCTTGCCAGGGGTCGGGCTCGAGCGCCCGCATCGACAGCGAGATCCGGCGGCCGCCCTTGTCGACCTTGAGGACCTTGACCTCGACGTCGTCGCCCGGCTGGACGACGTCCTCGGTGCGCTCGACCCGCCGGCGGGCGAGCTCGGAGATGTGCACGAGGCCCTGGACGCCGCCGAGGTCGACGAAGGCGCCGAAGTCCTTGACCGAGACGACCTTGCCCTTGAGCACCGCGCCGGCGGCGATCTTGCCGCGGGTCTCGGCCTGCTGGGCCTTCTGCTCCTGGCGCAGGTGGGAGACCCGGGAGAGGACGATCCGGCGGCCTTCGTTCTCGAGGCGGAGCACGAAGAAATCGTAGGTCTGGTCGACGTAGCCCTGGGGATCGAGAGGCTCGCCGAGCTCCATCTCCGAGTGGGGGCAGAAGGCCGTGACGCCGTTGACGACGACGTGCAGGCCGCCGTCGTTCCAGCCGATCACGGTCCCGCTGACGCTGGCGCCCGATTGCATGGCGGCGCGGATCTTCTCGACCTCGGGGCCGGCCTGCGGCTTCGCGGACTCTCCCTTCGCCGCCTTGACCGGCTTGGCCTTTGCTGCCTTGGCAGGCTTGGCCTTCGCTGCCTTGGCCGCCTTGGCCTTCGCTGCCTTGGCCGGCTTGGCCTTCGCCGCCTTGGCCGGCTTGCTCTCCGCTCCCCCGGCCGGCTCGGCTTTCGCCGCCGCTTCGCCGGCCGGCGGCGCGAGGTCGTCGCTGGCGGCTTCGCCGTCCTGCTGCGCAGGAGTGGCCGCCGCCGGCCTGTCGTCGGCGGCCGCGCTCGCCTCGGTCTGCTCGTCCATATCCTGCTCCTCGAGGTCGGCGGAGTTCAACTCGGCACTCATGTGGCGTCGCTCATGGGGTCTTCGGTCTGCCAGGGCTCCGGGACGAAGCCCAGGACCTCACCTGAGGTCCCGAAAAACGGGAGGGACAGTCTACACCATCGAGGGCCCGGTCTGCAGCCGGGACCGGCTCCGGGTCCGTCCCTTCGCGCGACGCCTTCTCCCCTTAGAATACCGGCGCCAGCCCATTCCACGGAGGAGTCATGGACCTTTCGACCGACGAACGCGCCGTCCTGCAACGTTTTGCCGAGAAAACCCGAATGGCCGGCGGCCCGCGCCTTGGCTACGTCCTGCGCCGGCGCGCCGTGAGCGCCGGCGGCCTCGACGTGGACGGCGCGCTCGCGAGCCTGGTCGGGAAGGGTCTGCTGGCGGCAAGCGAGAGCGGAGACTTCGTCTTCCTGACGCAGCAGGGCGTCGACGCGCTGAGCGCCTGAGGGCGGCCGGGCCCGCCGCTCTACGAGGCGAGGCGCCCGTCGAGGTCGAGATCGCCCGCCGCGCCCTGCATCGCCACGAGCACGTTCTCTACGTGGTCCCAGAGCTCGAGCCGGCCATCGAAGCAGGCGGCGCTGAACTCGCGCGTCGCCTCTTCGACCTCGTCGCGATGCACGCCCGCCGCGAAGGACCGTTCCTTCCAGCGCTTGCGCAGCGACTTGAGGCGGACGTCGCGGACGTCCTTGGACGGCCGCACCAGGGCCGCGGCGACGATGAGCCCGGTGACCTCGTCGCAGGCCAGGAGCGCGAAGTCCATCGCCGCCTCGCGCTCGACGCCGGTGCCGGCCGTGTTGTGGGCGAGCACGGCGTGGACGACGTCTTCGGGACAGCCGTGCTCGCGCAGGATCGGGGCCCCCTTGGCCGGATGGTCTTCCAAGGTCGGGTGGATCTCCCAGTCGAAGTCGTGGAGCAGCCCGGCCAGCCGCCAGCGCTCGACGTCGCCGCCGAGCCTGCCGGCGTAGTGGCCCATGGCAGCCTCCACGGCGACCATGTGGCGGCGCAGGCCGGGCGCCGCGACGTGGCGGGTCATCAGATCGAAGGCCGTCTCTCGGTCCATGGTCGAGCTCCCGTGGGTCGCTCCTTCAGTCGAGGAAGAGGTCGCGCGCCAGCGGGGCCTCGGGATCGACCGCGTACTGCTCGAAATCGGTGACTCCCGTGGCCTTGAGCACCTGCTCGTCGATGTAGAAATGGCCGGTGCAGATCCTCGCCTTCTGGGTCAGGATCGCGTGCGCCGCGTCCGCGAGAATGCGCGGCTCGCGGCAGTTCTGGAGCGTCAGCCGCTTCGCCAGCGGGGTGCCCACGAGCATGTTGAGGGCGGCCGTGCGGATGACGGTGCGCGGCCACAGGGCGTTGACGCCGACGCCGTCCTTGCGAAACTCCTCGGCGAGGCCGAGAACGCACATGCTCATGCCGTACTTCGAGATCGTGTAGGCGAGGTGGCCGCGGAACCACTCGGCGTTCATGTTCAGGGGCGGCGACATGACGAGGATGTGGGGATTCTCGGCCTGCTGGAGGTGCGGCAGGCAGGCCTGCGAGCAGAGAAAGGTGCCGCGGGCGTTGACGGACCACATCAGGTCGAACCGCTTCATCGGCGTCTCGAGGGTGGGCGACAGGGTGATGGCGCTGGCGTTGCAGACGAGGGCGTCGATGCCGCCGAAGGTGTCGACCGCCCGATTGACGGCCTCCCGGACCTGGGCCTCGTCGCGAATGTCGGTCGCCACCGGCAGCGCGCGGCCGCCGGCCGCCTCGACCTCCTCGGCCGCCGTGAAGATGGTGCCGGGCAGCTTGGGATGCGGCACCTTGGTCTTCGCCACGATGACGATGTTGGCGCCGTCGGCGGCGGCCCGCAGGGCGATGGCCTTGCCGATTCCGCGGCTCGCGCCGGTGATGAACAGGGTCTTGTCCTTCAGGGTCGACATGGCGGCGTTCCCTCGAGTCTCCAGGCCTTGAGCGCGCTATCTTAGATCAACGGCGGCGGCCGCTCGCGCCGCCCGCCGGCGGCCCGCCCAGGGCCGCGGCGACGACCGGCAGGAGCCGCTCGGCCGGGGCCGCCAGCGCCCGCACCGGGGCGCCGCCGGGCGCCCGGCCGGCGGCCGGGTCGATGCTCCACATCGGGACCCCCCGGCGGGTGCCGGCGTCGAGGAGCAGCGCCGTCACGCCGACGGCGAACGACGTACCGACGAAGAGCATGGCCGCGGCCCTGCCGGCCGCCTGCTCGACCTCGGCGAAGCGATAGTCGTGATGATCGGCGTAGTACTCGTCGAAGAAGAGCACGTGCGGCCGCAGCGGCGACCCACACTCCGGGCAGCGGGGGAGACTGGCCTCGCCGGGCTCGCGGCGGAACGAGTCGAGGTCGACGGCCGAGCGCGGGAGCGAGCCGGACGGCGCTCCGAGCGGGCAACGCTCGCGCCCGCAGCGCACGCGATCGGCCGTGCCGTGCACCTTGATGAGGCGCTCGCTGCCGGCCTGTTCGTGCAGCGTGTCGATGTTCTGGGTGACGAGCAGGAACGGCCGGCCGGCGGAGCGGAGATGGCGCTCGATCGCGGCGAGCGAGCGGTGCGCGGGGTTGGGGCGCGCGGCATCGACCGCGGCGAAGCGGTCCAGATACCAGGCCAGCTGCCCCACGGGGTCGCGGCGGAAGCAGCCCGCCGTGGCCATCGCGACGTCGTGCTCCCGCCACAGCGCGCCGGGCTCCTTGCCGCGGAAGGTGCGGATGCCGCTGGCCGCGCTGACCCCGGCGCCCGTCACGACCAGCACCAGCCCCTCGGCGTCGCGCAGCGACGCGACGAGAGGGGCGGCAAGAACGGCTAGGTCGGCCACGCGCTGAGGCGATCGGAGAGGGGCGGCGGTCAGAGGAAGTAGAGCTCGTCGTCGACCGTGGGCCGGCGGGAGCGGCGGGCCGCCGCTCGCCGGCGCAGCCGGAAGAGTTCGCCGGCGTCGGAGCCCTCGGCGCCTTCCAGCTCGGCCATCTCGTCGTCGAGCGCGTCGGGATCTTCGCCGGCCTCGAGGCGGGCGATCATCGACTCCATCCCGGACCCCAGATCGAGACCCGACGCCTCGCCGAGGCGCCGCATCATGCGGGCCATCTGCCGCGGGTCGTCGCCGTCGGCCGCGCTCTCGAGCTCGCCGGCGAGCTGGGCCATCGCGCGGTCGAGGCGGGCGTCTTCGGGCTCGCCGTCCTCGCCCTCGGCGGCGCCCCCGAGGGTGGCGAAGCGCGCCGGCTTGCGCTCGAGCTCCGGGGTCCCGCAACGGGGGCAGGACGGTCGCTTCTCGGTGTCGACGCGGGCGGAGTAGAAGCTGAAGAGAGCGTGGCAGGCGCTGCAGTAGAATTCGTAGATCGGCATGGCCGACCTGATTATCTACCACTTCGCTCGCCGTCTCGCCCGGGCCGCCGCCCGAGGGAGAGCCCCCCATTTCGACTGAGCCCGTGACCTCCGACCGCTCGCCGCCCGCGGTCGGGGGCGCCTCGCGGGTCGCCGCCGGCATCCTCGCCAGCCGGCTCCTGGGCTTCGTGCGCGACATGGTCCTCGCCCGCTACCTCGGCGCGAGCGCCCAGCTCGACGTCTTCCGGCAGGCGATGCGCAGCGGCAACCTGATCCAGAACCTCCTCGGCGAGCAGACCCTGTCGGCGGCTTTCATCCCCCAGTACTCGCGCCTGCTGGAGGAAGGGCGCGAGGAGGAGGCCGGGCGCTTCGCCGGCGCGATCTTCGGCCTGCTCCTCGTGGTCTCGAGCCTCCTGGCGCTGGCCGGCGTCTTTCTGGCCGAGCCCATCGTGGCCCTCTTCAACGCCGGCTACCTGCAGGACGCCGCCCGGGTGGCGGCCGGCGCCGGGCAGATCGACCGCTTTCCCCTGGCCGTCAAGGTGGTCCGGCTGCTCTTCCCGATGGCGGGGCTGCTGGTCCTCTCGGCGTGGTCGGTCGGCGTCCTCAACAGCCACCGGCGGTTCTTCGTGGCGTACTTCGCGCCCGTCATCTGGAACGTGGCGATCCTCTCGGCGTTGTGGCTCGCCGGCGGCGCGGCGGCGGCCGGCGGCGAGTCGCCGGCGGTGACCCTGGAGCGGATCGTGCTCGCCGGCGCCTTCGGGGCGCTCGTCGGCGGCGGCCTGCAGTTCCTCGTCCAGCTGCCGTTCGTCGCCCGGGTTCTGCGCGGCTTCCGGCTGAGCGTCTCGACCCGCACGCCGGGGGTCCGCGGGGCGCTCCGCGCGTTCTGGCCGATGCTCGCCGGCCGCGGCGCCGTGCAGCTCTCGGGTCATCTCGACGGCTTCATCGCCTCGTTCCTGGCCCCGGGGGCGCAGGGGATCCTGGGATTCGCCCTGACGCTCTACCTGCTGCCGCTGAGCCTCTTCGGGCTCTCCGTGGCCGCGGCCGAGCTGCCGGAGATGTCCCGCCGCCGCGGCGCGAAGGACGACGACGTGGCGGCCCGGGTGCTGGGGACCGTCCGCCGGAGCTCGTTCTTCGTCATTCCCACGGCTCTCGGCTACGTCTGTTTCGGCCTGCCGATCGTGACGGCGATCTACGGGCGGGGCGCCTTCGGCCGGGTCGACTGCTGGCTCATGTACCTCGTGCTGGCGGCCTACAGCCTGGGGCTGCCCGCCAGCGGCGTCACCCGGCAGTTGAACACCGTCTTCTACGCTGCGGGGCGCACCCGGGTGCCGGCTCGGGTCGGCGTCGAGCGCGTGCTCCTGTCGGCAGGAAGCGGAGGGCTTCTCGCCTGGATCCTCGATCGCTTCGAGGTCGGCGCGGTGGTGGGCGCGGGCGGCGGCAAGCACCTGTTCCTGGGCGCCGTGGGGCTGGCTATCGGCGGCGCGCTCGGAGCCTGGTACGAGCTGGTGCGGATCCGCCGCGGCCTCCGCGCCGAGCGGGCCGACGTGGTCCTCCCGGTGGCGCCGTTGCTGCGAATGGCGGGCTGCGCGGCGGCCGCGGCGCTGCCCGCCGCGCTGCTGTGGTACGTCGCGGGCGACGCCCTCGGAGCCTGGGGGCGGGTCCTCGCCCTCGCGACGGTGTACGCTGTCGGCTATCTGGGACTCGCCGATCGCCTGGGGGTGTCCGAGCTGGCGGCCTGGCGGGCCGGCCTTCCCGGGAGGAGAAAGGGATGAGAATCGCCATGGCCTCGGATCACGCGGGCTTCCGCTACAAGCAGGAGATCGGGAGGGTCCTGACGGCGGAAGGTCACGAGGTGGTCGACTTCGGCACCGATTCGACCGTCTCCTGCGACTACCCGGAGTTCGTGATCCCGGCCGCGCGCGCCGTCGCGGCGGGCGAGTGCGAGCGCGGCATCGTGCTCGGCGGCTCCGGCAACGGCGAGGCCATGGCCGCCAACCGCGTGCGCGGCGTGCGCTGCGCCCTGTGCTGGGACGCGACGACGGCGCGCCTGGCCCGCCAGCACAACGACGCCAACGTGATCGCGCTCGGCGAGCGCCTGATCCCGCTGGCGGCCGCCCTCGAGATCGTGGCGGTCTGGCTGCGCACGGAGTTCGAGGGCGGCCGGCACGTGCGGCGGATCGGAATGCTCGACGCCTTCGACTCGTAGAGCCGGCATGGAGCTCTCCATCTTCCTCAGCGTCTGTCTCGGGCTCGGCCTCGCCGCCGCCTGCGGCTTCCGCGTCTTCGTGCCCCTGCTCGTCATGAGCCTGGCGGCCCGCGGCGGATACCTGGAGCTCGTCGGCAGCTTCGAGTGGATCGCCGCCACCCCCGCCCTCGTCATGTTCGCGGTCGCGACCGTGCTCGAGATCGGCGCCTACTACGTTCCGTGGCTCGACAACCTCCTCGACGGCGTGGCGACGCCGGCCGCCGCCGTGGCCGGGGTGATCGTCACCGCCTCCGTCGTCACGGGGATGGATCCGCTCCTCAAGTGGCCGCTGGCGGTGATCGCGGGCGGCGGGATCGCCGGCGCGGTACAGGCGACGACCGTGGCCGCGCGGGCAGGATCGGTTCTCGGCACAGGGGGCATGGCCAATCCGCTCGTCTCCTCCGCCGAGGCCGGCGCTTCCTTCGGCCTGACGGTCCTGGCGCTGGTGCTGCCGCTCGCCGCCGCGGCGGCCGTCGTCGTCCTCTTCCTGGTCCTGCGCCGGGCCCTGCGGCGCCGGCGCGCGGTGGGCTAGCAGCTGAGCTCGCGCTGGCAGGTCTGGGTCGACACCGGCGGCACGTTCACCGACTGTCTGGCGCGCGACCCGCAGGGCGGGATGCACCGGGCCAAGGTGCTCAGCAGCGGCGCCGTGCGCGGCCACGGGCGGTCCCTGGCCGCGGACCGGGTCCGCTTCGCGTCCGGTTTCGCCGTGCCCGGCGACTTCTTCCGCTCGGGCGTGCTGCGTGGCCCGGGCGGTGCCGAGGCGGCGATCCTCGGGTCGGAATCGGTGAGCGGCGTCCTGGCGCTCGCCGGCCCCTTCCCGGAGCTCGCCGCCGAGACGCCCCTCGAGGTCGTGTTCGCCGAGGAGGCGGCGGTGCTGGCGGCGCGGCTGGTGACCGGCACGCCCGCCGGGCGACCCCTGCCCGAGCTGGCGATGCGGCTGGCCACGACCCGCGGGACGAACGCCCTGCTCGAGCGGCGGGGCGCGCCGGTCGCGCTTTTCATCACCGCCGGCTTCGGGGACCTGCTCGCCATCGGCAACCAGCAGCGGCCGGACCTCTTCGCCCTCGCCGTCGAGCCGCGGCGGCCGCTCTATCGCACGGCGATCGAGGTCGACGAGCGGCTGGCGGCCGACGGCAGCGTCTTGCGGCCGCTCTCCGCCGCCGCCCTCGAGGCGGCGGCGCGCCGCTGTCTCGAGGAGGGCGTGGACTGCGCCGCGGTGGCGTTCCTGCACGGCTATCGCAACCCGGTCCACGAGCGAGCGGCGGCCGCCGTCCTCGCGGACCTCGGGTTCCGGCACGTCTCGGTCTCGGCCGATCTGGCGCCGCGGATCCAGATCCTGCCGCGGGCCGAGACGGCGGTGGTCAACGCCTATCTGTCGCGGGCCCTCGAGAGCTATCTCGGCGGCGTTCAGCGAGCGCTCGGGCGCGGCACGCTGCACGTGATGACGAGCTCGGGCGGCCTCGTGGGCGCGGCCCGCTACCCGCCCAAGGAGAGCCTGCTCTCGGGGCCGGCGGGAGGGGTCGTGGGCGCTGCCAGCGCGGGCGCGGCGTCCGGCGAGAGCCGTCTCGTCGGCTTCGACATGGGCGGCACCTCGACCGACGTGTCGCGCTTCGGAGGCCGGCTCGACTACCGCCGGACGACGAGCGTCGGGGGCGCGCGGCTCGCGACCCCGTCCCTGGCGATCGAGACCGTCGCCGCCGGCGGTGGGTCGGTGTGCTGGTTCGACGGGACGCAGGTCCGGGTCGGACCGGAGAGCGCCGGCGCCGCTCCCGGGCCGGCGTGCTACGGCGGCGGCGGGCCGCTCACCCTGACCGACGTCAACCTCCTGCTGGGGAGGGTGGTCGCCGGGCGCTTCGTCATCCCCCTCCATCCGGCGGCGGCGGAGCGGGCGGCGGACGAGCTGCTCGCCGCGGTCCGGCGGGCCGGCGACGAGGCGCTCTCCCGCGAGTCGCTCCTGACGGGCCTGCTGGCCATCGCCAACGAGCGCATGGCCGAGGCGATCCGGCGGATCTCGACCCGCCGCGGCTACGGGCTCGGCGACCACGTCCTCGTCGCCTTCGGCGGCGCGGGCGGCCAGCACGCCTGCGCGCTGGCCGCTCTCTTGGGAATGCGCAGCGTCCTCGTGCCGGTCGACGCCGGTATCTTGAGCGCCCTCGGGCTGCGCGCGGCGCGCCTGGAGCGCTTCGCCGAGCGCTCGGTCCTCGCCCCCCTGGAGGAGGTGGAGCCGCGGCTCGGCGGCTGGTTCGAGAGTCTCGCCGCCGAGGCCGTCGGGCTGGTCGAGGCGGAGGGCGTCGAGCGCCCGGCCATCGAGGTCGGCAGGCGCAGCGCCGAGCTGCGGGTGGCCGGGCAGGAGGCCACGCTCACGGTCGACTGGCCGGCCGCGGAGGGTCTCGCCGCCGCCTTCGCCGCGCGCTACCGGTCGCTCTACGGCTACGATCCGCCCCCCGCTGCCGTCGAGGTCGAGTCCCTGCGCCTGGTGGCGGGGACGGCCGCCGAGCCTCTCCCCGGCCGGCCGCCCGCGGCCGCGGCCCGCGCCGCCGAGCCGGCCGGGAGCCAGCCGGCCTGGTCCGGGAAGGAGTGGAGCGATTGGCCGGTCTACGAGCGCGGTGCCCTGGCGGCCGGCGACGGCTTCGCCGGCCCCGGGCTGGTCGTCGAGGAGTACAGCGTCACCGTCGTCGACGCCGGCTGGACCTGCCGGGTCGACGGGGCGGGGGCGCTCGCGCTGGCGGCCGCGAAAGGCGGGAGATGACCGCCGCCGCGCGCGCCGTCGAGCTCGAGCTCTTC
This sequence comes from Acidobacteriota bacterium, assembly GCA_029862975.1. Lineage (GTDB taxonomy): Bacteria > Acidobacteriota > Thermoanaerobaculia > Multivoradales > JAHEKO01 > CALZKB01. The sequence goes on from JAOTWP010000021.1 coordinate 25,919, forward strand.
ACCCACCGCTTCGAGATGCTCGCCGCGCGGATGGGGGAGATGCTGCGGCGAACGGCTCTCAGCGTCAACGTGAAGGAGCGGCTCGATTTCTCGTGCGCGCTGCTCGACGGCGAGGGGCGTCTGGTGGTGAACGCGCCCCACATCCCGGTCCATCTCGGCGCCCTCGGACTCTGCGTGCGGGCGGTCGCCGCGCGGCTGGATCCGGGGCCGGGCGACGTCGCCGTGACCAACGATCCCGCCTGCGGCGGCTCCCATCTTCCGGACGTGACGGTGATCACCCCGGTCTTCCTCGCGGCGGACGATCCGGCGCCGCTCGGCTGGGTGGCGAGCCGGGCGCACCACGCGGAGATCGGGGGCACCCATCCCGGCTCGATGCCGCCGGCGGCGACGACGCTGGCCGAGGAGGGCGTCGTCCTCCCGCCGCGCTACCTCGTGCGCGGCGGCGCCGGGCGCTGGGAGGAGGCGCGGGAGTGGCTGAGCGCCGGGCCCTTTCCGTCCCGGGCGGTGGACGAGAACCTGGCGGACCTCCAGGCGGCCGTGGCGGCCAACCACCAGGGCGTCCGCGCCCTGCGCGAGCTCGCCGCCGAGCACGGGGCGCGGCGCGTGGCTCGCTACATGCGCCTGCTCCGGCAGGCGGCCGCGGGTCGCCTGCGCCGCGCCCTCGCCGGGCTCGGCGACGGCTCGTTCGCGGCGGTGGAGACGCTCGACGACGGGACGCCGCTGGCGGTCGCGATCGCCCTCGCGGGTGGCGGCGCCCGCATCGACTTCACCGGCTCGGGGGGAGTCCACCCCGGCAACCTCAACGCGACCCCGGCCATCGTCACGAGCGTCGTGATGTACGTGCTGCGCCTCCTGCTGGCCGAGCCGCTGCCGCTCAACGAGGGGCTGATGGAGCCGGTCGAGCTCGTCCTGCCGCCCGGTCTCCTGAACCCCCCGTTCGCGGCCGACCCCCGGGAGTCGCCCGCCGTCGTCGGCGGCAACGTGGAGACGAGCCAGCGGCTGGTCGACACGCTGCTCAAGGCGCTGGGGCTGGTAGCCTGCAGCCAGGGCACGATGAACAACACGCTTTTCGGCAACGAGCGGTTCGGCTACTACGAGACGGTCGGCGGCGGTGCCGGCGCCGGGGCGGGCTTCGACGGCGCGCCGGCGGTGCACACCCACATGACGAACACGGCGATCACCGATCCGGAGGTGCTCGAGCTGCGTTGCCCGGTGCGCCTGGAGCGCTTCGAGATCCGGTGCGGGTCGGGCGGCGCCGGCACCCGCCGCGGCGGCGACGGCGCCCGCCGCGAGATCGTCTTCCTCGAGCCGATGTACCTCTCCGTCCTGGGCCAGCACCGCCGGTCGGGACCGTACGGCATGGCGGGCGGGTCGGCGGGCGCGCCGGCCCGCCAGTTCCTCGTGCGCGCCGACGGGACGCGGGAGCCGCTCGCCTCGGTCGACGGCCGCGAGGTCTTCCCCGGCGACCGCCTCGTCCTGGAGACGCCGGGCGGGGGCGGCTGGGGCCCCGCGGGGGGCGACGGCGGGGCCGCGCCGTGATCCGCCGTCTGCTCGCGGTCGTCCTCTGGTCGGTGCTCGCCGCCGCCTTCATCGGGCCCGGGACGGTGACGACGGCGGCGTCGGCCGGCGCCCGTTTCGGCTACGCCCTGCTGTGGGCGCTGGTCTTCTCGACCGTCGCCTGCGCGGTGCTGCAGGAGGCCGCGGCGCGCCTGACCATCGCCGGCGGGCTCGACCTCGGGCAGGCCCTGCGGGAGCGCTACCCGAGCGGCGCCGTCCGCCTGCTGGTCCTCGGGCTCGTGCTGGGAGCGATCGTCCTGGGCTGCGCCGCCTACGAGGCCGGCAACATCCTGGGCGGTGTGGCGGGCGCGCGGCTCGTCAGCGGTCTCTCGCAGCAAGCGTGGACCCTGGTCCTCGGCGCCGTGGCCGCCGTTCTGCTGTGGTTCAACTCGCCGGGCCGGGTCGCGCGATCGCTCGCCCTCCTCGTCGCCGCCATGGGGGTCGCGTTCCTCTGGACGGCCTGGCTGCTGCTACCCGAGATCGCGCCCCTCCTTGGCGGCGCTTTGCGGCCGTCGCTGCCGGCCGGCTCCTCGGTTCTGGCCCTCGGGCTCGTGGGCACGACGGTGGTGCCCTACAACCTCTTCCTGGGCTCCGGCCTGGCGAGCGGCGGGCGGCTCGCCGACACCCGCTTCGGCATCGCCGTGGCGGTCGGTCTCGGCGGCCTGATCTCGATGGCGGTCGTCGTCGTCGGGGCGGCCCTCGAGGGCCCGTTCGGCTACGCCGCCCTCACGGAGCTCCTGGAGGTGCGCCTCGGCGGCTGGGCCGGCTCGCTCGTCGCCGTCGGCCTGCTCGCCGCCGGGCTCTCCTCCGCCGTGACGGCGCCGCTGGCGGCCGCGTTGACGGCGCGCGGCCTGGCGCGAAGGGGCGACGAGCCGGAGTGGGACGACCGCGGCTGGCGCTACCGCGGCGTCTGGATCGGCGTCCTCGCCGTCGGCGTCGGCTTCGGCCTGAGCGGCGTCCAGCCCGTCCCGGTGATCGTGCTGGCGCAGGCCCTCAACGGCGTGCTGCTCCCGGTGGTGGCGATCTTCCTCTTCGTCGCCGTCAACGAGCGGCGGACGATGGGCCGCCGCGTCAACGGCCCGCTCGCCAACCTCCTGGGCGTCGGAGTCGTCGGCGTGGCGCTGGTCCTGGGCTCGAACGGTCTGGCCCGGGCCCTGGTGAGGATCGCGGACGCCCGGCCCCTGTCTGAGGAGAGCCTCTTGAAGATCGCCCTGGTCGTGGCGGCGGTGCTGGCCCTGCCCCTGGGGCGCGCGGTCCTGCGAGCGCGCCGGCCATGAACCGGTACGGCTCGTGCTGCTGATCCCGCTGCAGGTCGTCCGGCTTTGGCGATTGCCTCCCGCCGGTCCGCCTGCTCGACGCTAGAATGAGCTTTCGATCTGCCGCCCGGCTTGCGGGCGTGTTGCTTTCGGAGGCCTGCCATGTCGATGACTCTCTTCCGCGTCCGTTTCGCGCGCCGGTGCGCCGGCGTGCTCGCCGTGGCCGCGCTGGCGGCGCTGGTGCCGGGCTGCTCGGTCAATCCGGCCACCGGCAAGCAGCAGCTCAACCTCATCTCCGAGTCGCAGGAGGTCGCCATGGGTCGCGAGGCCGATCCCGGGATCGTGGCCCAGATGGGTCTCTACCCCGACCAGGCGCTGCAGGCCTACGTTCAGGCCCTCGGCTCGGGGCTGGCCGCGAAGTCGGAGCGGCCGCATCTGCCGTGGACCTTCCGGGTGCTCGACGATCCGCTGGTCAACGCCTTCGCGCTGCCGGGCGGCTTCGTCTACGTCACCCGCGGCATCATGGCTCACCTCGAGTCCGAGGCCGAGCTGGTCGGCATCCTGGGGCACGAGATCGGCCACGTGACGGCGCGCCACAGCGTCAATCAGCTCAGCAAGCAGCAGCTGGCCGGCCTCGGCATCGGCATCGGGATGATCGTGAGCCCGCGGATGGCGCAGCTCGGCGACCTGGCGCAGACCGGCATGGGGCTCCTGTTCCTCAAGTACTCGCGGGACGACGAGCGGCAGGCCGACGGGCTCGGCCTGCGCTACGTCCTGCGCGGCAACTACGACCCGCGCGAGATCCCGAACGTCTTCGGGGTGCTCCAGAGGGTGAGCCAGGCCTCCGGCGGCGGCCGCGCGCCGAGCTGGATGGCCACCCATCCCGATCCCGGGCAGCGGCAGCAGACGATGGCGGCGGAGGTCGCGCGGCTGCAGGTCGACCTCTCGGGCACGGTCGTCAACGCGCGCCCCTACCAGCAGCGCCTCGACGGCATGGTGTTCGGCCCCAACCCGCGCGAAGGCTATTTCGAAGGCGACCGGTTCCTCCACCCCGACCTCGCCTTCTCCCTCGACCTTCCCGCCGGCTGGAAGCGGGAGAACCAGAAGCAGGCCCTGGTCGCCCAGAGCGAGGCGGGAGACGCGATCCTCCAGATGAAGCTGGTCGACGAGGCCAGCCCGGCCGAAGCGGCCCGCAAGTTCGTGGCCCAGGAGGGCCTGACGGGCGGCCGCGTCGAGACCGGCCGGGTCGGAGGCTTCACCGCGGCGTCCTCGCTCTTCGAGGTGCCGCAGGACAGCGGCGATCTCGGCGGCCGGGTGACCTTCGTGCGCTACAACGACCGCACCTACCAGCTGCTCGGCCTCACCCTCACGGAGAAGTGGAGCACCTACAAGGGGGACCTCGAGGGCACGCTCAACAGCTTCCGCCGGGTCACCGACCGCAAGGTCCTCGACGTCCAGCCCAGCCGCCTCGCGCTCGTCGACCTCGACCGCCGGATGACGCTCGCGGAGTTCCAGAAGCGCTACCCCTCGACCGTGCCGATTCAGACCCTCGGGCTCATCAATCGCCTCGACAGCCAGGGCAACCTGGCGACGAACGACCTCGCCAAGCGAGTCGTCGGCGGCCCTGGGGGCTAGAGAGCCTGGACCTCTCTTCGCCGGAAGCAGCTCTTGGAGTGGTCGTTGACCATGCCGACGGCCTGCATGTAGGCGTACATGCTCGTCGGGCCGACGAAGGTGAAGCCGCGCTTCTTGAGGTCCTCGCTCCAGGCCCGCGACTCTTCGCTCTCGGTGGGGAGCTCCTTCCACGTGGCGTAGCTTCCGCGCCGGATCGGCTTGCCGCCGACGAAGCTCCAGGCGTAGGCGGCGAAGCTGCCGAACTCGCGCTGCACCTCGAGGAACCGCTTGGCGTTGTTGATCGCCGAGTGGACCTTCGCGCGGTTGCGGATGATCCCTTCGTCCGCCAGGAGCCGCGCCACGCTGCGGGAGTTGAACCGCGCCACCTTCTCGACGTCGAAGCCGGCAAACGCCCGCCGGTAGCCCTCCCGCCGCTTGAGGATGGTGAGCCACGAGAGCCCCGCCTGGGCGCCCTCGAGCACGAGATGCTCGAAGAGGTGCCGATCGTCGCGCGAAGGCACGCCCCACTCCTCGTCGTGGTAGGCGAGGTAGAGAGGGTGCTCTCCCACCCAGTCGCAGCGTCGCAGGCTCTTCGCGCTCATCTTTCGATCCTACCGACACGATCCGGCATGCAGAAGATCAGTGAACCCGCCGTCGCCGGTTGCGGATGTAGTCGGCGAGGATGAACTCGCCGAGGTTGTAGGGCGAGGCGAAGTAGGCGCGGCCGCGGTTGATCTTGGTGAGCTTTTCCACGAACTGGGTGAGCGTCGGGTCGGTGGCGAGCATGAAGGTGGTGATGACGACGCCCTGGCGGCGACACTGGTCGACTTCCTCGAGGGTGCGGTTGACGATCTTGAGATCGAGCCCGAAGGGGTTCTTGTAGACCTCGCGGCCCTCGGTGATGGCGGAGGGCTTGCCGTCGGTGATGAGGAAGATCTGCTTGTTGGGCTGCTTGTGCCGGGCGAGCATGCCGCGCGCCAGCTGCAGGGCCTCGCGGGTGTTGGTGTGGTAGGGGCCGGCCTGGATGTAGGGGATGTCCGCGAGCTCGACCCGCTGGGCGCGGTCGCCGAACAGGAGGACGCCGAGCGAGTCCTTGGGGTACTTCGTGGTGATGAGCTCGGTGAGCGCCAGGGCGACCTTCTTGGCCGGGGTGATCCGGTCCTCGCCGTAGAGCACCATCGAGTGGCTGACGTCGATCGCCAGCACGGTGGCGCAGGCCGTCAGATGCTCGGTCTCGTAGACCTCGAGGTCTTCCTCGGCCAGCGAGAGCTCGCCGACGTTGCGGCGCAGGGCGTTCTGGATCGAGCGGCCGCCGTCGATGCGGTGGAGGTCGTCGCCGAACTCGTACGGCCTCGTCTCGGGCAGCCGCTCGACGCCTTCGCCGTGGGCGTGGGTCGGGTGGTAGCCGGCGGCGCCGCGGCGCAGGCTGGTGAAGATCTCCTCGAACGCCGCCTGCCGGATCCGCCGCTCGCCCGCGGCCGTGAGGGCGAGGCGGCCTTCGCCGTCCGGCGAGACCAGCCGCTGGCGCTCGAGCTCGGCGAAGAAGGCCTCGAGATCCACCGCTTCGGAGATGAAGCCGCGCTGCTGGAGCTCGCGCATCCAGTCCATGGCCTGCTCGGCGTCGCCGCCGGCGGCTAGGAGCAGCTCGTTGAAGAGCCGCATCAGGTCGAGGGCCGCGAGCAGCTGCTCGACGAGCGCCGGATCGAGGTGGAGATAGCGGTGGCGCATCGTCCGGCCGCGTTCGGCGGGCCTAGTTGAAGTCGGTCTGGCGCGGCTCGCGCCGCGGCCGCAGGAGCTGGAACTTGACCATCTCCTGGTAGGTGACCCGGCTGTCGAGGTCCTGCCGCGCGAGCTTCACGTGCTGGTGCAGGCCCTCGAGGACCATCTCGGCGGCCAGCGCCCGGGCCTGCGGCGACTCGCCCCGCTCGCCGGCGAGCTCCATGAGCCCCGGCACCCGGGCCAGCTCGGCCTCGTATTCGGCGAACGGCTGCTCGTCGGAAAGCTCGACCGAGTTGCCGGCGGCGAACCACTGCACGATCGCGGCGTAGGGGCCGGTGTCGTCCTCGCCGCCGCTGCCGAGCTCGCGGCCGACGGCCGGGAAGCGATCCTCGAAGACCCTCTTCACGGCCTCGCCGATGATCTGGCGGGTGACGACCTCGACGCCCTGCTGCTCGCCCTCGTAGACCATCTCGAGCTTGCCGGTGAGCGCCGGCAGGAGCATCGGCAGGTCGCAGAGCCGGGGGTAGAGCGGCCGGTCCCCGGTCGTGAGCGCGCGGCGCTCGAGGTTCGAGTGCAGGATCTCGAGCGCCGAGATCGGCATGCGCGCGCTCACCCCCGAGGTCTGGTCGACGAGCTCGCTGCCGCGGGCGACGAACGCGATCTCCTCGATGAGCCGCCGGAAGTCGTCGGGGATCGTGACCTCGCCGTCGCGCCGGGTCCACGCCTCCTGGTCCGTGATCTTCCGGCTGGTGGCCACGTCCGGCGGGTAGTGGGTCATGATCTGCGAGGAGATGCGGTCCTTGAGCGGCGTGATGATCGAGCCGCGGTTGGTGTAGTCCTCCGGGTTGGCCGAGAACACCATGAGCAGATCGAGCGGCATGCGGACGGTGAAGCCGCGGATCTGGAGGTCGCGCTCTTCGAGCAGGTTGAGCAGGCCGACCTGGATGCGCGGCGCCAGGTCCGGCAGCTCGTTGATCGCGAAAATGCCGCGATTGCTGCGCGCCACGAGCCCGAAGTGGATGACCTCGGGGTCGGCGTAGGTCAGCTTGCGGGTGGCCGCCTTGATCGGGTCGATGTCGCCGAGCAGGTCGGCGATCGACACGTCCGGGGTGGCGAGCTTCTCGTGGTACCGGGCTTCGCGCGGCAGCCACTCGATGGGCGCGTCGTCTCCCGCCTCGGCGATCAGCTTGTGGCCCCAGGTAGAGACCGGGCGCACGGGATCGTCGTTGATCTCGCTGCCGGCCAGGACCGGGATCGCGTCGTCCAGATAGTCGACGAGGGCGCGCAGGAGCCGGGTCTTGGCCTGGCCCCGCAGCCCGAGGAGGATGAAGTCGTGGCGCGCCAGCAGGGCGTTGGTGACCGCCGGAATCACCGTCCGGCCGTAGCCGAGGATGCCCGGGAAGAGCGTCGCTCCCGCGGCGAGCCGCTGCTGGACGTTGCGGCGCAGCTCCTCCTTCACGGAGCGCGGCTCATAGCCGGCGGCCTTGAGCGCACCTAGCGTGGAGGGGCGGGCCGTGCCCGTCGCGAGGGGGCTCAGTGCTGCTCCTCCAGCCAGCGCTCGGCGTCGATCGCCGCGCGGCAGCCGGTGCCGGCGGCGGTGATCGCCTGCCGGTACACCGGGTCCGCGACGTCGCCGCAGGCGAAGACCCCCTCGACGCTCGTGCGCGTCGACGGCTCGGCAACGGGGATGTAGCCCTTCTCGTCCATGTCGAGCTGGCCCTCGAAGATCGCGGTGTTGGGGGTGTGCCCGATGGCGACGAAGACGCCCTGGCACGCGTACTCGCTTTCTTCGCCACTCACGGTGTCGCGGATGCGAACGCCGTGGACGCCCCCCTCGCGGCTGCCGAGGACCTCCGTCACGACGCGGTTCCACAACCAGTGGATGCGCTCGTTCGCCCGCGCCCGCTCCTGCATGATCTTGGAGCCGCGCAGCTCGTCCCGCCGGTGGATGACCGTCACCTTGGTCGCGTGCTTCGTGAGGTACATCGCCTCCTCGAGAGCGCTGTCCCCGCCGCCGACGATGACGACCTCCTTGCCGCGAAAGAAGAACCCGTCGCAGGTCGCGCAGGTCGAGACCCCGTAGCCCATGAGGTGCTCCTCCGACGGGAGGCCGAGGAGCCGGGCGGCGGCCCCGGTGGCGATGACGAGGCTGTCCGCGAGCACCACCTTGCCCGCGTCGCTCTCGACGCGGAACGGCCGCGCGGCGAGCTCGACGGCGGTCGCGGTCTCGAAGCGCACCTCGGCTCCGAAGCGCTTCGCCTGGTTGCGCATGTGCTCCATGAGCTCCGGCCCGAGGACGCCGTCCGGGAACCCCGGGTAGTTCTCGACGTCGGTGGTGATCGTCAGCTGGCCGCCCGGCTGGGTGCCTTCGAGCACCAGCGGCGCGAGGTTGGCGCGCGCGGCGTAAAGGGCCGCCGTGAGGCCGGCCGGCCCCGATCCGAGGATGACGACCTGCCGCCGCTCGGGCGGTGCGTCGGAAGCGGGCATCGTGCGGGGTCTCCGTAGGGTCCTTGGGCGGCGGTCGCGAGGCTCGGGCGCCCCGCGGGGCCGGCCCGCGGGGCTGGCGAGTATAGCAACGGCCGTCCGCTCCTTTGAGCGCGCCCTGCGATCCGATATCGTGGGCGCCTACGACGGGGGGAGCCGAATGGTCTCAAGCCAGGATCTGATCGCAGCGTTCAATCGCCACGTGGGCAACGAAATGGAGGCGTCCATGCTCTACGTGTCGATCGCCGCCTATTTCGATTCCGAGGATCTCGAGCAGCTCGCCGGGTTCTTCTACCGCCAGTCGGAGGAAGAGCGGGACCACGCCATGCGCTTCGTCAAGTACGTGGTCGACGCGGGGGGGCGGGTCGAGATCCCGCAGCTGCCGGCGCCGCCGAGCGAGTTCGCGGACGCGGCCGCCGCCGTCGAGGTGGCGCTCGCCTCCGAGCAGAAGGTCACGCGGCAGATCTACGAGCTCGTCGAGGTGGCGCAGAAGGACCGCGACCACATCGCGCAGCGCTTTCTCGACTGGTTCGTCAACGAACAGTTCGAGGAGGTCTCGTCGATGAACGCCCTGCTGTCGGTGGTCCGCCGGGCCGGCGAGGCGAACCTGCTCCAGGTGGAGGACTACCTCGCCCGCACGGGTCCTCCGGAAGGCGCGGCCGGCGCCGAGTAGGGCTCCGGCGGGAACTCAGCGGGACCGAGGCTCGGAGCCCGGGGCCTCGGCCGGCCCCCGGTTCCCGCGGATGCGGCCGGCCAGCCAGGCGAGCGGTGGGTAGGCGGTGTACGCCACGGCGGCCGCCAGCAGGGCGCCCTGGGGCCGGTAGGCGAGCAGGAGCACCAGTCCCGCGAGCACGATGGCGCTGCGGTAGCTCCAGCGCCGCCGCAGGTCGAGGTTGCCGAAGCTGACGTAGCGGAAGGTGGAGACCATGAGGGCGCCGAGGACGAGCAGGCTCGCCAGGAGGAGGCCGTTGCCCCACGGCTTCCAGTCCTGCTCGGGGGCGAAGAGCAGCAGCGCCGCCACCGCGCAGGCCGCCGCCGGGGCCGGCAGGCCGACGAAGTAGCGCCGGTCGCCCTGCGGTGACTGGACGTTGTAGCGCGCCAGCCGCGTGGCGCAGCACACGAGATAGAAGAGCGGCACCAGCCAGCCGATCCTGCCGAGATCGGCCAGACCCCAGGCGTGGGTGAGCAGGGCCGGGGCGGCGCCGAAGGTCAGCACGTCGGCCAGCGAGTCGAACTCGCGCCCGAACTCGCTCTCGGTCCCCGTGAGCCGCGCCACCCGGCCGTCCAGGGCGTCGAGGACGGCGGCGGCGGCGACGAGGAGCGCCGCGAGCTCGAAGTCGCCCTGCAGGCCGCGCACCACGGCGTAGAAGCCGAGGAGCACGTTGCCGATGGTGAAGAGGCTCGGCAGCAGGTACGCGCCGCGCCGCAGCCGGCGGCGCATCCTGTTGCGCTTGCTCATCGTGTCTCGATCATCGGGCCTCGATCATCGGGCCTCGATCATCGGGCGGCCGCGCCACGACGGTCCGTCCCTCCACCAGCCGCGCTCCGGGCTCGACGGCGAGCCGGTAGTCGGCCGGCACGTACAGGTCCACGCGGGAGCCGAACTTGATCAGCCCGATCAGCTCGCCGCGCTCGAAGGACCGCCCGGCGCGGCAGTAGCTGACCACCCGGCGGGCGAGCAGGCCCGCGATCTGCTGGACGGCGATCCGGCGCCCGTGCTCGTCCTCGAGCACCGTCCAGTGGCTCTCGTTCACCTCGCCCGCGTCCTTCCGGAACGCGGCCACCTTGCGGCCGGCGGTGTAGGCGCACTCGACGACCTTCGCGGCCACCGGCGAGCGCTGGACGTGCACGTCGAAGACGGAGAGGAAGGTGACGACCCGCCGGTAGGGCTCGCCACCGAGCCGCGGCTCGCGCACGGTCTCGATCCGGGTCACGACGCCGTTGGCCGGGGCGAGCACGGCGCTCGGATCGGCGTCGGGGCTGCGGCGCGGGATCCGGAAGAAGAGGAGGACGGCGACCGTCGCGAGGCCCGCCACGAGCGCCGAGCGCCGCCAGCCAGCCGCGGCCAGGGCGAGGGCGACGACGGCCAGCGGCGCGACGAAGGGCGCGGCCTCCCTGGCGAATCTCACCGAGCTTCCCTCGCCGTCCGGGCGGGCGGCCGCGGCTACGCGGTGGCGCCGGCGGTCTGCCGCGACCGCGCGATCTCTTCCATCCGGTCCTTCAGGAAGAGCTTGTGGCGCTTGATGTGCTTGACCGCGAGCTCGTCCGCTTCCGAGAGCGAGAACTTGTCGCGCAGTTCGTCGAGCCGTCGCTCGCAGTCCTGGTGCTCCTCGTAGAGGCGGCGGTACTCGTCGTCGGTGTCGCGGAGCTCCTGGGTCAGCGCGCTGTCGGGCATGTGTCCTCCTCGGGCGAGAGGCGGCCGGGCCGCATCGCGCGATGCGGCCGGCCAACGGGTGGAGGGTGGGAACGCCCGAACGAGGAGAGTACGGGCTCAGCGGTCAAGACCGGTGCACCTCGGGTCGCTCGGGCTGTTGGCGGGGGTCGCGAAGGGGCGTTTCGCCGATCACGACTGTCGCGTTCTCGGACAACTCGGTGGCAGCATAACACCGAGCTTTCGGCGCGATCAAGGCACGCCGCCGCTGCGGCGGAGTCGAGCGGGCGACGGTCGCCTGCTATACTCCCGGCGCTCCACGACCTACGTAAAGGGCCTTACCGTTTCGGCGAGGAGCGGATGTGCGGCGACCTCGCCAACCGAGCCAGAACTCAAAGGAGACTCAGTGTGATGCGAATCAGGTTCTCGAAGCGGTCGCTGCCGGCTCTGCTCGGCGCGCTCGTGGTAGTCCTTCTCACCGCGCCCGTCCAGGCTCAAGATCGGCCGGTCGTGGGCACGTTCGACATCTCCTACACCCCCGCCGTCGATTACGAGCGGGTGGTCCTGACGCTGTCCGGCATGGGCCAGGTGTGGCAGCAATCGGTGGCCGACCGAGGCCCGGTGGTCTTCGATCTGGCAGGCCCCGCGGGCGAGCCCCTGAGTGACGGCGACTACGCCTGGGAGATGCGGGTCGTTCCTCGGGTCGAGGGCGGCGCGCGCGGCGACGCCGCCGAGGCCGGGTTCGAGGGCGCGCGGGAGATCCCCGGCCTCGTGCACAGCGGCTACTTCATGATCGTCGGCGGCCAGGTCGCGCCGGGCCAGGACGAAGAGGCGAGCGAGCGCGGCCCCGGCCCCGGGGACGTGCCCCCCGGGCAGAATCGCGACCAGGTCATCCTCGACGACCTGATCGTCGACGGCAGCGCCTGCATCGGCCAGGACTGCGTCAACGGCGAGTCCTTCGGCTTCGACACGCTGCGGCTGAAGGAGAACAACCTGCGGATCAAGTTCCAGGACACGTCGAGCACGTCGAGCTTCCCGTCGAACGACTGGCAGATCACGGCCAACGACAGCACGAACGGCGGCGCCAACAAGCTCTCGATCGACGACATCGACGGCGGCAGGACCCCGTTCACGATCAGGGCGGGCGCCCCGAGCAACTCGCTCTTCGTCAGCAGCAACGGCAGGGTCGGTTTTCGCACCGCCACGCCGGTGGTGGATCTCCACGTCGTCAACGGCAACACCCCGACCCTGCGCCTCGAGCAGGACGGCTCGAGCGGCTTCACGGCCCAGACCTGGGACCTCGCCGGCAACGAGGCCAACTTCTTCGTCCGCGACGCGACGAACGGCTCGACGCTGCCGTTCAAGATCAAGCCGGGCGCGCCGAACAATGCGCTCTTTATCGCCGCGAGCGGCAACATCGGGCTCAACACCACCGCACCCGACACGCCGCTGCACATCTCGAAGTCCAACGGGACGGCGCAGATTCACGTCCAGGACACGAGTGCCGGCAACCAGCAGATGCTGCTGCTCGAGAAGACGATGAACGCGCCGTTCGTCCGCTTCAAGAGCCAGTTCGGGGACTGGGATTTCGTCGCCGGCGCCAACTTCTTCATCACCGACCCGACGACCGGCGTAAACGAGCTCGCGCTCACGCGCACCGGCGACCTGACGATCCAGGGGCAGTGCTCGGAGGGCGGCAGCGGGACCTGCGCCGACTACGTCTTCGAGCCCGGCTACGAGTACCTGTCGTTGGACGAGCTCGCGGCGTTCATCGCCGAGAACAAGCACCTGCCGAACGTGCCCAGCACCGACGAGATCCGGGAGAAGGGCCTCAACGTGCAGCACTTCCAGGGCCGGCTGCTCGAGAAGGTGGAGGAGCTCGTCCTCTACACCCTCCAGCAGCAGGACGAGATCGATCGGCTCAAGGAGGCCAACGAAGCGCTGCTCGCGGTGCAGGAGCGCCTCGCTCGTCTCGAGGAGACCACGGGCATCCGGTAGCCCTCGACCGCGGTCCCCAAGCAGCGAACCTCGGTGCGACCTCGTCCCTGGGACGGGGTCGCACCTGATCTTTTTGTGCAGCCGATCGTCTCTCGGCGCGGCCGATCGTTTCTTGGTGCGCCCGGTTGTTTCCAGGCGCGGCCGATCGTCTCGGAATCGGAGCCGTCCGTGCACACGGATCGTCGCCGCCGGCCCGCACCGTCCGACTTCCGGAATCGGCGGGTGAGCCGCCGTTCTCCCTGAAGCGGCTTGGTTCCAGACCGAGGTGTCCGTCCGGTCGACGCGGAAGCGGCACGAAAATCGCAGTCTTGAAAACTGCGCAAATCAAGACGCGTCGGGGGTGTTTTTCGAGGACTCGACGCCGGGATTCCGAGTGGGCTTCCAGTTGACTGCGGGCGTATAATTCGCGCCCTGGTTCTTCTTCTCGCCGGCCCGCCGAGTTGCCCGGCAGAAGACACAAATTGGAGGACGGAAGGTGCGCCAGGGCTCGCGCGCCAACCGCACATCGGTGTCGATGTCGACGCTAGCGTCGAGCAACAGCTGACAGCGGAAAGGATCGGAGTATGAAATGGAGATTGCCCGTCACGGGACCGTTGGCGGTCGCTGGACTGATCGCCGTTACACTGATCGCCCCGGGACCTCTCGTCGCCGGTGAAGCCATCGTCGCCACCAACAGCGCGTGGCTCAAGCAGGACTCCACGATCACCGGAGACGTGGTGGTCAACGATGCCGCCACGGGCCCCACTCTGGCCGGCGGCGAGCTGCAAATCGACCGGAACACGGCGATCGTCGGCGCGGCGACGGCCGACAGCATCGTCACCCGGCAAGGAGCGTCCGCCGCGGACGGCTTCTTCTGCAACGAGCTCGACGGCGTGCCTTGCGACCCGCCGCTGGATCTCCCGGTCTTCGACTTCCTGCCGCCCTTCGAGACGACGACGCGCGAGCTGCTCGAGGACGTCTCGGTGGGGGTGGGGGGCTTCTTGAGCCTCGATGAAGACGCCTACCGCGACATCGCCGTCGCGCGCAACGGTACGTTGTGCTTCACGGGCGGTGTCTACGACGTGCGGTCGATCACGGGCGGCCGAGGAAGCAGGCTGCTCTTCGCGGCCCCGACGGTGGTCCGCATGGACGGCAAGATCTTCCTCGGTGCCGAGACCATCCTCGGTCCTGGCCCCGCTGGGGTCTGCGCGGGTACGTCCGGCGCCCCGTCGGCCGCCGAGGTCGTCCTCTACGTGGCGGGCGCCAACGCCGATCCCTTCGAATCGCCGAGGGCGGCGTTTTTCGGTGGCGCTTCCGGAGCCCAGCGCGGCGTCGTCAGTGCCAACCTCTACGTGCCGAACGGAACGACCGAGTTCGCCCAGCAGACGGACCTCACGGGCCTCGCGCTGGGCCGCGACGTCCTGCTCAACCGCAAGAGCACGGTGGTCGAGGACAGCGCTTTCCTCTTCGGCAACCAGCCACCGGTTGCCGATCCCCAGGACGTGGCGACCGACGAGGACCACCCCCTCACGATCATCCTCACCGGCAGCGATCCCGAGGGCGGAGATCTCGCCTTCTCGATCGACACCCCCCCTGGCGAGGGGACGCTGGGTCCGGTGACGCCCGTCATCCCCGACCCCGTCGGGCATTGCTCGGCGTCCTACGGCATTTGCGATGTCGATGGCGACTGCCCGCTCGGCGAGACCTGCGTCCTCGGGCAGCCCGCGGTCGACAGCGCGACGGTCGTCTACACGCCGGGCCCGTGCCCGGTCGTCGACGGCGTGAAGGTCTGTCCCGAGGACAACTTCCTTTTCCGCGTCACGGACCCCGAGGGGCTTGCCTCGGAGCCCGCCCTGGTCGGGATCAACGCGCCCGGCGACACGAACCCGCCGCCCGACCCGCTGGAGGTCGTGGTGGCCCACCCGAGCACGTTCGAGATCGTCCAGGACACGGTCGGCAGCTTCATCCTCAACGGCTCGGCCCCCTGCACCGGCGAGTGCGACGGGGTGGACGACGTGGAGCTCACGTTCTCGATCGTCGCCGGCAGCGGACCCTCCGCGGGCGTCCTCGGTCCCCTGACCCAGGGCTCCGAGGTGCCGCAGCGCACGGCGCGCGTCGACTACACGCCGAACGCGGGCTTTGCCGGCACGGACGGCTTCGACTTCCAGGTCGCCGGCGACCTCAACGGCGACCTCGACACCGACGACCCGGGCGAGACCTCGACGGCCACCGTGACGATCGAGGTCGAAGCCGTCGCTCCGCCCCAGCCTCCGGTGGCGGACCCGGTGGTGGCCACGACCGAGATGGACACGGAGGTCTCGATCGGCCTGTCCGGAGCTCCGGGGACCGGCCCCCTGCCGTTGACGCTCCCGTTCGCGGCCCTGCCGGCCGCCGCCTCCGGCGCCAACGGCGGAAGGGCCGGGGAGAGAGCCGCGGCCGGCACCCGCGCCGGCCCGACGCCGATCGTGATCGGCGCCGGGTGGACGGCGACCACGGCCGTGCCGCCGGCCTTTTTCTGGATCGGCACGCCGCCGGTCTTGAGCCCCGACGGGCCGTTCACCTTCGACGGCGAGGCGTGCGTGAGCGTGACGGACGACTTCCTGAAAGGCGACCAGTTCCGGCTCCTCGACAACGGCCAGGAGCTCGGCACGACGCCCCTGGTGCCGGTGGATGCGTCGTCGCTGCCGGTCGGTCCGGATGCGGCCTACGCGGATCCGACCTACAGCAGCGGCACGTTCGAGGTGGGCGAAGGGAGCCACGCGATCGACGTCGAGATCGTGCCGCCCAACTCGTTCAGCAGCGGTCAGGGCTACATCCGCGTCGATCCGCTGGACTCCGCGTTCTGCAGCGACACCTGCGGCTTGACGTTCAGCATCCA
>JAOTWP010000285.1 GCA_029862975.1 Acidobacteriota bacterium
CCGCTGCCAGATGAGCTCGGAGCTGTGCCCAGGCGCCCGATCGCTCGAGCAGGAGGGCGAGTCGTTCGGAGGCCTGGCCGCGCAACGCCGGGTCGGCGGCCTCGGCGGCCAGCCGGCGATAGGTCTCGGCGGCCTCGGTACTTCCGTCGGGGGCGTCCTGGATCAGGACCGCCCGCTCGAACGCCATACGATCGCCGACGGCGGGGTCGTCGGCGCGCGAAGCCTCCTCGGCGTAGAAGCGCGCGAGGCCCTCGGCGTCCCCGGAGGCGCGCAGGGCCCGCGCGAGTCCGTCGATGGCGGCGGTCGACCCGGCTTCCCAGCTGCGAGCCCGGCGGAAGACGTCGGCCGCCTCCTCGTAGCGACCCAGGTGCTCCAGGAGCACGCGCCCGAGCCGCAGGGCGACCGCGATCGCCTCGGGGCTTCCGGAATGGCTCGATTCCAAGCGGGTGCGCAGTCGCTCGGCGAGCTCCTCGTGGCCACCCGTGCGGTCGAGCAACGCGTCCAACCGATCGTCCACGTCCTCCGGTGCGCCCTCGCGGCCGGCGAGGCGCGTCAGGACCTCGATGGCGCCGGTCACGTCCCCGAGACGGTCGAGGAGAAGATGCGCGAGCGCGTCCAGGCAGTAGGCCTTGCGCGGCGGCGGCAGGAGCTCCGCGAGGCGTCGCCGGGCACGCGCCAGGTCGTCCAGCCGGTTCTCGACATCGAGCTGGACGACCAGGGTCTCCAGGACCTCGATGTCGGAGGGGTCGGCTTCCAGCGCCCGCTGATAGGCGCGGATGGCTTCGTCGCGGCGGCCGGCGGCGACGTGTAGGGCTCCCAGGCGGCGCCGGATCGCCGACTGCTCGCGGGGCTCGACGAGCGCGTCGAGGTGATTGAGCAGCTCGATCAATGCTTCCGGGTGCCCGAGCCGATCGTGCAGCCGCGCGCACTCGCTCAGCGCCTCGGTGTCGTCCGGAGCCGCCTCGACCCAGCGCTGCGCCCACTCGAGGGCCGCCTCGGGCCTGTCCTCGGCCTCGAGCAGCCGAATCAGCTTCGCAGTGAGAAAGGCCAGACGCGAGGGATCGTCGCTGACATTCGCCTCGCGCTCGTACGCGTTGCGGCGGGCGGCAGCGTCTCCGGAAGTCTCGGCCAGACGCTGAAGGCCCCGGTGCGCCGCCTGCGCACCGGGTTCGAGAGCCAGCGCCTCGTTCAGGGCTTCGGCCGCGGCCGCCGGGTCTTCGAAACGGGTTTCCAGCAGCTCGGCGAGGGAGCACCAGAAGCCGACGCGCTCCGCCTCGGGGGCCTCGTGCGCCGCGCGCTCCAGGAACGCGCGCAGGGCGTCCCAGGATTCCGACTTTCGTTGCAGGCGCTCGAGCGAGGCGGCGATGTCCGGCGCCGTGGGGCAGGCGTCGAAGGCGCGCTCGAAGGCCGCGCAGGCCGCGCCCGGGTCGGCGAGACGGTCTTCGTAGAGCGCCCCGAGCTCGGCGAGGACACCGGCCTGCGTCTCTGCGTCTGGCGCCGCCACGGCGCGGCGCTCGAGGACCTCCACGAGCTCGTCGCTGCGGCCCAGACGCCCGAGCGTCTCCGCGTAGGCCTCCCCCACGAACGCGTCACCCGGGGCGATTGCGAAGGCCTGCTCCAGGTTCTCGAGGGCGCGCAGGTCGTCGCGCCGATCCGAGTGCAGCGACGCGACCTCGAGCAGGGCCCAGACCGGCGGCGCGTCGCCCGAGAGCTCGACGACCCGTTCGAGGCAGCGCATCAGCGCTTCCTCGTCGCCGCTCTCCCGCTGCACGTCGGCCAGCGACTGATAGGCATCCGCGTTCTCGGGGTCGAGATCGACGGCGCGCGACAGCCACTGGCGCGCGAGGTCGAGGTCGTTCAGGTTCTCGAGCTGGATGCGACCCGCCTCGAAGGCGATCGCGGCCCGCTGCTGGGCCTCGGTGGCCTGCTCGAAGCGGCGTTCCTGGAGGTCCGCGAGCAGGGGCCAAAGGCCCGCCGCCCGGGCGTGTTCGGCCAGCGCCTCGATCGCCTCCGGGTTCTGCGGATCGTCCGTGAGGGCCCGACGCAGCAGCTCGACCGCGCGCTCGGACCGACCCAGGGACCGGCCCATGAGGTTCGCCTGCGCGATCAGGCCGGCGACTCGCTCGCGGCCCTCGAGGTGCGGCAGGGCGCGCTCCCAGGCGTCGGCCGCTTCCCGTTCTCGATCGCAGCGTTGCAGGGCGCGTGCGAGGCCCGACAGGGCGTCCTTCTGCTCCGGATCCTGGGCCAGGGCGCGCTCGAACTGCGCGCCGGCGGCTTCCGGATCGTCGAAGCGCTCCAGCCAGAGGGTTCCCATCTGGGCGAAGGCAGCGGCGTGTTCCCCCGCGGGCAGAGCCGGATGCTCTGCCATGACCTCGGCGATCTGCAAGGCGAGGTCCCAGCGCTCGCATGCGAAGTGGATGCGCTGGAGGTGCTGCAGCGCCGTCGGCGTGGTCGGATCGGCGCGCAGCGCCTGCTC
>JAOTWP010000129.1 GCA_029862975.1 Acidobacteriota bacterium
TCTCGGGTAGGCATGGCCGACAAGGCAGCTCGGAGGTGGTCTCCAACGCTGCGGAACGGCCGCTGAGACCAACGGCTTGGAAGGCCGTCAGTCCCCGGCCAGGCGGTCGAGGCCTTGCGTGGCCAGGCCGCGGATCTCGGGGCTCGGGTCGAGCTCGAGGCAGCGGCGGTAGGTGTCGCGGGCGTCGGCGGTGCGGCCCATGCGCTCGAGCTGCACGGCGAGGTTGAGCACGCCGTGCGGTTCGCCGGGGGCGATCTCCACGGCGCGGCGGAAGGCGGTCAGCGCAGCCTCGGCGTCGCCGCTCGCGGCGAGCGCGCGGCCGAGGCCGTTCCACGAATAGACGTAGTCCGGGTTGATCGTGAGCGCGGTGCGGTACGCCGCTGCCGCCTCGGCGGTGCGGCCGGCGGCGCGATGGAGGTCGCCGAGGTGGTGGTGGGCCGCGACGCTGCGCGGGTCGAGGGCGAGCGCCCGGCGCAGCTCTTCCACGGCGCCCGCGGCGTCGCCGCGGCGCGCGCGGGCGAGAGCGAGGTCGAGGCGAATCGCCGCCGAGTCGATGTCGCGGGCAAGCGCCAGGCCGTAGAGGCGCTCCGCCTCGTCCCAGCGCTCGAGCCGGACGTAGCAGGCCCCCAGCGATTCGTAGACGAGGGGGAGCGAGCGCTCGCTGCGCAGCACCGACTCGAAGGCCCGCGCCGCGGCGGCGTGCTCGCCGCGAGCCTGCAGCTCCGTGGCCCGCAGCAGGCGCTCCCAGACGTCCAGCTTGCGCTTGGGGTCGACGGTGGGCGCCGGCGCGGGAGCGCTGCCTGCGAGATATCCGAGGCTGCGCAGCCGGGCGATGGTCTCCGCGTCCGCGGCGCGCTGCGCTGCGGACGGCGGGGCGCGCCCGAGCTCGGCCGCGAGGAGCGCGGCCAGCCGCTCGGCCTCGTCCGGTCTCGCGGCGAGGCGATCGATCGTCTCCGCCGGATCGCTCGAGACCTCGTAGAGCTCGGGCTCCGGCGCCGCGATGTACTTGTACGGTCCGCTTTCGACCGAGTGGAGCGGGCTCCAACCGAGATGGCGGCTGGCGTAGAGCGACTCGCCGAAGGCGGGGGCCTCGGGGAGCGGCGCGCCGGCGAGAAGCGGGACGAGGCTCCTCCCCTCGCCGAAACTCTCACCCGTCCCCAGCAGGTCGAGGATCGTCGGCGCGAGATCGACGGTGCGCACCAGGGTGGCGATCTCGCGCCGCGGCACGAGGCCGGGCGCCCAGAGCAACATCGGCACGTGGAGGGTCGAGTTGTAGATCAGGAGCGCATGGGTCGACTCGCCGTGCTCCCCGAGGCCCTCGCCGTGATCGCCGACCACGGCCACGAGGCTCTCGTCGAGCAGGCCGCGGGCGCGCAGGGCTGCGAGAGCCCGCCCGACGAGAGCGTCGGCGTAGGCGACCTCGGCGTCGTACGGCGCGCCCGGAAAGCGGCTCGCGAAGGGCTCCGGTGCCTCGTACGGCGCGTGCGGGTCGTAGAGGTGCAGCCAGGCGAAGAAGGGGGCGGAGCCGCGGTCGGAGTCGCCGCCGGCTCGCGCGGCGAGCCAGTCCTCGAACGCCGCCACCACCTCGGCGCCGTCGCGCTCGGCCGCGGGGCTCTCGAGCAGCGCCACGTCGCGCGTCACCCGGTCGTCGTAGCGCGCGAAGCCGCGGCCCAGGCCGAAGCGGCGGTCGAGCACGAAGCTGCCGACGAAGGCGGCCGTGTCCCAGCCGCGGGCCGCGAGCCTCTCGGCCAACGTCGGGTGGGCCGCGTCGAGGGGGCCGTCGCCGTTGTCGCGCAGGCCGTGGGTGTGCGGCCAGGCGGCGGTGAGGATCGAGGCGTGCGAGGGCAGGGTCAGCGGCGCGGCGGCGCGGGCGCGGGTGAAGCGGGCGCCCTCGGCAGCGAGACGGTCGAGGTTGGGGGCCGTCTCCGGCGCCAGCCGATCGCCACGGAAGGTGTCCAGGGTGACGAGCAGCACGTGGCGCGGTGGCGCGGCGGGCGGCGTCTCGGCGGCCGGTGCCCCGGCGACCCGGGCTCCGACGTCCGATGCCTCGGCGGCCGGTGTCTCGGCGGCCGCTCTCGCGGCAGCGGAGGCGGGCGCCGCCGTCGGCAGCCCCGCCGACAGGAACGCCGCCGCCAGCCACGCCGCCGGCGCCCCGGCCGCCGCGCCGCGGGCCACCCTACCCCGTCTCGTGGACCTTGCCGTCATCACCTCGCAGTCGGCGGGCGGCCCGTGATCGGTCCGCGGCCGGCGGACATTCGATCATAGACTCGGCTCCACCACGACCGGACCGCTCGACGGCCCGGCCCGAAGCAGAAAGGACCATTCATGAAGACCTTCTTCACTGGAGTGTCTCGCGGCGCCCGCCGGCCTTCGCGGATCGGCGCCCTGGCCACTCTGGTCCTCGTCGCCCTCCTGTCCCCCCTCGCGGTCGCCGCCGACGACGGCGCCTACGCCCCCGACGTCGCCGAGCCCGGCTCCGTGGAAGCGATCGCCCGCTTCACGACCGACCCGCGGTTCGTCAATCCCTGGGTCGCCTACGTGCCCGAATCCGCGGCCGTGCCGTCGCCCGCCGATTACCTCGGCCACGTCGCCGGCGCCGCCGGCGAGCTCACCGGGACCGCGAAGCTCTACGGCTACCTCGCGGCGCTCGCCGCGGCCTCGCCGCGGGTCCACCTCGAGGAGATCGGCCGCACCGAGGAGGACCGGCCGATCCTGCTCGTGGCCGTCGCCGACGAGGCGGGGATCGCGGAGCTGCCGCGGCTCAGGGCGGCGACCGCGGCGCTCGCCGACCCGCGCCGCACCAGCCCCGGGAGGGCCGAGGATCTGATCGCCACGGCCCGCCCCTTCTACTACGTCAACGCCGGGCTCCACGCCGACGAGACGGGGAGCTCGGAGACGGTGATGGAGCTCGCCTACCGCCTCGCCGTCTCCGAGCAGCCGATGATCCGGCGCATCCGCGAGCGCCTCGTCGTGCTCATCAACCCGGCCTCCAACCCGGACGGCCGCGACAAGATGGTCGACTGGTTCTACCGCTACCTGAAGGGCCGCACCGACTACCCCGCCCTCCCCCGCCAGTCGCCGCCCTACTGGGGGCGCTACGTCTTCGTGGACGCCAACCGCGACGCCCACCAGCTCACCCAGAGAGCCACGCAGGCGGTCGCCCGCGTGTTCTTCGACTGGCACCCGACCGTCATCCACGACCTCCACGAGGCGATCGCTCTCCTCCAGACCTGGAACGGCACCGGCCCCTACAACCCCAACCTCGACCCCATCGTGCTGACCGAGTTCCTCGCGATGAGCCTCGAGGAGATGACGGCGATGACCGGCTGGGGCATGCCCGGGGTTTGGACCTGGGACTTCGGCGAGGGCTACGGGCACCACTACCTCGACTCGATCGCCATGAACCACAACGCCATCGGCCGCGGCTACGAGACCTACGGCAACGCCACGGCCGAGACCGTCGTGCGGGAGCTCGACGGCTGGGAGACCACCCGCCGCTGGTACCGCCCGTGGCCCGCGGCCAGCCCGCTCGCCTGGTCGATGCGCGACAACGTCAACTACACCCAGACCGGGCTGCTGGCGATCCTCGACCACACCGCGAAGAACGCGCCCGAGTTCCTGCGCAACTTCTACCGCAAGGGCTACAACTCCTGGCGCCGGGGGGTCGAGGGCAGCCCGCGCGCCTTCCTCATCGCCCCCGAGCAGGGCGACCGGCGGCGGGTGGCGGCGATGATCGAGCGGCTCCTGTCCCAACGCATCGAGGTCGGCCGCGCGGCGCGCCCCTTCTCCGTCGCCGCGGGCGACTTCCCGGCCGGCACCTACGTCGTCCGCCTCGACCAGCCCTACCGCAACTACGCCGTCGACCTGCTGCGGCCGCAGGAGTTCCCCGAGGACGCCGAGAGCCCGCCCTACGACGACGTCTCCTGGGCGCTGCCCGTGCACTACGGCGTCGCGGCCGTGGCGATCGACGACCTCGCCGGCCTGCCCGACGACCTCGAGCCGCTCGAAGGATCGGTGAGCGTAGCGGGGCGGGTGAGCGGCCGCGGCCCGGCCTACCTGCTGGCCGACTCGGGCCAGGAGGCGCTGCTGGCGGCGCGCTACCGGCTGGCCCCCTTCGAGGTCCGCATCGCGGGCGCGGCCTTCAGCCACGGTGGCCGCGACTACCCAGCCGGCTCGTGGGCTCTACCGCCGCAGGACGGCCTCCACGAGGCTCTCAGCCGGGTGGCGACCGAGCTGGCGCTCGACTTCGAGAGCGCCGCCGAGCTCCCCGCGGCCGCCTTCCACGCCGCCCCGGCGCCGCGCCTCGGCGTCTGGGTGCCGTGGGCCGACACCGACTCGATCGGTTGGATTCGCTACACGCTGGACCAGCGCGGCGTGCCCTACACCTACCTGCGCGACGACGACGTCCGGGCCGGCGCCCTGCGCGAGCGGGTCGACGTCATCCTCTACGGCAACGTCGACCTCGACCTCCAGGGGCAGATCCACGGCATCGAGCCGGTCGCCGGCCCCATGCCGTTCACCGCCACCCCGGAGTACCCCAGCCACGGCGTGCCCGCCGCCTCCGCGGACGTCACCGGCGGCATCGGCTGGAGCGGCCTCGCCGAGCTCGAGCGGTTCGTCGAGGCCGGCGGCGTCCTCGCGACGCTCGGCGCGGGCTCGACGCTCGCCCTCGACGGCGGCCTCGTCCGTTTCGTCCGCCGCGACACGGCACCCGGCGTCCGCACGCCGGGCGTGGAGCTCACGGCGCGATTCCCCTTCCCGGAGCACCCGCTCGCCTACGGCTACGGTGCCTCGACCTCGGTCTTCCGGGCCGACTACCCGGTCTACGAGAGGCCGCGGCGCTGGCTGCGCATGGCCTACTGCACCTCCTGCCTCGACGGCCCCCTCGACCCGCGCTGGACGGTGCTCGAATGGGGCGGGCCGGGGGAGGGCGAGCCGCCGGCGATCGTCAGCGGCGGCGCCGTCGGGATCGAGCGCCTCGCCGGCCGGCCGGCGATCCTCGCCGTGCCGCGCGGCACCGGCACGATCGTCGCCTACAACTTCAACCCCATGCACCGCGACCTGAACCGCTCCGACTACCGGCTGCTGTGGAACGCCGTGCTCAACTGGCAGCGGCTCGCGCCTCCCCTCAGAGCCGACAGCCCCTAGCCGCTCGCCTCGCGCTCGATGCGCCGGCCCGTCGCCGCCGCCTGCGCCGCCTCGCGGCCGCGGCCCGTGCGGTTGAGGATGTCGGCCAGGACGTAGTAGCCCAGCGGCCCGGCGCGGTGGCTCGCGTCCTTCGCCAGCCCCTCGCGGACGAGGGCCTCGGCGCGGGCCAGGTCCTCGCCGCGGTCCATCAGGAGCTTGGCGAGGTAGAAGTAGCCGCGCGCGAAGTCGGGGTTCGAGGCGATCGCCGCCTCCCAGAGCTCCAGCTGGCGGCGCGGCTCGCCGCGGCGGCCGTAGAGGCGGCCGAGGTTGAACTGGGCCTCGAAGTGGCCGGGGGCGCGCTCGATGGTCTCCTCGTAGAGCGCGATCGCCTCGTCGAGGCGGCCCGCTTCCTCGGTGAGCACCGCCAGGTTGAAGCGCGCCGCCACGAGCTCCGGCTTGGCCGCGAGGGCTTGCCGGAAATGCTCGGCGGCGGCCTCGCCCTCACCCGCGACCGCCTCGAGCTCGCCCAGCTGGTTGAGCAGCAGCGCCGGCGGGTCCTCCCGCGCCAGGGCCGTCTCGAGCACGGCGACCGCCTCCGCCGCCCGGCCGTCGGCGGCGAGCAGGTCGGCGACCGCCGCGACCGCCTTGACGTCGTCGGGATCGAGGGCGAGGAGCCGCCGGAAGCCCACGAGCGCCTCTTCGGCGCGACCCATCCGGCGGTAGGCGCTGGCGAGGCCGAAGAGCGACGCGAGGTGGTCGTCCTTGACGGCCAGGGCGGCCTGGAAGCTCGCCGCCGCTTCCGGGAAGCGCTCCTCGCGCATGGCGATCGTGCCCAGCATCTGGTGGGCGTCGACCATCGTGGCGTCTCTGTCGAGCGCCTCTTCGAGCCGGCCCCGCGCCGCGTCGAGCTCCCCTTTGCCGAGCTCGCTCTGCGCCGCCATGACGAGCTGATGGAGCTCGATGCGGTCCTTGGGGTCGGCCCGCTCGCGGGCGTGCTCCTCGTCGATCGCCACGCCGCCGCGGCCGGCCAGGTAGCCCAGGGCCGCGAGCTGGCTCAAAGTCTCCTCGTCGAGCTCCGCCCGGCCGGCGGGCTCCCGATCCGCGGCGCCGATCCGGCCGGCCATCGCTTCGAGCTCGCCCGCGAGCTCGGTCGCGAGCCGCCGCCGGCGCTGCACGAGATTGACCTGCTCCCCGGGGTCGGAGGCGAGCTCGTAGAGCTCGGGAAGCGGCGCCGCGATGAGCTTGTAGTCGCGGGTGCGCAGGCTCCGCAGCGGCGCCCAGCCGTAGTGGACGAGGGGGTACATCGACTCGCTGTAGACCTGGCGCTCGACTCCCGGCGGCTCCTCCCGGCCGAGGAGCAGGGGCACGAGCGAGCGCCCCTGCGCGTGCTCGGGAACCGGCCGGCCGGCGGCCTCGAGGATCGTCGGCAGCAGATCCACGTGGCTCACGGCGGCGTCGACGACGCCCCCCGCGAGCTGGCGGAACGGCGGCCGCACGATGAGCGGCACGCGCACCGTGCTGTCGTAGACGAAGAAGCCGTGGAACCCCTCGCCGTGCTGGCCGAGGCCCTCGCCGTGGTCGCCGGTGACGACGACGAGCGCGCGGTCGAAGAGGCCGCGCGCTTCGAGCGCCTCCCGCAACCGACCGACCAGGGCGTCGGCGTAGGCCACCTCACCGTCGTAGGGCCGCCCCGCGTGCCGCGAGCGATAGGGCTCCGGCGGCTCGTAGGGGTCGTGCGGCTCGAAGAGGTGGAGCCAGAGGAAGAACGGGCCGGGCGGCCGCCGGTCGAGCCAGTCCACGGCCGCCGCCACCGTCTCGGCGCCGTCGCGCTGGACGGAGGCGAGGTTGCCGGAGGCGCTCACTGCCGGATCGAAGTCGTCGAAGTAGGTCGCGAAGCCGCGGCCGATGCCCCACCGCGAGTCGAGCACGAAGGTGCTCACGAAACCGCCGGTGACCCAGCCGCCCGCCGCGAGGCTCGACGCCAGGGTCGGCAGGCGGGCGTCGAGCTCGTAGCCGACGTTCTCGCGCACGCCGTGGTAGGGCGGGTAGGTGCCCGTCATCAGCGAGCTGTGGGCCGGCAGGGTGAACGGCACGGTGGTCGCGGCGTTGGCGAAGCGCACTCCTTCGGCCGCCAGGGCGTCGAGGTTCGGCGTCGTCGCGCTCGCCGACCCGTAGCTGCCGAGACGGTCGGCGCGCAAGGTGTCGATCGTCACGAGGACGACGTCGAGCCGCTCGATTCCGGCCCGGCGCGCCAGCCGCGACCAGGCTTCGCCGGGCGTCCGCGCAGCCGGCGCGCGCAGGAGCAGGAAGGCTGCGGCAGCGAGCAGCAGCGCCAACAAGAGCCCGGCGGCGACGCGCCTTGCCGACCGCGAGGGGAGAGCATCTCGACGCACCGCGCTGTACTATCATAGGGATGCAACAGCCACAGCCCGTAGGAGGTCTCCAAAGCGTGATGGCCGACCTGTCTCATGACCCCCGCCCGAGTCCGAGCGACGGCGGGGCCGCTGCGTGCGGGGAGTCCCCATCCCGCCTCCTCCGGGCCGCCCACGAACAAGGGAGAAGAATCGTGAATGGACGAGCATTGAGAGTTTTCGCGTCTTTCGCACTGCTGTTCGCGATGTGCCTCGCGGCCTCCGCCCAGTCGACCACCGGCCGGCTGCGCGGCACCGTCGAGGACTCGGAAGGCGCCGCCATGCCCGGCGTCACGGTGACGATCGCCGGCGAGGCGATCCCGGGAGGCGGCCAGATCGCGATCACCGGCGAGAGCGGCGCCTACCGCTTCACCGCCCTGCCGCCCGGCGTCTACGACGTCACCGCCGAGATGGACGGCTTCCAGGGGCAGACGTTGACCGGCATCCGCGTCACCATCGGCGGCACGGCCGCGGCCAATTTCGTGCTCCTGAGCACGTTCTCGGAGACCGTCACCATCTCGAGCGAGGCGCCGCTGGTCGACATCGCGAGCTCGAGCTCGGCCGCGGTCTTTTCCGCCGAGTTCATCGAGGACCTGCCGACCACCCGCAACTTCTACGACATGATGGCCGTCTCGCCGGGCGTCTCGCTCGGCACCGAGGACTCCTCGCGGGTCACGGCCTTCGGCTCCAACGTGCAGTCGAACGCCTGGTACACCGACGGCATCGAGGTGACCGGGCCGGAGACGGGGACGTCCTGGGTGGCGCTCAATCCCGACATGATCGAGGAGATCCAGGTCCTGGGCATCGGCGCCCCGGCCGAGTTCGGCAACATGCTCGGCGCCGCGCTGAACGTCGTCACCAAGTCCGGCACCAACGAGCTCAAGGGCGGCGTCAACGCCTACTACGTCCCCGACAGCCTGGTCGACTCGAGCATCGGATTCACCGACTCCGAGTTCTCGGAGTACGACCAGGGCGAGTTCTGGGACGCCACCGCCACGCTCGGGGGCCCCTTGAAGCGGGACAAGGCCTGGTACTTCCTGGGCTACGAGTACTGGCGCGACGCCCATTCCTTCCCCGGCAGCGACCCCAGCGTCACGCCGACCCAGTACCAGGATCGTTACGACGGCAAGTTCTCGTTCCGGCTCAACGAGAAGAACCTGCTCGACGTCAAGGGCGGCTACAACGATTGGGGCTACCCGGCCCCGGCCAGCGAGTTCGTCTCCCCGTCGGCCTCGGCCGGCGAGGTCGGCGACGACACGATCTGGGGTCTCAACTACTCGTCCATCCTGAGCGACCGCACCTTCGTCGACGCGCGCTACGCCGGCTGGTCGAGCAACGACGACAACCTGTCGCAGACCGGCAGCACGGAGCCGGCCTTCATCGACTTCAGCCCCCCCGGCGGCGGGCCGCCGGTCTACACCGGGGGCGTCTGGTACCCCTGGACCTACGACACCTCGACGGACCAGTTCAGCGCCAGCGTCTCGCACTTCGCCGACGACTTCATGGGCGGCGACCACGATTTCAAGTTCGGCGTCCAGGCGAGCCAGGGCGAGGCGATCACTCTCCTTGCCGTGTCGGCGACCGGCACCTACTACTACCACTACGACTACGAGTACTACGGCTACGACTACTCGTACATCAAGGGCGAGCAGCTGCCCTACTACTACGGCAACCAGCAGGACGCGACGAGCGTCTTCGTCGACGACTCCTGGACCGTGAGCGACCGCCTGACGCTCAACCTGGGAGTCCGTTACGACCACCAGACGGGCAGCATTCCCTCCTTCGCCCGCCTCGATCTCATGGGCGACCCCACGGGTGAGATGATCCCCGGCGTCGACCCGGTCTTCACCTGGGACTACGTGTCGCCCCGCATCGGGTTCGCCTACAACGCGGGCGAGAACCGGCAGACGGTCGTGCGTGGCTCCTTCGGCATCTACTACGACGGCAACGTCGGGGGCAACTGGAACTCGCCGGCCCCCTTCCCGCCGACGCTCGAGGCGTACGCCTCGACCAGCGGGCCCGACGGGCCCTACGACGTCTTCTGGTACGACTTCAACGCCGGCGCCAACAACGTCGACCCGAACCTGGAGGCGCCAAAGACGCTGCAGTACTCCCTGGGCTTCGAGACCGCGTTCCGCGACCGCTATTCGTTCGGGGTGATGGGCGTCTACAAGGACACCAGCAACCAGATCGGCTGGGAGTTCCTCGACGACGGCGTCTACGAGGAGCTCGAGTTCACCGACCCGTTCAACGGCCGCGTCTACACGCTGCTCGACCCGATCGAGTTCCCGACCTTCAGAAAGGGCAACAAACCGGGCTTCACGGCGGCGGGCTACCTCGACGATTACTGGGCCAAGTACCAGGGCATCGTCTTCACCTTGAACCGCCGCTTCAGCGGCCGCTGGGGGATGCAGGCGTCCTACACCTACTCGGAATCGACGGGGATCAACCCGCGGGCGCTGTCGCAGTGGCAGAACAACCCCCTCTACGGCTCGAAGGAGGGCTCGCATCCGAACCAGTACTTCAACATCGACGGCGCCCGCCAGAGCGGCGACCGGCCGCACATGTTCCGGGTGCAGGCCAACTGGGAGCTGCCCAAGGGCTTCCGCACCAACGCCTCGATCAACCTGCAGAGCGGCCGGCCCTACTTCCGCCAGATCCGCGCCCCCTACAGCACGGTGGCGAGCCGCCAGAACTACTTCGTCGCCGACGAGCGGCGGCATCCTTTCCAGAATCTCGTCGACGTCGGCGTTGGCCGCAGCTTCGCGATGGGCGACCGCGGCGAGCTCAAGCTCGACCTGCAGTTCTTCAACCTGCTGAACAACACGGCGACGGACTTCTTCGACAGCGTCGTCCTCGCCGAGGGCGAGGACTTCCGGCCGAACACCTGGGTCAAGCCGCGGCGGCTGATGCTGCGGGTGGGCTACAGCTACTAGCGGGCGCCGGCTTTCCCGTTCCGGCCGGTCCCGGCGTCGATGCCCTCGGCGCCGGGGCCGGCCGTTTGCCTCTCCCCGCGCTCGAGCAAGCGCGGCTCAGAACTCGAGAAACAGCTCCTGGATCTCGGCCGGCGAGCGCTCGTCGAGCAGGCACAGCTGCAGCAGCACGCGCGCCTTCTGGGGGCTCAGCTCGTAGGCCGCGATCAGCCCGCGGGCGTCGTCGTCGATCTCGACGTTGCGGGCCACGAAGCCCGTCGGCAGCCGGGTGCTGCGAACGCAGGCGACGCCGCCGGCGGCCGCGGCCGTGAGCGCCTCGAGCGCCGTGGCGGAGAGGTTGCCGCTGCCGACGCCGGCCAGGACGATCCCCCGGGCGCCGTTGGCGACGGCCGCCGCGACCATCTTGCCGTCCATGCCGGCGTGGGCGTAGACGACGTCGACCCGCGGCAGCGCCGCGACGCCGGCCACCGAGAACGGCGTCTGCTCGGTGTGGGAGTGGACGGGGCCGC
>JAOTWP010000022.1 GCA_029862975.1 Acidobacteriota bacterium
AGGGCCGCCACGCGCTCGGTGGAGGGCCCCGGGATGGGCTCGGCGAGGTCGCGGGCCGCCTCGTCGCCCGGCCGCTGCGGGAAGAACCGGTCGAGGACGACCTCCGGAAAGGCCACGAGCCCGGCGCCCTGGGCGGCGGCGCCGCGCATCGCGTCCAGGCAGCGCTCGAGGTTCCGGCCGCGATCGGGCGAGGAGGAGACCTGGGCCAGGGCGATCTTCACGCGGCTCACGGCTGCTCCTCCAGGACCGCCGGCGAGTCGTCGGCCGCCAACGCCTCCGCGGCCGGCTGCAGGAGAGCCCGCGCGGCGTCCGCGTGCTCGGCGGGCACGAGGACCCGGGCCTCGAGGCCGCGGCGCGCGAAGAGCCCCGCGAGCGCGCCCGCCGGCAGCTGGGCGAGGGCATGCTCGCCCTGGACGACGAAGGGGATGCCGGCGCCGTGCAGCACGGAGCGCACGACCGGCAGGAGGCCCACCTCGGCCGTCGAGAGCACCAGCTCGTACCCGGATTCCGGTTCGCTCGGGTCGGACATCGCGCAAGGCTATCCCACGCCGGGGCTTTCGGGATCACCGAATAAGGTCGGCGCCCGCGAGCGCCTGGAGTCTTCTCCGACCCTGTGCGTCACGGCGATGCTCGCCTTCAGCCGCTCGCGACCGACGCCGGAGCCCGAGGATCCGTAGAATCCCGTGATCGCCCGCCTGGTCGCGGGCCTCGGATCATGACTCTCAAGAAATGGCTGCTCGCCCTCGTCGCCCTGGCCGTGGCCCTGGCGTTCGGGAGCTGGTGGAGCGGCGACCGGCAGCGCATCGGCCGCCGGCTCCGCGGGCTGGCCGACGCGATCGAGAAGGGTCCCGGCGAGGGCCAGCTGGCCGCGGCGCTCCGGTCGCAGGAGGCGGTGTCGTACTTCGCGGATCCGTTCGAGTTCCGGGCTCGCCAGTTCGACTTCGAGACCCGGGACCGCCAGAGCCTGGTGCGCAACGTGGCGCTCTACCGGCTGCGCTCCGAGCGCATCGCCGTCCAGATCTTCGACCGCCGCCTCGACCTCGACCCGGCGGCGCGCAAGGCGACCATGGTGCTGTCGGCCCGCTTCGTGGGCGGCCTGGGTGGACTCGGCGGCCGCGCCGACGAGGCCTACCGGTTCCAGCTCAACTGGGTCGAGCAGGCAGGCGCCTGGAAGATCGAGTACGTCGATCTCCTCGCGATCCTGCCCCCCGGCTCGGGCTAGTTCAGGCTTTTCAGGTGGATGCCGCCGCCCGAGGTGCGCAGGTAGATCTGCGGCCCGCCGCCGTTCATCACCGCCTGCAGGCTGCTGCGGCCGATCTCGCCCTGCACCGTGACGGGGAAGTCGACGTGCACGCTGCCGCCCGAGGTCTTGGCGTCGAGGTTGGCCGCCACCGACGGGTCGATCGTGAGCTCGACCCGGCCGCCGGAGGTGGTCAGGCGGCAGTCGGCCAGCGGCTGGCTGGCGATCGTGGCCCGCACGCTGCCGCCCGAGGTCGACGCCTCGATCGAGCCCAGGACCTCGTCGACGACGATGTCGCCGCCGGAGGTCTTGGCGACGACCGAGCCGCCCGAGCGGTCGATGCGGATGTCGCCGCCGGAGGTCTTCGCGAGCACCGTGCCCGCGACCTTGCCGATCTCGATGTCGCCGCCCGAGGTGCGGCAGTCGACCCGGCCGCCCACGTCGTCCAGGGCGACGTCGCCGCCCGAGGTGGCGCACGCGACGTCCCCCGACAGCGAGGCGACGGAGATCGAGCCGCCGGACGTCGAGAGGTCGACGCTGAACCCCGCCGGAACCTCGACCTCGAAGTGGACCCGGAAGCGGTTGCCGGAGTTCCAGCCCCAGCTGCCGCCGGGGCGCGTCCCCGTGACGCGGACGTCGTCGCCGCTCTGGTCGAACGAGAGCTCGAAGTCCTCGTCGTCGCCGCTCCTGGCCTCGCGCTCGACGGTGACGAGCACCCGGCCGGCGGCGCCGGCGCGCACGTCGATGCCGCCGAGATCGGTATCGATCGCGAGCGTCCCGTCGCCGACGACGTCGAAGCTGCGCCGCACGGTGTCCGCCCCCGCCAGCGCGGGCACGAGCACGGCGAGGACGAAGGCGGCAACGAGGACGGCCTTGATGGAGTTCTCTGCACGGTCCATGATCTTGCTCCCTTCCTTCCGGTTCTGGAGCTACCTACGAGAAGGCCGATGGCGGGGTTTCAACGAGGCTGCTCGAGAGCGAATCCCTCCCCGGCGGTATTGAAAGCAGAGCTCCTCGGGGACGCCACGGCGTGAAGAGCCAAGGCGGGCGCGGCGCTCCAGGGACCGCCGTCAGAACGGGCCTCGAGCAGGCGCGGCGCCGTGCTAGCCTCCCGCCCATGGAACTTCAGGGAGCCAAGGCCCTCGTGACCGGCGGCGGCGAGGGGATCGGCAAGGGCATCGCTGCCGCGTTCAGCAGGGAAGGGGCCGACGTGGTCATCACCGGCCGGCGCGCGGACGTTCTCGAGGCGGCGGCCGCGGAGCTCGGGGTCGGCTGGAGCGTCGGCGACGTGGGCGACGAGGACGATGCGGTCCGCACGGTCCGCGAGTTCGTGGACGAGCACGGCCGGCTCGACGTCCTGGTCAACAACGCCGGCTTCGGGCGGTTCGCGCCGCTCGTCGACATGGAGCTCTCCGACCTCGAGGCGGTCTATCGCACCAACGTCTTCGGAGCGTTCCTGATGGCGCGCGAGGCGGCCAGGATCTTTGTCCGCCAGCAGTCGGGGCATCTGATCAACATCTCCTCGACCTCGGGCCTCAAGGGCGGAAGCGGCAGCACGGCCTACTCGTCGTCGAAGTTCGCCCTGAGGGGCATGACCGAGTGCTGGCGCGACGAGCTGCGGCGCCACAACGTGCGGGTCATGCTGGTCAACCCGAGCGAGGTGCAGACCGGCTTCTCCTCGAAGGCGGGCTACGAGCGCGAGGGCTCGCCCAAGAAGCTGCGAGCCCGGGAGATCGCCGACGCCATCGTCGGGGCGCTGAAGATCGACGACCGGGGATTCATCCCCGAGTTCTCGGTCTTCGCGACCAATCCGTTCTGAAGACGGCGCGACAGGGGAGGATTCGTTCCGAGGTAGAAGATGATCGAAAGGGACTCGAGTACACCAAGGGCACTGCTGCTTCTCACGGGATTCCTGGCCTTGTCGGTCGTCTCGCCGGCACCCGCCGCGAGGTCCGAGGAGGGCGAGACCGCGGCTACCGAGAAGCCGGTCCCGGAGCCGACGCGCTTCGTCACCAGCCATCGCTCGACGTTCAATGGGAAGCTGATCGACTACGAGGCCGTAGCGGGCGAGACGTACCTGCGGGACGAGAAGGGCGAGCCGACGGCCACCATCTTCACGTTCGCGTATCTGGCGAAAGGCGTCGAGAACCCCGCGACTCGTCCTGTGACCTTCGTCTGGAATGGCGGCCCGGGCTCGGCGTCGCTGTGGCTCCACATGGGCACCTTCGGCCCCAGGCGGGTGTCCGTCCCGAGCGATGCGCAGCACCCGGGCGGACCGCCCTACGACCTGGTGGAGGCGCCCGAGACCATCCTCGACGTCACGGACCTGGTCTTCGTCGACCCCGTCGGGACGGGCTTTTCACGTCCTCTGGGCGACCATGAAGGCAAGGAGTTCTGGGGCCTCACCGAGGACGCGCGCTCGATCGCCCAGCTGGTCCACACCTGGGTGACGGAGAACGGGCGATGGAACTCGCCACGCTTCCTGATGGGCGAGAGCTTCGGCACGACGCGCGCGGCCGCCGTGGCGCGGATCCTGGAAGGCCGGCTGATGATGAGCCTCAACGGCATCATCTTCATCTCGCAGGCGCTCGACTACGCCGGCTCGAGCCCGTACGTGCGCGACAACATCATCTCGCACGTCACCTATGTGCCGACCATGGCGGCGACCGCCTGGTACCACGAGAAGGTGGAGCCACGGCCGGAGAGCCTCGAGGAGTTCCTCGAAGAGTCGCGAGCCTTCGCCATCGACGATCTGCTGCCGGCGCTCTTCAAGGGGAGCCGCGTGAGCGACGAGCAGAGGACGAGGGTGCGCGACCGGCTGGCGTACTTCACGGGACTCTCGCCCGAGTACATCGACCGTGCCGACCTGAGGGTGACCGGCGAGCGCTTTCGCAAGGAGCTGCTGCGCGACGAGGGACTGGCGGTCGGCAGGCTCGACAGCCGGTACACCCGTGACGACATCGACGATCTCGACGCCGACCCCGAGAGCGACGCGACGAGCAACGCGATCTCGAGCGCTTTCAAGTCGACCGTCATGCACTACATGCGCAACGAGCTCGGCGTCGACTGGAGCCGTCCCTATCTCGCGCCGTCCGCCGCGGACCTCGGCCGGCAATGGCGCTGGTCGCCGCTTCCCGAGGGCGAGAGCTGGGAGCCCTGGCCGGTCAACACCGCCCAGGATCTCTCGGAGGCGCTGCGGCGCAATCCGAGCCTGCGGGTGCTCGTCGCCTCCGGCTACTACGACTTCGCGACCCCGTTCTTCGACGCGGAGTACACCCTGAACCGCCACAGCATCGGCGCCGACAGGATCGTCTACACCTATTACGGTGCTGGCCACATGATGTACGTCAACGAGCCGTCGCGAACGCAGCTGCTGGCGGACGTGCGGCAGTTCATTCGCGCTCAGAGCGGGCTCGCGGCGCAATAGGGCGTCTGGGACCACTCCGGTTGGGCGCCCGCGCTGCTGCCGCCGGGGTATCGGCGACTGCCGATCCGCGTTGACTGCGGAGATCCGCAGCGGGACCAACGGCGCGGGGAGGATGCCCCGACCGGCCCGGCGAAAAGGTCGTGGCGAAACATGCAGGGTGTCCGGCACGTCTTTCGAGTGGGGGCAATCGATGAGGAAGCCGGTAATCATGGCGGTGACACTGCTCGCCGCGGGCGCGGCGGTCGCGGTCTGGTACTTCTCGGATCGCGGCCGCTTCACCACCGAGCCCGAGACCACGGGCCTCGGCCGCACCGTTGCGGGCAACGACCTCGTTTCCGATCACGATCCCGCGGTCGTCCTGCGGTTCGATTCGGCGTTCCGATACGCCGGCGGACAGAAGTTCGTCCTCTATGGCGTCGCCGACGCGGAGCAGCACTTCTTCGTCGAGACCACCGCCGACGATCGGCTGAAGAGCGTGTACTGGGTGCAGTACGAGGCCTATCTGCCCGGCAAGCGCGGCACCTACGACTACGGCGACTCGCCGATGCGGGTGACGCTCGACGACCACGAGTTCTACACGGACACCGACGTGGTCGAGTTCGACCCCGATCGCAAGAGACGGCGCGGCACCGATGGCGCGATGGCGCGGCAGTTGCTCGCCGGCAAGGGCTACGTGCTTCCGCACGACTTCGCCTACGCGCGGCTGGTCTATCTCACCGACGAGTCGCGGCGCAAGGAGCTCATGATCATCTTCATCGACGATCTCGCCTCGCGCGGATGGACCGCGGCGGCGCTCCAGGAAGGCGGTGCGCATGCCTCGCGGCGGGCAGAGGTCGAGAAGGCGCACCTGGATCGGATCCGGGACACGCTGAGAGTCATCCCGCTCGGGGAAGCCGATTCCGTGCTCGCCTACCCGGCGCGATCGAGCTCGAGGGCGGCCCGCTAGGGCGGCGCGGCTAGCCGACGATGCCGGCCGGCGTCCAGGCCTCGGCGGCGGCGTGGAAGGACTCGAGCTCGGCCTCCCAGCGCTTGCCGTCCCAGCCGAGCTCCTGCGCGAAGAGCGGCCGCAGGCGCGGGGCGACCGCCGTGGCCGTCTCGGGCTCCCACATCCCGAGCCGAACGCGGCGCAGGAGCAGGTCCTCGAGACGGAGGACGGCCCCGAAGGCGAGGTGGCAGCGGACCTCCGCGGCGCAGAGGTCCGTGCCTTCGGCGACGGGGGCGAGCTCCTCGCGGTCGCGGGCCAGCCGCGGAGCCCACGAGGCGCTGCGCCGCAGCCGCCGCGCCATCGCCCGCGCCACCGGCTCGGCGAGGCCGTGGACGGCGGTGAGCTGCTCCGGCAGG
Source organism: Acidobacteriota bacterium (assembly GCA_029862975.1). GTDB lineage: Bacteria > Acidobacteriota > Thermoanaerobaculia > Multivoradales > JAHEKO01 > CALZKB01. The sequence goes on from JAOTWP010000022.1 coordinate 6,009, forward strand.
TCGAGCGGCGCGTAGCCGGCCAGCGGCGTGCCCTTCGTGTAGCAGGGCGCCGCGGCGTCGGCGCGCTCGTCGGGCAGGTAGCGCACGACCTCGTCGACCGCCTCCTCGGCCGTGGGGCGCCAGGTCGTGAGCTTGCCGCCGGCCACGGAGACGAGGCCGCGCTCTTGCCAGATGTCCTCCTCCCGGCTGGCGTCCGAAGGGTTGTCCGTGTGGCTGTCGAGGATCGGCCGCAGCCCCGCGAAGACCCCCACGACGTCCGCGAAGCCGAGCCCGTGGTCCGGGAAGTGCGTCGCCATCGCCCGCAGCAGGTAGTCGACCTCGGCGCGGGTGGCCCGCGGGTCCCCGCGCGGACCGTCGTGGTAGATGTCGGTAGTGCCCACGAGCACGCCCTCGGGGTGGGGGATGAGGAAGATCGGGCGGCCGTCGTCGGGCGAGGGCACCATGGCGGCGGCGGCCACCGGCAGCCGGGAGGCGGGGAGCACGAGGTGCACGCCGCGCGAGGGGCGGACCCGCGGCTCGCCCAGGCCGCTTGCGGTGCGCAGGTCGTCGACCCAGACGCCGGCCGCGTTGACGACGACGTGGGCTTTCACCGCGTGCGAGCCGCCGCCCTCGAGGTCCTCGAGCACCACCCCGTCGATCCTGCCGGCCGCCGAGGCGGTGAGCTCGGCCACCCGGGCGCGGGTCAGCAGGAACCCGCCGTAGGCGTAGCCGGTGGCGGCCACGGCCAGGGTGAGGCGGGCGTCGTCCGTCCGCGCGTCGCCGTAGGAGAAGGCCCGCTCGAGGTCGTCCGTCGCCATTCCCGGCAGCAGGCGCTCGACGTCCGCGACCTCGAGGTGGCGGTGGTGCTGGGCCTTGCGCGTGAGCCGGTCGTACATCCACAGGCCGAGGTCGACCTGCCAGCTCGGCATGCGGTCGCCGCGGTTGGCCGGGTAGACGAAGCGCAGCGACTCCACGAGGCCCGGGTTCAAGACGGTCATGCGGTCGCGCTCGCGGGCGGCGATGGCGGTGATCCGGAAGTGCATCTGCTTGAGGTAGCGCAGCCCCCCGTGGACGAGCTTCGAGGATCGGGACGAGGTTCCCGACGCGACGTCGCCCTGCTCGACGAGGAGCGTGCGCAGGCCGCGCTGGGCGGCGTCGAAGAACACCCCGCAGCCCGTGATCCCGCCGCCGACGACGATCACGTCGAACGGCTCGGCCAGGGCGTCGAGGCTGCGCCGCCGCCAGTGGGGATCGAACATGCGGCTACTCTAACCGGGGTGGCCGGCCGGGTGGCGCCCGTTAGTCGACGTAGCCCAGGGCGCGCAGCATCCGGAGCTCCTCTTCGTCCGGCGCGGCCGCCGCGACCTCGGCGCCCGCCAGCCGGGCGCGCGCGGCGTCGAGCCAGCGCGCCTCCTGGCTGCCCGGCTCGTAGAGGTTGGCCCCGTCGAGCTCGCCCGCGCCGCGCCCCAGCAACGTGCTCTCCTCGCCGTCCTCGTCCCGGTAGTAGACGGCCTTCCAGTCGCCGCCGTGCAGGGCGAGGCCCACGACCTCGGGCTGCTCCGGGTAGGCGCGGCGCTCCACGAGGCGGAAGGGCAGCACAGGCAGGGGCTTGCCGGCCAGGACGGGCAGCAGCGACCGGCCGGGCAGGGGACCCGGCGGCGCGAGGGCGAAGAGCTCGAGCAGGGTCGGCACGAGATCGACGGTCTCGACCGGCGCCGCGACCCGCGCGCCAGCCGTCTGGCCCGGCAGGCGGAGGAGGAACGGGACCTTGACGACCGGCTCGAGGAGCCGCAGGCCGTGGCCGAAGAAGCCGTTGTCGCCCAGGGCCTGACCGTGGTCGCCCACGACGACCACGACGGTGTCGTCCATCCCGCCGAGGGCCTCGAGCCGCGCGAAGAGCCGGCCGAGGTGCGTGTCGAGGTAGGCGATCTCGGCGTCGTAGAGGTCGGTGACGTGGGCGAGGTCGGCGGCCGACAGCGGCGCCGCCGCCGGGTCGTTGAACCCGACGAGGGTCTCCACGTCGAGGGCGCCGGACAGGGGGCCGGCGTAGCCGCGGTCGAACTGCCGGGCGAAGCCGGCGGCGGGCGCGTAGGGCTCGTGGACGTCGTAGTAGTGGACCCAGAGCGCGAAGGGCGCCGCGCGATGGCGCTCGATCCACGCGGCCGCGTGGTTCGTCACGTGCTTCGCCCGCGCCTGGTACTGCCGCTCGGAGCTGGGGAAGACGACCTCGTCGAAGCCGAGGCCCGCGAGATAGCGCTCGCCCATGACCCGCGAGCCGATGACGGCGGCGGTGGCCGCGCCGCGGGCGGCCAGCAGATCGAAGACCGTCGCGAGGTCGCGCTCCGGCACCTGGCCGTTGCGGCGCACGCCGTGCTGCGCGGGCCGCAGCCCGGTGAAGATCGAGACGTGCGACGGCAGGGTCGTCGGCATGCTGCACGTGGCGTCCTCGAAGACGGTCGCCCGCGCGGCGAAGGCGTCGAGCGCCGGCGAGGTCGGCCGCGGGTAGCCATAGACGCCGAGGTGGTCGGCGCGCAGGGTGTCGAGGGTGATCAGCAGCAGATTACGGGGGGGGGGCTCCCCTCCGGCGCAGGCGAGACAGAGCGCCGCGAAGAGAAGGCTGAGCAGGCGGGCCACGCGGCGCATTCTCCAATCCTAGCTTGGGCTCCCGGCCAGCAACCTGCCCGAGCGGCGAGACGGGGCTGACACCGGCCGCAGCCTGGGCTACGCTGCCCCCGCCATGAGCGATTCCGACCAGCTGCGCGAGCCGATCGCCGCCGCGAGCCCGGCGCTGTGGGCGGCGCTGTCCCCCCTGGGCAGGCGGGTGGCGTTTCCGCCGGACATTCCCTTCCAGGCGGCCCAGGCGCGGGGCAAGCGGTTCAACGGCACGATCGGCCAGGTCACCGACGGCGGCGGGCGGCCGCTCGCCCTGGCGGCGATCGAGGAGGCGCTGGCGCTGGCTCCCGAGGCGCGCGACCGGGCGCTGCTCTACTCGCCGGTGCAGGGCATCCCGGAGGTCCGCGCCGCGTGGCGCCGCTGGCAGCGGCGCGGTCTCGGGGACGACGCGCCGGCGTCGAGCCTGCCGCTCGTCACCGTCGGCCTGACCCACGGCCTGGCCGTGGCGGCGGATCTCTTCGGCGGCGAGGGCAAGGCGATCGCCGTCCCGGCACCCTACTGGGGCAACTACCGGCAGACCTTCGCGGCGCGCACCGGCGCCCGCGTCCTCCCGGCGCCCGCCTATCGCGACGGCGCCTACAACCCGCAGGCCGTCTGCGAGGCGCTGGCCGGCGAGCCGCCGGGGGAGCCCGCCGTGGCGATCGTCAACCTGCCCTCGAATCCCGGCGGCTACATGCCGACCGCGGGCGAGCGGCAGGCGCTGTGCGCCGCGCTCCTGGCCGAGGCCGAGCGCCGGCCGCTCGTCGTCCTGTGCGACGACGCCTACGCCGGCCTCGTCTACGAGCCCGGCGTCCCCGCCCGCTCCGTCTTCTGGGACCTGGCCGGGCGGCACCCCGGCCTCGTGCCGGTCAAGATCGACGGCGGCACGAAGGAGTTCTCCTTCTTCGGCGGCCGGGTGGGCTTCCTGACCTTTCCGTTCGCCCCCGGCAGCGAGGTCGCCGAGGCGCTCGAGAGCAAGGTCAAGTGCCTCGTCCGCTCCGTCGTCGGCTCGCCCGTGGCGACGAGCCAGATGCTCCTCCTGCGAGCCCTCGAGGCCGCCGATGTCGAGGAGCAGGTGGCGGCCGTGCGGCGGCGCCTGGAGCGGCGCTGTCGCGTCCTCACGGCCGCTCTGGCGGGCGTCGACCGGGCGCTGCTGCGCCCCCTGCCGTTCAACGCCGGCTGCTTCGCCCTCGTCGAGCTGGCGCCCCGGCTCGACCCGGAGGCGGCGCGCCGCCACCTCCTCGCCGAGCACGACACCGGGCTCATCGCGATCGCGCCGAGCTACCTGCGCATCGCGTTCTGCTCCGTCAAGGCGGACGATCTGCCGGCCCTGGTCGCCAACCTCGAGCGGGGCGTCCGCGAACTGGCCGCGAGGGGCTGAGTGCGCCTTCTGGCCTATCTCTGGGCCGCGCCGAGCACGCTCCTGGGGCTCGTCCTGGGTGCGCTCTGCCGCCTCGGCGGCGGCGCCCTCCGGCTCACGGGGGGCGTCGTCGAGGTCGAGGGCCGCTGGCTGGCCTGGCTGCTGGAGCGGGCGCCCGTGCCGCCGGCCGGCGTCGAGGCGCTGACGCTCGGCCACGTCGTCCTCGGCCGCAGCCCGGGCTGCCTCGAGCGCTGCCGCGCCCACGAGCGGATCCACGTGCGCCAGTACGAGCGCTGGGGCCCGCTCTTCCTGCCGGCCTACGCGGCGTCCAGCCTCTGGCAGTGGCTGCGCGGCCGCGACCCCTACCGCGACAACCGTTTCGAGCGCGAGGCCTACGCGGCCGCACCGCCCGACGGCGGCGCCACCGCCAGGAGCTGATCGCTGGCCGAGGCCGCCGCCGACGATGGACGGACGCTGGTTTGGACGGCTGCTGAGCTGGTACCCGCCTTTCTGGGGCACGGGGATCCGCTTCCGCGTGGCCGCGGACTACTCCGCGGCCGAGGCGTCGATGACGCTGCGCTTCTACAACCGCAACTACTTCGGCACCCACTTCGGAGGCAGCCTCTACGCCATGGTCGACCCGGTCTACGTCCTGCTGCTGGCCAACCGGCTCGGTGCGGACTACTCCGTGTGGGACCAGGCGGCGGCGATCGAGTTCGTCAAGCCGGGCAGGGGCGTCGTCCGGGCCCGGTTCGAGGTCGGCGACGACCGCCTGCGGGAAGTGCGGGCCGCGACGCGCGGGGGCGCGACGTACCGCCCGGTATGGCCGGTCGAGGTCGTCGACGCGGCCGGCGAGGTCGTGGCCCGGGTGCAGAAGACGCTCTACATCCGCCGCCTGGCGGGAGACGGCCCGGAGCCGGCCGCGGCAGGCGACGACGCCGGGCGCTAGAACAGCCCCTTGGCGTAGCCGCCTTCGACGGCGATCGACTGGCCGGTGACGTAGGAGGCCTCCGGCGAGCAGAGGAAGCCGACGACGGCGCCGATCTCCTCGGGCTCGGCGAGGCGGCCGATGGCGGCGTCGCGGGCCGGAGCGTCGAGGATCTCGTCGAGCGGCTCGCCCGTCTGCTCGGCGCGCATGGTGGCGAGCTCGATCTGGCGGCCGGTGCGGGTGTAGCCCGGGAGCACGGCGTTGACGGTGACGCCCGCGGCGGCGACCTCGAGGGCCAGCGTCTTCAGGTAGCCGAGGACGGCGGGCCGCAGCGCGTTCGACAGCGTCAGGCCGGGGATCGGCTGCCGCGACGAGACCGAGTTGATGGCGACGATGCGGCCCCAGCCGCGGCGGATCATGCCGGGAAGCACGAGCCGGCACAGCCGGGGCACGAAGAGCAGCGCCAGGGGGATCGCCGCCTGCCAGTCCGCGTCGTCGAGCTCGAGCGCCCGCTTGGCCGCGGGGCCGCCGCCGTTGGGCACGAGGACGTCGATCGGCCCGAGCGTCTCCTCGACCTCGTTGACGAGCTCTTCGAGGTCGTCCTGGTGGCTCACGTCCGCGGCGACGGCGATCACCTCCGCGCCGTCGGCGGCCAGGCCGCGCCGCGCCGCGTCCAGCTTGGCGCCGCCGCGGCTCGACAGCGCGATCCGGGCGCCGCGGGCGGCCAGGGCGCGGGCGGCCGCCAGGCCGAGGCCGGAGCTCGATCCCGTGACCAGGGCCACGCGCTCCTCGAGGCCCTTCATCGCTCGTCTCCGGCGAGGCGCCGGCCGTTCTCGTCGTACGCGTAGACGCCGCGGCCGGTCTTGCGGCCGAGCCGGCCGGCCTTGACGTACTGCTCCATCAGCGTCGTCGGGCGGTAGGTGTCGCCGAGGGTGCGGTGCAGGAAGCGGAGGATCGAGAGGCGTACGTCGAGCCCCACGAGGTCGACCATCTCGAACGGTCCCATGGGGTGATTGAGGCCCAGCTTCAAGGCCTTGTCGATGTCCTCGGGGGTCGCCAGGCCGGCCTCGAGCATCCGGAACGCCTCGTTGCCGATGAGCGCGTTGATGCGGCTGGTGACGAAGCCCGGCGACTCCTTGACGACGACCACCTCCTTGCCCATGCGCTCGCCGACCGCGGCGAGCGCGGCGAGCGTCGCCTCCGCCGTCTCGAGGCCGCGGACGAGCTCGATCAAGCGCATCAGGTGCACGGGGTTGAAGAAGTGCATGCCCGCGAAGCGGTCGGGCCGGTCGGTGGCCGCCGCCATCTCGGTGATCGAGAGGCCGGAGGTGTTGGACGCCAGGAGCGCGTGCGCCGGGCAGGCGGCGACGACCTGTCCGAAGATCTCGAGCTTGAGGTCGATCGACTCCGGCACAGCCTCGATCACGAGGTCGGCCGCCGCGACGGCCGCGGCGAGGTCGACGCCGAAGGCCAGCCGCTCCTTGGCGCGGGCGGCGGCGTCGGCGTCGACCTTGCCCTTCTCGACCCCCCGGTCGAGATTGCGGTGGATCTGCGCTTCGGCCTTGCGCAGCGCCTCGGGCGCGACGTCGAAGAGCCGGGTCTCGTAGCCGGCGAGCGCCGAGACGTGGGCGATGCCGAGCCCCATCGTGCCGGCGCCGAGTACGGCGAGCTGTCGGATCTCTGCCATGGTCGGTCCCTCTCGCTTGGATGCTCCCTGCCCGGATCGGCCCGGGTCGGGCCGTGAAGCTCGCCCCCCGGCGCCGCGCGCGCCGTCCTCAGTCCACGATCAGGACGATCTTGCCGAACTGCTCGCGGCTTTCGAGCGCCGCCTGCGCCGCGGGCGCCTGCGCGAGCGGCAACGTGCGGTCGATCACGGGCTCGAGAGCTCCGGACACGACGAACTTTAGCAGGTGCCGCAGCTCCGCCAGCGACCCCATCGTCGAGCCGAGGATGGACTGGTTCTTGAAGAACAGCATCCGCAGGTTGACCTCGGCGGCCGCCGCCGCGGTGGCGCCGCAGAAAACGAGGCGGCCGCCGCGGGCCAGGACCTTCAGGCTCTTCTCGAAGGTGTCGCCGCCCACGTGGTCGAAGACGACCTCGACCCCCTTGCGGCCGGTGATCTCCCGCACGGCGGCGACGAAGTCGTGCTCGCGGTAGTTGACGGTGTGGGTGGCGCCCAGCCGCGTCGCCTTCTCGAGCTTGGCGTCGCTGCCGGCCGTGGCGATGACGTGGCGCGCGCCGAGCAGCTTGGCGATCTGCAGGCCGGCGCTCGAGACCCCCGAGCCCGCCGCGTGGACGAGCACGTCCTCGAGCGGCCGCAGGCGAGCCCGGGTGACGAGCATGTGCCAGGCGGTCATGAACACGAGGGGCAGGGCGGCGGCCTGCGCGAAGGAGAGCCCGGCGGGCAGCGGCAGGACGTTGCGGGCCGGCGCGACGACGTACTCGGCGTAGCCGCCGTCGCGGTGCTCGCCGAGGATCCCGTAGCTTTCGCAGAGCATGTCCTCGGCGCCGATGCAGCGGTCGCAGTGGCCGCAGGAGACGCCCGGAGCGAGGAGGACGGGGGTCCCGATCTCGTGGTCGCCGGCGCCGGCGCCAACGGCGTCGATCTCGCCGGCGATCTCGCTGCCGGGAACCAGCGGCAGCGGGAACTGATGCCCGGGGACCCCGTCGCGCACCCACAGGTCGAGGCGGTTCAGGGCGCAGGCCCGGACCCGAACGCGGACCTCGGTGGGACCGGGCTCGGGAGTCGGCAGCTCGGTCCACTCCAGGGCCTCCGGTCCGCCGTGGCGACTGATTCTGAAGGCCCGCACGATGCCGTCATTCTAACCGGCCCCCGGGGCGTCCGGTAGCCGGCCGGCGAGCGCCGGCCGGGCGCCCCGCGGGGGAGTGCCGCCGAGACCGAAAAACGCTGTGCCTGTGCACCTTTGGGTTGCATTCCCGCGAGGATTCGTCGACAATCGCGCGAAGCGGATCAGCTACTGCCGACTGGGTGGAGACTGGAGGATTCAGATGAAGAGCCGCACAAGACCTTGGACTCTCGCGCTGCTCGCGCTCGCGTTGTGCTCGGCGCCCGCGACTGCCAGCAGCATTGGATTCTTCGTGTCCTCGTACTCGCCGGACGACACGGACACCAGAGAGGGCGTCGGCCTCGACCTCGAGTTCGGCTCCGGACCGGTCGAGTTCGAGATCCGCGCGGCGTACTACACCGAGCTCGTAAGCAAGGCCAACCCCGAGATCTTCGAGCTCGAGGCGGTGCCGGTCGACTTCGGCCTCAACCGCAGCTTCGGCGGCGGCGGGAAGATCACCCCCTACGTCGGCGGCGGCTTCACCTACGCCGTCTTCGACTTCGTCGGCGACGTGACCATCGCCCCGGGCGTGCGGCGGGCCGTGGCCATCGACGCCGAGTTCGGCTTCTACGCCCAGGCGGGATTCGAGTTCGACATCGGCAAGAACTGGGAAGGCTCCGTCGAGGGGCTCTTCCGCCAGCTCGACGCCGAGCCCGAGGGCGACGACCTCGGCACGTTCCTCGACCAGCCCTTGAGCATGTCCGGCCCCGCCTTCAACGTCGGCCTCGCCGTCCACTGGTAGTCGGCTCCTCCCGACGAGGGAACTGGGCCCTCGAGGCGCGGGCGCCCCGAGCGCTCTGATCAGCGGGTCGGATCAGTCGAATTCCTTGACAGGCTCTGCCTGGTGATCGCCCACTCGGCCTGCTTCGATCTCGGCCTTGAAGTAGTTCTCGCCCCGAATCGGCGCGTCCGCCAGCCGCCGGAGCAACGCGATCTGGCCGATGTGGGTGAGCGCGTCCGCGATTGGGCCCTGGAACATCTTCTCCTCGGGAAACCCGGTCGGCTCGCCGCTCGCGAGGCGCCGGTCCAGAGCCTCGAGCGCGGCGAAGAAACGGGAAACCTCGTCTTCCCAAGAGCGCGTCTCGGAGTCGCGCCACACTTGGCGGCCCTCGGCCTGCGAGAGCGCCCAGTCCAGCAGATCCCCGACGTGCGCCAGAATCTGCCCCGGGGTCCGGGTGCTCGGACCGATGCGAAGCTCCGCAAAACCACGCGGCGCTCCACGAATCGCCTTGCCGCCGCGGTACGCCAGGGTCGCCAGGGTGTGGCGTAGGAACTCGGTCTTGATGTTGGGAATCGTCATTGGACGTCGCACCCCTCCCGGATCTAGTTCATCACAAAGACGAGGCAGCCCAGGGCAGCGCCTGTCTCGGTCCCAAGCGAACTCTCAGAGCTCCCTATTGTAGAGCCAAGCACCCTCCTCCCACCCCGCGTGCTCCGCGTGGAACCGGCGCTTCCCGACGACCGGCAGAGCCACTCCGGACCCGGAGGGAGACGACGGGAGGTCTCCGCTTGTCGTCGGGGGGGTTGACAGACGTCCCGGGCAGGTGCATGCTAGATACCCCTGGGGGGTATCTAGCATGAAGACCGCCACCAAAGACGAGCTGTTGAAGCGGTTGAGGCGCGCCGAGGGGCAGATGGCGGCGATCCGGCGCATGGTGGACGAGGACGAGGGCTGCGTGGACGTCCTCCTGCAGATCTCGGCGGTCCGCGGGGCGCTGGGCAAGGCCGGGCAGGTGCTGCTCGGCTCGCACCTCGAGACCTGCGTCTCGGACGCCCTGACGAGCGGCGACGCCGAAGAGCGGCGCCACCAGGTCGACGACCTGATGAAGATCTTCGGCCGCTTCGGCGGGATCACGGCGCGGTGAGGGCGCGGCCATGGTGATGCTGGCAGCCGTCTGGCAGGTCCTCGTGCAGCTCGCTCCCTGGCTGCTGCTCGGCACCGTCATCGCCGCGGTGCTCCACGTCCTGCTGCCGCGCGACTTGATCCGGCGCCAGTTCCGCGGCTATGCGGGCGTCGCCAAGGCGGTGCTGCTCGGCGTGCCGATGCCGCTGTGCTCCTGCGGCGTGATCCCCGCCGGCCTGGGGCTCAAGAAGGACGGCGCCAGCGACGGCGCGGCCGTCGGCTTCCTCGTCTCGACGCCGCAGACGGGCGTCGACTCGATCCTCGTGTCGGCCTCCTTCCTGGGCTGGCCCTTCGCGCTCTTCAAGGTCGCGAGCGCCGCCCTGACCGGGCTCGTCGCCGGCTTCTGGGTCGAGGCGTCGAGCCGGGGCGCGGCGGCGGAGCCGGCGGCCGTCGCGGAAGCGCCGGGCGGGCCGCGCGCCCTGCCGCTCGAGATGTGGAGCCACGGCATCGACATCCTGCGCAGCATCTGGCGCTGGCTGGTCTTCGGCGTCGTCGTCTCGGCGGCGATCGAGGTGCTCGTGCCCGACCAGGCGCTGGCGGCCCTGGGGCGCTTCGGGAGCCTCGGGGCGGGGGTCGCGGCGCTCGCCGTCTCGCTGCCGCTCTACGTCTGCGCCACCGCCTCGGTGCCGATCGCGGCCGCCCTGGTGGGCGCCGGCATGCCCGCCGGCGCCGCCCTCGTCTTCCTCATGGCCGGTCCGGCCAGCAACGTCGCCACCATCGGCGCCGTCTACCGCGCGCTGGGAAAGAAGGCCCTCGCGATCTACCTGGCGACGATCGTCGCCGGCAGCCTGGGACTGGGCGTCCTCTTCGACGGCGTCATCGGCAGCGCCGCCGCCCGCGCGGCCGTGGCCCACGAGCACGGCGCGGCCTGGTGGGGCGTCGCCTCGGCCGCCGCCCTCCTCGCGCTGACGGCCTGGTTCGCCGTCGAGGATCTGCGCCGGCTCGTCAAGCGCTACCTTCCGGAGGTCACGATGCCCGACAGTCGAGAGATCACCATCGAAGGCATGATGTGCGAGAACTGCGTCCGCCACGTCGAGACGGCCCTGCGCGAGACGGAGGGGGTGACCGCCGTCGAGGTCACCCTCGAGCCGGCGCGCGCCGTCGTCTCGGGGGCCGTCGAGGAATGGCGGCTCCGCGAGGCGATCGCCGGGGCCGGCTACACGCCGGTCTAGACGGCGGCGGCCGCGGGTCCCGGATCTGGCCGCCGGGCTGGTGGTCACGGCCGCCGTCTGCGCGAGGAGCGGCGTCAGCCGCCGCGAGCGCTGAGGGGGGCGGGTCCGGGAAGCCGCGGCTCCCCGCCACGAGCCGGCGCCGACAGGGTTACCGACCGGAGCGCTCGGGGAGCACTCCGCGCAGCCACGCACCCACGGCCTGGATCTCTTCGAGGCAGACCTGGTGGGCCATGGGGTAGTCGTGGCTCTCGACCGTCCAGCCGCGTTGGGTGAGCCATTCCCTCGTGAAGGTCCCGAGGGCGTTGGGGACCATAGGGTCGAGGGTGCCGTGGGCCTGGAAGATGGGGACGTCGCGGTTGGCGGGCGCGAGCTCGGCCGCGATGGCCTCGGGGGCGACGAGGAACGTGGAGAGAGCCATGATGCCGGCCAGCCGCTGCGGGTGGCGCAGGCCGGTGAAGAGCGCGATGGCGCCGCCCTGGGAGAAGCCGGCGAGGACGATCCTCGAAGGCGGGATGCCGCGGGCGTTCTCGCGGGCGACGAGCTTCGCGATCTCGGCGGCGCTGCGGCGGATCCCGGCTTCGTCGTGGCCCGCGCGGTCGAGGCTCTTGATGTCGTACCAGGCGGGCATGACGAAGCCGCCGTTCAAGGTCACGGGGATGCGGGGGGCGTGGGGGAAGACGAAGCGCACCCCGTGGCCCGGCGGCAGGCCGAGCTGGGGGACGATGGGGGCGAAGTCGTGGCCGTCGGCGCCCAGGCCGTGGAGCCAGATGACGGCCGCGGTCGCGGCGCCGGGCGGCTCCTGCTCGATGCAGGGGAGGAGGGTCTCGGCGGTCATCGGTCTGCGGTCTCCGCTCAGTCGAGGTCGGCGTAGACGGGGGCGTGGTCGGAGGCGGTGAAGCCGTCCTTCTTCTTGCGGTACTGGCGGGCGATGACGACGTCGCGGACCCGCGCCGCCAGCGCCGGGGTGGCGAGGACGAAGTCGATCCGCAGGCCGAGGTTGCGGTGGAAGGCGCCGCCGCGGTAGTCCCACCAGGAGTACATGCGGGTCTCGGGGTAGCGGTCGCGGTAGAGGTCGACCAGCCCGCCCTCGAGCAGCCGCCCGAAGCGCGCGCGCTCGGCCGCGGTGTGGAAGATGCGGTCGGCCGCCGCGCCCGGGGCGTGGTGGCTGTCGAGGTCGGCGGGGCAGACGTTGAAGTCGCCGCACAGGACGGCCAGCCGCGCCGGCGCTTCGGTGGCCGCCCAGTGGGCCGCCAGGCCGTCGTACCAGCCGAGCTTCCTGGGGTAGTCCTCGTGGCCGACGCTCTTGCCGTTCGGGCAGTAGACGGTCGTGAACGACAGCTCGCCGAAGCGCGCCGTGACGAGCCGCGAGCCGAGCTCCTCCTGCCCGGGCAGCCCGCGCCGCGTCACCTCGCCGGGCTCGCGGCTCAGGATGGCGACCCCGTTCCACGCCTTCTGGCCGTGGACCGCCGCCCGGTACCCCGCCGCGGCGAGCTCGTCGTAGGGGAACTGCTCGTCGGTGAGCTTCAGCTCCTGCAGCCCCACGACGTCCGGCTGCCGGGCAGCCAGCCAGTGCAGGACGAACTCGAGCCGCGAGCGCAGGCCGTTGACGTTCCAGGTGGCGATCCGCATGCGCCCGGCATCATACCGGGTCGAAGACGCCGGCGACGCTCCCGCCTGCCTGGACAGCGGCCTTGGCAGTCTGCGGGAGGTCCACGGGGCGTGGGAGCCGAGGGGGACCCGCGCTCGGGCCCTAGACCGTCGAAACAGGCTGGCCGAAAGCGCGCCTCTTCCTGCCGTCAGCGGCTGTCTTGAGCCCTGCGGGCGGCAGGGGGTAGGATGGCCGCTCGCCGCCCATGAGCAAACCTGTCCGCCACGGCCCGTACCCCGAGATCACCTGGCCGGCGATCCTCGTGGGGTATGCGATCGGGGCGTTGATCACGCTGTCGATCGGCTACTTGAGCCTGAAGCTCGGCTTCTCGATCGAGGGCTCGGAGCTGGCGGCGATCCTCGGCTTCGGCGTGCTGCGCGGGGTGATGCGGCGGCGCAGCATCATCGAGAACAACATCAACCAGACGATCGCCAGCGCCGTCAACGGCGCCTCGGCCGGGATGATGTTCTCCATCCCGGCGCTCTTCATCCTCGGCTACGAGGACTTCAACCAGATACTCGTGGTCGTCGCCTGCATCGTCGGCGGCGTGCTCGGCATCGCCTTCATCATCCCGCTGCGCAAGCAGATGATCGACTTCGACCGCCTGGCCTACCCGGGCGGCATCGCCACGGCCGCCGTGCTCAAGGCGCCGGGGGCCGGCGTGCGCAAGGCCTGGCTGCTGCTCGGAGCGGCGGCGGTGAGCGGCTCCGTGCACCTTCTGAGCCTGTCGAGCGGAGTCGAGAACTGGGACCTCGGGGCGGTCCTCGGGATGCCCGAGTACATGAACGGCATCTGGTACCTGTCGCTGCTCACGGTGGGCGTCGCCTACCTGGCGGGCCGCGGCGGCTTCTTCTTCGTCGTCGGCGGCTACGTCTGCTACTGGCTGCTGGCGCCCGTGCTGTCCTTCCAGGGCCGTCTCCCGAGCCCGGAGACGCTGGCCGAGGCGGGGATGGGAGTCGCCACCTACCTGCGCCTCAACCTCTTCCGGCCGGTGGGCATCGGGATGATCATCGGCGGGGCTCTCACCGGCATCGTCTTCGCCCTGCCGCTGGTGCTCTCCGCCATCCGCAGCATGCAGCGGGCCTCGAAGACCCGCTCGGCGGTGGCCAGCGACGAGCTGCCGATCAAGATGCTCTACATGGGCATCGGCGGGGCGTTGGTGGTGCTGGCCGTCACCGCCTACTTCTCGGTGCCGGACATGGAGGCCTGGCGGGCCGTGACGATGGCCGTCATGGGCACCTTGTGGATCTGGGTGGCGGGGGTGGTGCTGTCGGAGTGCATCGGCCGCACCCAGTGGTCGCCGCTGTCGGGCATGACGCTCATCGGCGTCACGATCCTCATCTTCGTGGCCAGCGGCCTGAGCGACGAGCAGACGGTCGTCGCGTCGATCGTCGTGGGCGGCGCCATGTGCGTGGCCATGGCCCAGGCGACCGACCTCATGCTCGATTTGAAGACTGGGTATCTCGTGGGCGCCATCCCCCGCAAGCAGCAGATCGCCCAGTTCCTGGGCACCTGGCTGGGGCCGATCCTGATCATGGGGCTGATCGTGGTGCTGCACCGAGCCTACGGGCTGGGCAGCGACGCGCTGCCGGCGCCCCAGGGGCAGGCGCTGGCGAGCGTCATCCAGGGCATCCTGGGCGGCGACATCCCGCTCGCCAAGTACCTCTCGGGAGCGGGGCTCGGCGCCCTCCTGTCGGCGTCCGGGGTCGGCGGCCTCGGCGTGATGGTCGGGCTCGGGTTCTACCTGCCGTTCAACATCATCCTCACCTACACGCTGGGCACCCTCGCCCGGGTCTTCACGGACGCCCGGCTGGGCCGCGCGTTCGCCGAGGACGTGGGCATCCCGATCTCGGCCGGCCTGATCGTGGGCGAGGCGCTGGTCGGCGTCTTCTACTCCTTGAAAGTGGTGTTCGCGGCATGAAGAGCCCCGGCTACGTGCTGATCACCGCCGGCTTCCTCGTCGGCTCGTACTTCACGGTGCGGCAGACGGAGGGCGTGCCGTGGAGCTGGTATCTGGTCGCCCTCGTCGCCGGCGCGGCGGGGGTCGTGATGGTCCGCCGGGCGATCCACGGCGAGGCCCGGCAGGCGGACCGGATCGCCACCAACCTCGACGCCATCGGCACGAGCCTCGAGACGGCCGTCGAGCGGGCCCGCGCCCTCGATCGCGAGAAGGGCGAGATCGACGTCTACGAGCTGCGGCACCGCATCGACCGCGAGTTCCCGGAGCACCTCGACGCGTTCGTCCAGGCCCGGGAGAGCTTCTCGCACCGCTTCGGGCTGCACGCCTACGCCGAGCTCATGAACCCGTTCGCGGCCGGCGAGCGCAACTTGAACCGGGTCTGGTCGGCGTCGACCGACGGCTACGTCGACGAGGCGCACACCTACATCGAGCGGGCGCTCGCGGAGCTCGAGAACGCCCTCGCCGTCTTCCGTGCCCATCACCGGGCCGTCTAGGGCCGCGGTCCCGGCACCCGTCGTGAGCGTCGCCCCACCACCCGAGCTGCCGGCCGTCGCGGCGCGCTTCTGGCGCTACGTCCAGATCGACACCGAGGCGGACCGCGACTCGACGACGACGCCGTCCACCGCCAAGCAGAAGGACCTCGGCCGGCTCCTGGCCCGGGAGCTCGCCGAGCTCGGCGTCGCCGACGCCGAGATGGACGCCCACGGCTACGTCTACGGCTCGCTGCCGGCGGCGCCGGGCGCGCCGCGGCTCGCGCTCCTGGCCCACGTCGACACCTCGCCCGACGCCCCGGGCGGCCCGGTCGTGCCCCAGCTCCACCGCGCCTACGACGGCTCCGTGATCCGGCTGCCGGGCGACCCGGAGGTCGCCCTCGATCCGGCGGTGAGCCCGGAGCTTGCGGCCCACGTCGGTCACGATCTGATCTCGAGCGACGGCACGACGCTGCTGGGCAGCGACGACAAGGCGGGCGTCGCGGTCATCATGCAGACCGTGGCGGATCTCGTCGCCGACCCCGAGCTGCCGCGGCCGGCGCTCGCGATCTGCTTCACGGTGGACGAGGAGATCGGCCGCGGCGTCGACAAGATCGATCTCGAGCGCCTCGGCGCCGACGTCGCCTACACGATCGACGGCGGCGCCGTGGGGACCTTCTCGTTCGAGACCTTCAACGCGGCGGAGGCCACGATCCGGGTGCGGGGGGTCGGGGTCCACCCCGGCTACGCCAAGGGGGTGATGGCCAACGCGGCGACCATCCTCTCCGGGATCCTGGCCGCCCTGCCGGCCGCCGAGACCCCCGAGGCGACGAGCGGCCGCGAGGGCTACTTCTTCCCGCACGAGATCGGCGGCAACGTGACGGCGGCCACGGCGCGCGTTCTCCTGCGCGACTTCGCGGCCGACGGTCTCGAGCGCCGCAAGCGGCTCGTCGAGGAGCTGGCCCGGGGCGCGGCGGGCGCGCATCCGCGGGCGGACGTCGAGGTCGAGATCACGGACAGCTACCGCAACATGCGCGAGTACATCGAGCGCACGGACCCGCGGGCCATCGCGTTCGCCTTCGCCGCCGCGGAGAGCCTCGGGATCGAGCTCACGGCGGAGCTCGTCCGGGGCGGCACGGACGGCTCGCGGCTCTCGGAGATGGGGCTGCCGACGCCGAACGTGTTCACCGGCGGGCACGACTTCCACAGCCGCTTCGAGTGGAACACCGTCCAGAACCTCGAGGCCTCGCTGGCCTACGTCAAGGCCCTCGTCGGCTACTGGGCTCGGCACGGAGGAGAGCCGGCGTAGCCGGGTCGGGAGCAGCCCGGCCACGAGGCCCGGCGACGCGGATGGACGGCGCGGCGACCGCCCGCCGACGAGACCCGCGGGGCGGCGGCCCCGCGGCTGAACGCGAGCGAGCAAGGGAGAGGCGAGTGATGGAGAAGCTCCGGAAGTGGATGTCGGTCCCGGGGGGCGGCGCGCTGGCGGTCCTGGCGCTCTGCGCCTTGCCGAGCGTGGCTCGCGGCGCGGAGACCGCGGAGACGGCGGGGGCGGCGGAGGACCCGTTCGCCGAGCTCGAGTTCCGGCACATCGGGCCGGTCGGCAACCGGGCTCCGGCCGTCGTCGGCGTGGCGGGCGACCCGCGCACCTACTACGCGGGATCGGCCTCGGGCGGCATCTTCAAGACCTCCGACGGCGGCGCCACCTGGGAGCCGATCTTCGACGACACCCCGGCCTCGTCGATCGGCTCGCTGGCCGTCGCGCCGTCCGATCCCAACGTCGTCTGGGCCGGCACCGGCGAGACCTTCATCCGCGCCAACATCTCGATCGGCGACGGCATCTACCGCTCGACGGACGCCGGCCGCAGCTGGGAGCACCGGGGCCTTGCCGAGTCCGGCCGGATCGGCCGCATCGTCGTCGATCCGCGCGATCCGGACGTCGTCTTCGCGGCGGCCCTGGGGCACGCCTACGGGCCGCAGCAGGAGCGCGGCGTCTACCGCACCCGCGACGGCGGCGCGACCTGGGAGCGGGTGCTCTTCGTCGACGAGAACACCGGCGCGATCGACCTCGTCATGGACCCGAACAACCCGCGGATCCTCTTCGCCGCCATGTGGCAGCTGAAGCTGTGGACGGCGGGCCGGGAGAGCGGCGGGCCGGGCAGCGGCCTCTACGTCTCGCGCGACGGCGGCGAGAGCTGGGAGCGGCTGGAGGGGCACGGCTTGCCCGAGGGGCCGTGGGGCAAGATCGGGCTGGCGATGTCGGCGGCCGACTCGGACCGGGTCTACGCCCTCATCGAGACCAGCTCGAACCAGGACTTCGCGCCGTTCGACGACTTCCAGGGCGTCCTGTGGCGCTCCGACGACGGCGGGCGCGAGTGGACCATGGTCAGCGCCGACAACAACCTGGCCCAGCGGCCGCTCTACTACTCGCGGGCGGCCGCGGCGCCGGACGACGCCAACGAGATCACGTTCCTGTCCGTGCGCCAGTGGATCTCCCACGACGGCGGCGTCTCGGCCGAGGAGCAGAACTCGGGCTGGGACCACCACGACATCTGGATCGACCCGCTCGACGGGGACCGCCGGATCACCGGCCACGACGGCGGGGTGAGCATCAGCGTCAACCGCGGCGCGAGCTGGCTGCGCCCGCAGCTGCCCATCGCCCAGATGTACCACGTCGCCACCGACAATCGGATCCCCTACTTCGTCTACGGCAACCGCCAGGACGGGCCCACCGCCATGGGGCCGAGCAACACGCTGGCCGGGGACGAGATCCCGGTCGGCGCCTGGAGCACCGTCGGCGGCTGCGAGGTCGGCTTCACGGTGCCCGACCCGGAGGACCCGAACCTCGTCTGGGCGGGCTGCTACGACGGCATCCTCGACCTCTACGACCACCGCACGGGGCACGCCCGCAACGTCAGCGTGTGGCCGCAGGCGATCGAGAGCTGGGCCGCCGAGGAGCTCGAATATCGCATCCAGTGGACCGCGCCGCTGGCCATCTCGCCGCACGACCACGAGACCGTCTACTACGGCAGCCAGTACGTCCACCGCACCCGCGACCAGGGGCGCACCTGGGAGGTGATCAGCCCCGATCTCACGACCGCCGACCCGGAGCTGATGAAGCGCACCGGCGGCCTGACCCTCGACGACGCCGGGCCGACGCTCGCCCCCGTGGTCTTCGCCATCGCCGAGTCGCCCATCGAGCCGGGGGTGATCTGGGCCGGGACCAACGACGGGCAGGTGCAGGTCACCCGCGACGGCGGCGCGACCTGGAGCAACGTGACGGCCGCCCTGAGGGGCGTGCCGCCGCTGGGCACGATCTCGAACATCGAGCCGTCGCGCCACGCTTCCGGCGCCGCCTACCTCACGGTCGACCGGCACCAGGAGGGCGACACCACGACCTACGTCTACCGGACGTCGGACTACGGCGCGTCGTGGGAGAGCCTGCGCGGCGACCTGCCGGAAAGCGTCTTCGGCTACGCCCACTGCGTGCGCGAGGATCCGCGCCGCCCGGGCCTTCTCTACCTGGGGACCGAGAACGCGCTGTGGGTGTCCTTCGACGACGGCGGCCACTGGCGCGAGCTCGGCGCCGGGCTGCCCCCGGCGCCGGTGCACTGGCTGGAGATCCAGCCGCACTTCGACGACCTGGTCGTCGCCACCTACGGCCGCGGCTTCTGGATCCTCGACGACGTGACCCCGCTGCGCGCCTACAGCGAGGCGGCGGCCGCGGACCAGCCGACGCTCTTCGCGCCGCGCCCGGCGTACCGGTTCCTCGCTCGCGAGGAAGCGTGGAGCGAGTACCAGAGCGCCGCCACGGGCAGCAACCCCGAGGACGGCGCCACGCTCCACTACTACCTGCCGGCCGAGGCCGCCGGCGACGTCACGCTCGTCGTCCGCGGCCCGGACGGCGAGATCGTCCGCGAGCTCGAGGACCTCGAGGGGGCCGCCGGGCTCCACCGGACGCACTGGGACCTCTACGAGGAGAAGACGACCCAGGTCAAGCTGCGCACCAAGCCCGAGGAGTCCTCCAAGGTGCGGCTGCCCGAGGAGGGGTGGCGGCGGCTGACGGACGGCGGGCGCTTCGCGATCTACGCGCCGCCGGGCCGCTACCAGGTGGAGCTCGTCGTCGGCGGCGAGGTCGCGGGCACGGCGAGCCTCGTCGTCCTCAAGGACCCGGGCGCGGCGGGCACGGAGGAGGAGCTCGCCCGCCAGATGGAGACCCTGCGCGAGCTGCGCGCCCTCATCGAGGAGGCCGCGGAGATCGTCAACGCGGCCGAATGGAGCCGCCGCCAGCTCGGAGAGCTGCGCACCGTGTGGCAGGAGCTGCGCGCGACGGACGGGGAGAGCTCGGTGGACGGCGATGGAGCAGAGGTCGAGGAGGACGAAGGAGAGGATCCTCCGCGACGAGGCCGTGGCGCCGGCGGCCGGGGGAGCGCCGAGGAGGGCGCGGGCGACGCCGCCTCGGAGGCCGATTCCGATACGGCGGGGGAGGCCGGCTTCCCCGGCGCCCTGGACGCTCTCGAGGAGCGCCTCGCGGCCCTCGAAGGCCGCTTCTTCGACCTCCGGCTGACCGGCGCCTACCAGGACTCCCTGCGCTGGAAGCGCCTGCTCTACGCCCAGCTGACCCGCCTGGCGGACACGATCTCCCGCACCGACCTGCCGCCGACGCGCTCCCAGCTCGAGTTCTTCGCCGCGGTCTCCGCCCAGGTGGCGGAGGCGCGCGCCGAGTGGCGGCGGCTGCGCGACGAGGAGATCCCGGCCTTCAACGCCCGGGCGGCCGGGGAGGGGATCGGCGCGGTGGTGCTCGCGGCCGCCGCCGACGAGACTCCCTGAGCCCGCCCGGGCGGGCTCCTGGCGCCGTCGCCCCGCCGGCCCGGGGAGCGCGGCGCCCGCGCGGGCGGGTGTTGTCGCGGCGCGGCGATCCCGCTATAAGAAGACTCCGGGCGCTTCGACCGCCCGCCACCGGCAACCGCCCCAACCCTGGAGGGAGTCCCCATGAGCAAGCCCGTTCGCGTCGCCATCACCGGAGCGGCCGGCAACATCGGCTACCAACTGTGCTTCCGCGTCGCGGCCGGCGACATGCTCGGCGCCGACCGCCCCGTGGCGCTGTCCCTGATCGAGATCCCGCCCGCCATGGACGCCCTCGCCGGCACCGTCATGGAGCTGCGCGACGGCGCCTTTCCGCTGCTGGCCGACGTCGTCGCCACGACGGACATCGACGACGGGTTCGACGAGGCCGACGTCTGCCTGCTGGTGGGCGCCAGGCCGCGCGGCGCGGGGATGGAGCGCAAGGACCTCCTGGGCGCCAACGGCAAGATCTTCGGCCCCCAGGGCAAGGCGATCAACGACCACGCCTCGCCGGACGTGCGG
This sequence comes from Acidobacteriota bacterium, assembly GCA_029862975.1. Lineage (GTDB taxonomy): Bacteria > Acidobacteriota > Thermoanaerobaculia > Multivoradales > JAHEKO01 > CALZKB01. Next base: position 26,294 of record JAOTWP010000022.1, read on the forward strand.
GTCCTCGTCGTCGGCAACCCGGCCAACACCAACGCCCTGATCGCGGCCTCGAACGCCCCCCGCCTCGACCGCCGCCAGTTCATGGCCATGACCCGCCTCGACCACAACCGGGCGATCTCCCAGCTGGCGGAGAAGACGGGCGCCCATCCGCGGGACGTCCGGCGCATGACCATCTGGGGCAACCACTCCTCGACCCAGTACCCCGACCTCTCCCACGCCCTCGTCGGAGGCCGCCCGGCCCCCGAGCTGGCGGACGAGGATTGGGTGCGCGACACCTTCATCCCGACGGTCCAGAAGCGCGGCGCGGCGATCATCAAGGCCCGCGGCGCCTCCTCCGCCGCCTCCGCCGCCTCCGCCGCCATCGACCACGTCAGGAGCTGGTTCCACGGCACCCCGGAAGGCGACTGGGTCAGCATGGCCGTCCCCGCGGACGGCAGCTACGGCATCGCCGAGGGCGTCATGTACTCCTTCCCCTGCACCTGCAAGGAAGGCGACTACGAGATCGTCCAGGACCTCGACTGCAGCCCCTTCAGCCGCGACCGCATGGCCGCCACGGACGCCGAGCTGCGCGAGGAGCGCGACGCGGTGGCCGAGCTGCTGTAGGGGCGCCACTCACCGCCGAAGGCGGATAAGGTCGGCCGATGGAATCGGCCGCGAGCGCGTGGCGCACCGACGCCGGGAGGACCGTTCGGCTGGCGTTGCCGCTGGTGATCGGGCAGCTGGCGAGCGTGCTGATGACCTTTGTCGACACGGTCATGTCGGGGCGGCTGTCGGCCGCGGCCCTGGCCTCGGTGGCGGCGGGGGCGGCGATGTGGCACGTCGTGATGCTGGCGGGGATGGGGGTGCTCATGGCGGTGTCGCCGGCCGTGGCGCAGCTCGACGGGGCAGGGCGGCGAGCGCCGATCGGGTCGCTGGTGCGGCAGGCGTTGTGGATCGCCGCGGCGCTGACGCTGGTCACGGCGCTCCTGTACTCCACCGCTGCGCCGGTGCTCGTGGGCCTCGAGATCGACCCGTCGCTGCACGCGACGATCCTGGGCTATCTGCGCGCGCTGCTCTTGGGGGCGCCGGCGATGTACGCGTTCCTGGCGCTCAGGTTCCTGTGCGAGGGGATGGGGCTGAGCCGGCCGGTCATGTACTTCGGGTTCGTCGGGCTGGCGGTCAACGTGGTCGGCAACTACGGCCTCATCTACGGGCGCTGGGGGCTGCCGGCGCTGGGCGCGGTCGGCTGCGGCTACGCGACCGCGGCGGTGTGGACGACGCAGCTTGCCGGGCTAATCCTCTACATCCGCCGCCACGAGCGGCTGGCGCCGCTCGGCGTCTTCGCGCGGCTCGATCCGCCGCGCTGGCCGGCCATCGCGTCGCTCCTGGCGGTGGGGGGGCCCATCGGCTTCAGCTTCTTCGTCGAGGTGAGCATGTTCGCCGGAGTGGCGCTGCTCATGGGGTCGATCGGGGCCGTGGCCGTAGCCGGGCATCAGATCGCCATCAACGTGGCGTCGATCACGTTCATGGTGCCGCTGGGGATCTCGCTGGCGACGACCGTTCGGGTGGGCAACGCGCTCGGGCGCCGCGACGGGGAGGGGGTGCGGCGGGCGGGCTGGGTCGGCGTGCGGCTGGCGCTCGCCGGGCAGGTCGTCTCGGCGCTGGTGCTGCTCGCCCTGCCGCGGCAGATCGCGGCGATCTACAGCCGCGACGAAGGCGTCGTCGCGATGGCGGCGCAGCTGCTGGTGCTGGCCGCGATCTTCCAGCTCTCGGACGGCCTGCAGGTGTCGGCGGCGGGCGCCCTGCGCGGCCTCCAGGACACCCGCGGCCCGATGCTGGTGACGGTCGTCGCCTACTGGCTGGTCGGCCTGCCGTTCGGCTACTGGCTGTGCTTCCACCGGGACCTCGGCCCGAGCGGGCTGTGGATCGGCTTCATCTGCGGCCTGACGGTGGCCGGGCTGCTGCTGGCCTGGCGCTTCGGCCGGCTCTGCCGCGAGCTTCCGCAGGCGCCTTGAACGGCGGCGGAGGCGCCGCCCGCCGGGGATTGCTGGTCCGGGGATTGCAGACGTTGGCGGACGGGGGGGAATCTAAGTGCGTCTTCTCGTCCTGGATGGAAGCCGGGTCCTGCCGTCATTGATCCGCCGGCTGGCGCCTCCGGAGGTGGAGGTGGTGTCGGTTCCGGCCTTCGAGGAGGCGGTGGCGAGCATCGCGGACGATCCGCCGGACGCCGCGATCGTCAACCTGACGCCGTGCGGGCTGCCCTGGAGGGAGCTCAAGGCGGCGTGCCAGCGACACGAGCCGCCGATTCCGGTGCTCTTCGAGTCCTGCGTCTTCCGCAGCCCGGACGAAGCGGGGCTGGGCCGGTTGGACGCGTCGGCCGCCTTCCTCACGAAGCCCTATCCTCTCTCGCAGCTGCGCCGCGAGATCGACCGCCTGCTGCTGGCCGCCGCCGGCGACGAGCAGCCGCCCTTCCGATCCGCCGCGGCCCGGCCCGCAGCGAAGTCGTGACCCGGCCGCACTGCCTGGGCAGTCCTCGCGCGCGCCGGGGGATATGCCCCAATTGGCCGCTCGAATCGGGGGATATTCCCCAGCTCGCGCTCGGGCTAGCCCCTGACGTCCCGTTGCGACCTGCCCTAGCGGTCGCCGGACGCGGCTCCCTCCATGGCACCTTCCTTGCTACAGTAGCGGTCGAGGTTTGAAGTTATTCGAGACCTGTCCACCGAACCGATAGAGGAGACCGCAATGCGCACTGCCACCCGAATCCTGCTCCTGGCGAGCGTCGCAGCGCTCGTGCTGTGGGGCGTCCCGGCGCTGGCCTTCCACGACGAGGGCGTCGCCCACTGCAACGGCTGCCATACCATGCACAACAGCTACGAGGGCGAGCCCGTCGACCCGGATTCCCCCGACGGCAACCCGTGGCTGCTCGTCGACGCGACGCCGAGCGACACCTGCCTCGGCTGCCACAGCTCGGCCAACTCGTCGAGAGGTGTGTTCGACGGCGACTGCTCGGCGGGTCATTCGCTCGAGAAGGGCGCCGGCAACTACATCTTCCTGACCTGCCCCGACCTGCGGGAGTCCACTCGCGGCGCGGTCATTCCGGGAGAGCGGGCGGGCCACAACCTCGACGCCCCGGGCCACGGCCTCGTCACGGACACCACCCACATCTCGGCGCCAGGCGGCACCTTCCCGGCCTTGCTGATGGGCTGCACGAGCTGCCACGATCCGCACGGCACGTTCTCCTTCCGGCTGCTGTACGGTGCCCGTGAGGTCCAGGGTACCTACAACTTCACCAACCCACCGCCGGTGGCCGAGAAGCTGGACAGCGGCATCGGTGGCGAGGAGCCGAACAACCACACCGCCTACCAGAGCGGCATGAGCCTGTGGTGCGGCAACTGCCACACCGACTTCGAGGACATCGGCTTGACCCACAAGCACGTCGCCGGGGAGCCTCTCGGGCCCGGGATCGCTCTGGCCTACAACCTCTACAACGGGTCCGACGACCTGATCGGCGGCGACCCGGCCTTCGCGTACTGGCCGGAAGTGCCGTTCGAGGACGCGGGCATGACGATCGACAACACGGCGGGACCGGCTGCCTCGAGCCAGGTGATGTGCCTGACCTGCCATCGGGCGCACGCCACCTCGGCGGCCTCCTCGGGGCGCTGGGACTTCAACGTCACCTTCAACGAGGAGGACGGCGACGCCTGGGGCACGTACGAGATGGCCCAGCGGATCTCGGACCTGAGTCCGAACGCGAACCGCTCGCTGTGCAACAAGTGCCACGTCCAGGACATCGACGACGAGGTCAAGCAGGACGGCGGTCCCTACTGATCCCGGCTTCTGAGGGTCTCATCGGCCCCTAGCCTTCGAGGGCCCGGAGCGCCAGCGCGTCCCGGGCCCTTTTCTTGTCTCAGCGATCGACGACGGGCACCGAGCTTTCGCAGCGGCACGGCACGCGGGGCTCGCGATGGAAAGTGTGGAGATGCGCGCCGCGGTATGCCATCCTTGCCGCGAAGGTTCTCCGAGGACGCTCGATGCCGGAAGCGCAGGGAACCACGGGAGAAGTCCGCTGAGGACAGCCGACGACGGTCTCGACCTGGGCGCCCTGCGGGCAAGGGCCAGGTTGCGGCGCCCGCTGCTGGCAGCCGCGGTGCTGTGGGCGGCGAGCACCGTTCCGGCGCGGGCCGTGGACGTCAACGGCAGCGTCCGGGCCTGGATCGGATCCGTCGACGCCGGCGGGCTCCAGAGCGACGAGGAGGATCGGGCGTTCCGGTTGACGCTGACCCAGGAGCTGACGCCCTGGCTGTCGATCTTCGGGTCCTTCCGGGCCACCAACTTCCGCACGACCTTCGGGCCGGGCCCGACGTTCGAGCGGACCTCCGAGCAGCCGGAGATCGGCCTCGCCTACAGCCGGAGGAACCTCAACGGGCGCCTGCTCTTCAGTGACCGGGCCATCCGAACGACGGACGAGAGCCAGGATCTCGACATTCGCACCTTCCTGGCGAGCCTGGATTGGCGTCCCCGGCGCGGCCCGCGGCTCGGCTTCCGCTTGCAGGACTCGACGAGCACCGCCGACGCCGTGCTCTTCGGCCGCGACACGGCGTCGCGCAGCCTCAACTTCCGCGCCGATTACGCGAAGGCCACCTGGAACGCGCGCTACTTCTTCGATGTGACCGACATCACGAACAACAACACCGGCTCGAGCCTCGAACAGAGCCGGCACGAGCTGCGCACCGGCTATTTCGAGAGCCTGTGGGACGATCGCTGGTCGATCGTCCTGGACGCCAGGCTCGCCGACGTGCGCCAGGTCCAGGAGGCCGCGGCCGGGGCTACGGTCGCCCTGCCGCTGCCGGCCGCCCAGGGCCTCTTCGCCATCGATTCGACCCCTGCTCTCGGTGAGCTGGAGCCGGCGCCACAGCTCATCGACGGCGACACGGCGCAGCCGGCGGCGCCCGGCGTCGAGATCGGCGGTGCCAATACGTTTCGCAACATCGGCCTCGATATGGGGGTCAGCCGTCCGGTCAGCGCGCTGGAGGTGAGCGTCGACACTCCGTCCGGACCCGTCGTCTGGCAGGTCTGGCAGAGCCCGGACAACTCGAGCTGGTTCGAGGTCGGCCCGGTGGCGTCGGACTTCGACGCCGGGTTTCTGCGCTACAACCTGCGGTTTCCAGAGACCACGGCTCAATACTTCAAGGCGGTCAACCTGTCGGTCAACCCGGTCCTCGACGTGTCCGTGACGGAGATCCGGGCGCTGCGGGCCGCCGGCGCGCTCGAGCGCACGGAAGGCACCGGCAGCGAGTACTGGCTGAATCTCCAGACCAGCTTGCAGGCCACCGAGAGGATCGAGGTCTCGGTCGGCGCCAATCTGCGGCGGGATCAGGACCTCGTCGCCACCGACGTGCGCCGCAGCTACGACGAGCGCGGGCTTTCGGCGCAGGTGCGCTCGGACCTCGGCGCCAACCTGCAGCTGCGCCTCGGATACCGGATCGCCGAGCTCGACGAGAAGGTCGAGCCCGCGCTCGAGCGCCGGCAGGAGACCGCGACCGCCGCGCTCGACTGGCAGCCGCTCGAAGCCGTCGGCGTGCTCTTCACGGCCCAGCAGCGCGATGAGACGGATGGCGCCCAGCTCTTGAGCGCCACCGATTCGCTGACCCTCCAGGCCGTCACCCGGATCTTCCCCGATCTCGTCCTCAACTCGACCTTCGGCGTCGCCGACACGAGCAACCTGCTCTTCGGCTTCTCGCAGGAGACCCGTTTCGTCGTCGAGACGGTCGAGGCCCGGCCCAACGACAGGTGGCTGCTCGGAGGGACGCTGTCGCGTCACGAGTACGACTCGGCGGGGCGGGTCGTCGTCACCTTCCGCACCGGCGCCCGGCTGCGGGCATCCTGGTTCGCGACTCCCTTCCTGTCGCTGAGCGGGGAGTGGGGGAGGAGCGAAGACGACCTCGGCGGCACCACGACGCGGCGCCTCGGCGCGCAGTGGTCGCCGGGACCCAAGCTGGCGCTCGCGGCCAGCTTTTTCGAGACGGATGCCTCCACGGGCGGCGGTACGTCGAACCTAGCCTTTGATGGCAGCTACCGGCTCAATCGATGGTTCCGGATGTGGCTGGCGCTCAGCGAAGCCGAGTCGCTCATCGCCACCCAGGAGCCGCAGACGACCGAAGCACTGAGGCTGGGTATCTCTGCGATATTCTGATCACGAATGGGAAGGTCCGCCATGACAGAGTTGAGACCCACGGTCGCCGCCTCGATCCTCATCGCCGGGCTGACGCTGCTCGGCTGCTCGGGCAATCTCGCCACGACCGAGTTCACGAACCCCCGCTTCGACTTCGGCTTCGTGGAGCGGGTGGCGGTGATGCCTCTCGAGGACCTGGCCGGCGATCGTCAGGCGGGGCTTCGCGCGACGCGGATGCTGATCACCGAGCTCCTGGCTTCGGGCGCAGTGGACGTCGTCGAGCCCGGCGAGCTGCAGGCCGTCGCCGATCGGGTCGTCCGCGGCCGCGGCCTGCCCTCCAAGGACGAGATCCTCGAGCTCGGCCGCCAGCTCGAGGTCCAGGCCGTCATCGTGGGGAGCGTGACGCAGTCCGAGGTGCTGCGCTCCGGCGCCGTCAGCGTGCCCGTGGTCACCCTCGACCTCCACATGCTGGAGACCGAGACCGGCACGGCGGTGTGGGCGGTGACCCACACCGAAAGAGGGTCGGGCGCTGCCGCGAAGTGGCTCGGGACCGGGGCGGAGCCGATCTCGGCGACGACCCGTAAGTGCGTCCAAGAGGCGCTGCGGAGCTTGTTTGGATGAGGCCGGCCACCTTCGCCGGCTCCCTGCTCCTCCTCGTGGCCGCCGGACTCACCCCACCCGTGGCGGCGGAGCTGCCGCCCGGCCGCGGCGCTCTGCTGCCGGTACAGGACCGCGTCGGGGCAGCGCGGTTCGCCGGCCTCACCGAGACCCTGCTGCGACGGGAGCTCGAGCCGCTCCGCGACCTGGCCGCGAGCGACGCGGCGCGGGCCGTGCTGCGCTCCCTGCGAATCCGCGATGCCGGCAGCGAGTCGCCGGAGCGACTGGCCGCGCTCGCGGACCGGCTGGGAGCCGAGTGGTTCTTCCTTGCCACGCTGCACGAAGCGAGATCCGGCCGGCGGTCGGCGCGCGACGGCGGCGGGACGCCGACCGATTCCGACTTCGACGATGCCGGCGAGCTTCCGCTCGTGGTCCTCTCGGCCCTCGTCTTGCGGCCCGACTCCGAGGAGCTCTGGTGGGCGGGCTTCCACGCCGCGTCCGGTCTCGAAGGCCGGGGCGCCTTCGGTCGCGGGGGGATCGAGACCCTGGACGAGCTGGTCGCGACCGCGGTTCGCGCTCTCGTCGCGGCGGCCGATGGGCCGGAAGCGTCCCAGGAGCGGACGCGTCTGCGCCGCCGGAAAGGCGGGTTCTTGCGGGCGTCGCACGAACCCTCGCCGCCCGGCCGCGTTGCGGTGATTCCCATGGACTCGGCCGCCGTGACGACTCCGGGCGCCTCGGCCGCGGTGGCGACCGCGGCGCTGCTCGCCGCCCTCGAGGACTTCGGCTTCAAGGCTCTGCTGCCGGGTCTCGTGCGGACCATCCGGCAGCAGAGCGGGCAGGGGCAGCACGGGGCCGCGAGCCGCTCCGAATGGGAGGCTCTGGCTCGCGAGGGGGGTGCGAAGTGGGTGGCCACGGGCACCGTGGAGACCTATCGCGGCGGCCGGGGGGGGATCCCCGACCCGGAGGTCGCCCTCGCCGTCCGTTTTCTCGACGCCGCAGACGGCAGGATCGCGTGGCTCGACGGGCTCGAGCGAACCGGCAGCGACACGGCGGTCGTCTTCGACCGCGGTCGGATCTACACGGCGGGCGGCCTGGCCTACGAGATGATGCGCGCCTTGTTCGGCGCGATGCGGACCGGCTCCGGCAACGCTGGGACGGCCGGGGGTAGCTGACGCGATGATCTTCGATTCCCTCGCGTTTTCCAGGCCGGCCGCTCCCCTCGTGGCCGCCTGCGCCCTCTTCGGGGCCGTGGCGGCCGGTTCGCAGATGGAGCTTCCTCCGACGACGGTCGCCGTGGTCAACGGCGAAGCGATCACGATCGAGGACCTGGAGAAGAGCCTGGAGACCCTCCACGGGGAAGCGGAGACCGCCCAGCGGTCTCCCGCCCGCCTCGAGCGGCTCCTGTTCAAGGCCGTCAACGACGTGCTCATCGGCCAGGAGGCGCGGGTCCTCGGTCTCCACGAGGAGCCCCCCATTCCGGAGACGCTCGAGCGCAACCGCCGCCGTCTCGCTCTCTCCATCCTCGAGCGCGAGGAGATCGAGGGTCCCGCCGAGCCGGGGGACGACGAGGTGACGGCGATCTTCGAGGAAAGGTACCGCCGGGCCAGCTTCCACGTCCTGACCGCCGGGGACTTCGAAGGCGCGGAGCGGATCCTCGACGCGCTGCGCGCGGGCGTCGACATCGGAACCGTGGCGCGCGAGCAGTCGATCGATCCCTACCGCGAGCAGGGCGGCCTCGTCGAGGGCGTCGCGAGGAAGGACCTGCAGCTCGTCATCGCCGACCTCGTCTTCACGCTGGCCCCCAACGAGGTCGCCGGTCCCGTGCAGACCGATCTCGGCTGGTCGGTCGTCGTCGCGCAGTCCTTCCAGGGCCCGGACCCGGAGCTCTTCGAGGAGGCTCGCCCGCTGCTCGAGCGCCTGGCCAGGCAGCGCCGCGAGTCGACCCTGCGCCAGGAGCTCCTGGCCGGGCTGCGTTCGCGCCACGCCGTCTGGATCGATCGCGACCTGGTCGATTCGATCTCGCCCGTGCGGCGCCGGGACGGCCGGCTGACCGCCGAGAGCCCCGGCCCGGAGACGGTGGTCGCCAGGATCGGCGACGAGATCACTCTGTCCGGCGACGAGTACGCGGTGGCGCTCGAGCGCCGCTGGCGGACGATTCCCGACGAGGAGGCGGCGCGGGCGGCCGGACCGATCATCCTCGAGAACCTGATCAACGAGCGACTGCTCCTCGCCGAGGCCTACCGCCGCGGCTATCACGAGCTTCCCGCGGTACGGCGGGCGCTCCACCGGCTGGAGACCGACCTGGTCGTCCCGAAGTACCTGAGCTCGGTGCTCGCCGCCGGCGTCGAGGTGTCCGAAGAGGAGATGCGCGCCTACTACGAAGAGACCAAGGCCGGCCTCAAGCGGCCGCCTCGCGTGCAGCTCGGGCAGATCACCGTTCCGTCCCTGGAGGAGGCCGAGAGCGTTGCCGCCGCGTTGCGCGGCGGCTCCGACCTCGGCTGGCTGGCCGAGCGGCACTCGACCGACGGGCTCAGGGACAAGGGAGGAGTCAAGGGCTGGTCGGTGGTCCGGCCGGGCGGAGCCGGGCTCGACGCGGCGCTCCTCGCGGCGGAGACCGGAGCGACTCTCGACCCGGTGCCGGGGGACGGCGATTCCTGGGTGGTCTACAAGGTGCTGGCGCGGGAGGAGCAGGGGGTCTACTCGTACGAAGAGGTGTCCGGCAACATGCGCGAAGCGGTCTTCCGGCGGGAATTCACGGCGGTGCTCGATCGTTTCATCCAGAGTGCCCGCAGCCGGTCCGAGATCGAGGTCCGGGAGGACGTCCTCGCGGCTCTCGAGCTCTCGGGCACGCAGGAGGTCGAGGACGGCTCGGGACATGGAGGACATGGGGTACACGGTGAGGGCTGAGCGCCGGCTCGGGGGCCTCGCGATCGCCTTCTGCGTGACGTTTCTCGGCCTCGCGGGCTGGCGGGCGGCCGAGGCGCAGCTGCGCCCGGGCGCGCGCTTCGAGGAGAAGGGCCAGTGCCTGGAGTGCCACGCCGAGGTGGCGCGCGCGGTCCGCGAGCCCCATGCGCCCGTGGGGAAGGGCGACTGCGCGGCGTGCCACAAGCCGCACGGACTCGTCGGCGCCTTGCGGCTGCAGGCGGAGGAGCCGGCCCTGTGTCTCGAGTGCCACTCGGGGCAGGCCGCGGAGCTGGCGGCGAGCCATCAGCATCCCGAAGCCGGCAAGTGCTCCGCATGCCACGATCCGCACGGCTCGGACCACCCGGCGATGCTCGTCGAGCCCGAGAGAGAGCTCTGTCTGAGCTGCCATGAGGACTCCGGCTTCACGCGTCCGGTCGTCCATGCGCCGGCGGCGGAGGACTGCTCCTCCTGCCACCTGCCGCACGGCGGCCCCAATCCGCGCCTCCTCGAGCTCGAGCAAGAGGCGCTCTGCGCTACCTGCCACGACGCCGGCCCGGGGGCGGACTTCGCGACCGCCCACGGCGGCTATGCGGCCGCCGGCTCCGACTGCTCGTCGTGCCACGTGCCGCACTCGGGCTCGACGGAGGCGCTGCTGCGCGCCTCGGTCCACCCGGAGATGACCTGCGACACGTGCCACGACCCGAGCGCACCGGCCGCTGCGCTCGGGCCGGAGCTCTGCCTCGACTGCCACGAGCTGCCCCTCGAGCCCGCCGGCGGCTCGCTGCACTACCCGGCCGCGGAGGGCGCCTGTCTCGACTGCCACGACCCCCACGCCACGGACCACCAGCCGCTGCTGCTCGCCGCCGAGCGCGAGCTGTGCACCGAATGCCACGACGACGTGGCGGCTGCTCTCGACCTGCCGAGCGTGCATCCCGTGGCCGGGGAGTGCTCCTCGTGCCACGCCGGGCACGCGGCCAGCCACCCGCTGCTGCTCGCGGCCGAGGGGCGGGAGCTCTGCGTGGAGTGCCACGAGGATCCCGAGACCTCGGGCGCAGCGGTGGTGCACCCGCCGGCGGCCGGCGACTGCCTCGACTGCCACGGCCCCCACGGGACGCCGATCCGCGGCCTGCTCGTCGCCTCCCAGGAAGACCTGTGCGGAGAGTGCCACCCCGGGGTCGGCAACCGCTCCGGCCTCCCCGTCGTGCACGCGCCTGTGGCCGCCGGGGAGTGCTCGGCCTGCCATCTGCCGCACTCGGGCGGCGCGCTGCTCCTGCAGGCCGAGGGGGCCGAGCTGTGCGGCGAGTGCCACGAGTCGACCCTCCTGGCGGTGGCCGAGAGCGACCGGCATCTGCCCTTCGCGGACGGGGACTGCGCAACCTGCCACGCCGCCCACGCGTCGGAGCTCGAGAACCTGATGGCCGCTTCCGTCGGCAGCGTGTGCTCCGAGTGCCACGACGTCGAGACGACGGCGCCGGCCGGCGGCAGCGCCCACCGCCCCGTCGTCGAGGGCGACTGCACGGCCTGTCATCAACCCCACGGCAGCGCGATCGCGGGCTTTCTCCAGGCCAGTCCGCGCCCTCTGTGCACGAGCTGCCACAGCGAGGTCGAGACCCGGCTGGCGACCCTCGACGCGCATCCGCCGGCCGTCGATGACGATGGCTGCCTGACGTGCCACGGAGCCCACGCCTCGCCGCACGCCAACCTGCTCGCACAGAAGGTCGACGCATTGTGCACCGACTGCCACGACGGCGAGTCCGAGGAGTTCCGGAGCCTCCATCTCGGCCTGCCGGCGACGGCGATCGACTGCGGTGGCTGTCACGATCCGCATGCCTCCGAGGGCTCCGGCATGCTGCTGCCGCGGCTCCACTTCCCGTTCGCCGAGCGCGAGTGCTCGCTCTGCCACGAGGACACCGGGGGGACCGCGCCATGACGACGTCGAGATCCCGCCTCGCGGTGCTCCTGCTGCCGCCGCTCGCCGCCGTCCTCTGGCTCGCGCCGGCGGCGAGCGGGGTCCCCGTGGATCAGGGCGAGGTCTGCCTCGAGTGCCATGACGACGTCGCCGCCGAGCTCAGGCTGCCGGTCGAGCATCCGCCCGCCAAGGAGGCGGAGTGCTCCTCCTGCCACAACCCCCACGCGGCGCGCGACGCGGGTCTGCTGCTCGAGAGGCCGGCGATCCTCTGCGTCGAGTGCCACGCCGACGTCGCGGAGCAGCTGGGGCGGAGGGTCCTCCATCAGCCGGTGGCGGAAGGCCGCTGCACGAGCTGCCACCGGCCGCACGGCGCCGGCCACGAGAAGCTGCTCCTCGCGGCGGGCGCCGACCTCTGCGTGACGTGCCACGCGGACGTCGCCGGTTGGCGAGGACTCGCCAACCAGCACTCGCCGTTCGAGCGCGGGCGCTGCACCGACTGCCACGAGCCGCATGGCAGCGAGCACGAGCGCCTGCAGCGGAAGGCCGGCGGCGAGGTGTGCTCGAAATGCCATCCCGTGAGCGCCAAGTTCCGCTCCGATCACGGCGGCTACCCGGTGGAGCAGGCGAACTGCCGGCAGTGCCACGATCCCCACGCCTCCAAGCAGGCCGGGCTCCTGCAGCCCAACGTCCACGAGCCCTTCGCGGCCGGCGACTGCACGCTGTGTCACGTCGCGGTCGGCTCGCCGGCACCGTTCGCGCTCCGTGTCACCCAGGACGAGCTCTGCGGCGACTGCCACGAGGACGCGGTCGAGGAGAACCGGTCGGCGGCGTTCCCGCACGTCGCGGCCGGCGGCTCGCGCTGCTCGGCCTGTCACAACCCCCATGGCGGGCAGGGCGGGAGCCTCCTGCGGCGCGAGACCAACGAGCTGTGCCTGTCGTGCCACGACCCGGGGGGCAGCGCCACCGGCGGGGCGGGTCACTTCCAGACCCACTCCGAGCTCGGCTGCGATACCTGCCACGCTCCGCACGGCGGCGATCGGCCGGTGCTGCTGGCGGACGATCCCATCGAGCTGTGCGGCCTGTGCCACTCGCACCAGCACGCCATCACGCATCCGCTGGGCGAGGAGGTGCGGGATCCGCGCAACGGCCAGGCGCTGGACTGTCTGTCCTGCCACGGCATCCACGAGGCGACGGCGGACAAGTACCTCCACAAGAGCGGCACCCGCGATCTCTGCCTCGGCTGCCACAAGGACAAGGGGGTGGTGCGTTGAGACGCGGTGCGTCGAGACGCGAAGCCGCGTCGCTCGTCGGGCGTCGACTGGCGCTCCTCGTCGCCGTGGCGTCCATCTGGGCGGCGCCGGCCGCCGGGCAGGACGGCGCGACGCTCTACGCCTTCGACGAGGCGGTCGCGGGCGGCGAGACGCTGCGGCTGCGCTGGCCGACCGCGGTCGCCGCCGGCGGCGCCGACGAGATCGCCGTCGCCGACGCCGAGGGGCCCTCGCTCGCCGTCTTCCGCGATCTCGGCGGCGGCGAAGGCTGGGTCGTCCACGCCGCGATCGAGCTTCCGGCTCCGGCCTACAGCGTGTCGTGCGGCGCCGATTTCTACCTGATCTCCACCCGCCGGCCAGGAGTTCTGCTGACCGTCGCCAAGAGCGACTACACCCTGCGCGAGCTCGCCCTGGCGCCGGGCATCACGCCGGGCGCCGCGACCTGCCTGCCCGACGACCGGCTGCTCGTCCACGATCTGGCCGCCGGCCGGCTGGTCGTTCTCGACGGCGCCGGGAAGGTGCTGACGGCGGTGGCGATCGCCGAGACGGTCGCCGCGCTGGCCCCCGGAGCGGGCGGCGGCTTCTACGCCGCCCTTCCCGGCGCGGGGGAGGTGCGGCGCTACGGCGCCAACGGCGAGCAGCTGTCGTCGCTGAAGCTGCCGGGGGTGGGTCCGACGCCCGCCTGGCCGGTGGGTCTGGCCGTCGAGGCCAACGGCGAGGTCGTCGTCGTCGATCGGCACGGGGGCAGGATCCTCGTCGTGGAAGCGAGCGGCCGCCTGGCAGGCTCCGGCTCGCGCAAGGGGTGGGAGCCCGGCCTGCTGCGCTTCCCGGCCAGCCTTGCCAGGCTCCCGGACGGCAGGGTCGTGGTCGCCGATCAGGGCAACGGGCGGGTCCAGCTGTTCCGCCGCCTCGAAGAATGAGGGCTCGCGGCGGCAGCACGGTGCTGGTCGGCGTGCTGGCGGGACTGCTCCTGCTCGTCGCGGACGCCTCCCTGGGCCAGCCGCCCGGCCCGATCCCTCCCCGCTACGCCCAGCGCCTGCGGATGCCCATCCGCGGCGATGACCTCCAGCAGCCGCGCGCGGTCGTCGCCGACCCGCACACCGGGGAGATCTTCGTCTGCGACGGCCTGCGCAACCGGATCGTCATCTTCGACGAGGAGGGCCGGTTCCGCTACGAGATCCCGGGGGGCAGCGATTTTCAAACGCCGATCGACGTCGCCGTGGATCCCCAAGGGTACCTCTTCGTGCTGGGCCAGGTCAGCGGCCGGATCATGCTGCTCGACTTCGACGGGCGACTCGTCCGCGGACTGCCGCTCGAGGGCCTGCCGGAGGACGCCGGAAGCCCCGGCTTCGCCTCCCTGGCGATCTCGCCGAGCGGCGAGAGACTCTACCTGCTGGACGCCGAGAACGACCGCCTGTGGATGGCCGATCGCGAGGGCGCGATCCTGGGCGCAGTCGACTTCACGGCCGGCCGCACGCCAAAGGAGATCGACGAGCTGCGCTACGGCCACGTCGACGTCTACGGCGACACGGTGCTCGTCGCGGTGCCGAGCGACGGGCTCGTGCACCTCTTCGACCTGGAAGGCCGCGCCAAGGGGACCGTCGGCGCCCAGGGCGCCGCGGAGTGCCAGACCATGTTCCCCGTCGCCGCGGCGCTCGACGACCAGGGGAGGGCGATCATCCTCGACCAGCAGCGGGCCCTCTTCATGACCTGGGACCTGGCGCGCAACGCCTGCCTGAGCGAGCACTACGGCTTCGGCAACGCGCCCGGCGCCTTCTATCAGCCCAGCGACCTCGCCCTCGACGCCGCGGGCCGCCTCTGGGTCAGCCAGGGCTTCGAGGGACGGGTCCAGGTCTACGAGGGGGCTCGCCCGGCGCTCGCGCTGCTCGCGGCCGCGCCGCCCGCGCCGCCCGCCCCGGAAGCCTCCGCGGAGCCCTCGATCGCCGGCCTGGGGACGGGCGGGCAGGAGCCCGAGGAGCCCGGCGCCGCGGCCCTTCCGCCGGCAGAGCCCGCCGCGCCGGCGGAGCCCGAAGTCGCGACGGCCGAGGCGAAGCTGCTTCCGCCGGCAGAGCCCGCCGCGCCGGCGGAGCCCGACGTCGCGACGGCCGAGGCGAGGCTCCTTCCGCCGGTAGAGCCCGCCGCGCCGGCGGAGCCCGAGGTCGCGACGGCCGAGGCGAGGCTCCTTCCGCCGGTAGAGCCCGCCGCGCCGGCGGAGCCCGAGGTCGCGACGGCCGAGGCGAAGCTGCTTCCTCCGGTAGAGCCCGCCGCGCCGGCGGAGCCAGAGGTCGCGACGGCCGAGGCGAAGCTGCTTCCGCCGGTAGAGCCCGCCGCGCCGGCGGAGCCCGACGTCGCGACGGCCGAGGCCGAGCCCCGTCTCGTTGCGGGCGCTCTGCTGTCGGTCGCGAGGGCGCCGCGCTACGATCCCAGCTACGCCGAGCTCGCCTATCCGGGAGGCGACGTGGCGGCCGACCGCGGTGCCGCCGTCGACGTCGTCGTCCGCGCCTTCCGCCACGCGGGGGTCGATCTGCAGCGAGCGGTCCACGAGGACATCGTCGCCGCCCCCGCGGCCTACGGGATCGCGGAGCCCGACGCGA
>JAOTWP010000130.1 GCA_029862975.1 Acidobacteriota bacterium
ACGTCCTCACCGATCCCGTCTGGTCCGAGCGGGCGAGCCCGGTCTCTTGGGCCGGTCCGCGTCGGGTGCACCGGCCCGGCCTGCGCTACGAGGACCTGCCGCCGATCGACGCCGTCGTCCTGAGCCACAATCATTACGACCACCTCGACCTGCCCACGCTGCGCCGGCTGGCCATCGACCACGCGCCGCGGGTGCTGGCCGGCCTGGGCCTGCGCCGCTGGCTCGCGCAGCGCGGAGTGGGCCGCGCCGAAGAGCTCGACTGGTGGCAGGGGAGCCAGCTGGCGGAGGACGTCCGGGTCACCTTCACGCCGACCCAGCACTGGTCGAGCCGCGGCCTGCGGGACCGGCGGCGCACGCTTTGGGGCGGCTGGGTCGTGGAGCACGCCGGCAAGACCGTGTACTTCGCCGGCGACACCGCGACCGGACCGCACTTCGCGCGCGTCGCCGAGCGCTTCGGCCCGCCGGATCTGGCGTTGCTGCCGATCGGCGCCTACGCTCCGAGAGACTTCATGGGCACGGCTCACCTCTCGCCGGCGGAGGCGGTCGCGGCCCACCTCGAGCTCGGGGCGCGGCGATCCATGGCCATCCACTTCGGCACGTTCCAGCTCTCGCAGGAGGCCCGCGAGGAGCCCGGCCGGCTTCTCGCCGCGGCGCGGCTCGCGGCCGGGCTCGACGACGGCGAGTTCATCGTGCCCGCGATCGGCGAGACGGTGACCCTGGCCTCCGCGTCACCCGCGGTGCAGCTCGTCGCCGGCGCTCCCTAGCGGCCCGGCGAGCGGCCCCAGGGCGGACCGGGGCGGCGGCGCCGGACGGTGACCCCTCGCGGGCGGCGGGCATTCGATAGGCTCCGCGCCGCATGGCCGACTCCGCCCGCCACCCGAGCTTCTGGGATGCCGCCTACCGGCGGGGGGACCACCGCGAGCACTGGGAGTCGCTCGACGTCGAGGGCGAGATCTCGGCGGCGTTCGGTGCGGGGGCGCCCGGGGAAGGGCTGCTCGCGCCCGGGCGCGAGGTGCTCGACGTCGGCTGCGGGGCCGGGAGCGGAGCGTTGGCGCTGGCGGCGCGGGGGCTCCGGGTGATCGCCGTCGACGGGAGCGCCGTCGCCCTCGAGCTCGGGCGGCGGCGGGCGCGGCGGCGCGGCCTGGCGGTGGACTGGCGCGCGGGAAGCGCACTCGGCCTGCCCGTGGCCGACCGGTCGGTGGATCTCGTGGTGGACCGCGGCTGCCTGCACGTCATCGCCCGCCGGCAGCGCCGGCGCTACGCGAAGGAGGTGGCGCGGGTGCTGCGCCCGGGTGGCTCGCTCGTCGTCTGGGCGGCGCGATGCGACGACGAGGAGCTGGGCCTCCTCGGCCTCGGCGCCCACGAGGCGAACCGCCTCTTCGGGCCGCGCGGCTTCGGCCGCGCGCTCGCAGCGCCGGCCGTCCTGAGCGCCCGAGCGGGCTCTCTGGCGGCGAACCTGCTGGTCCTCGCCCGGGCCGACGAGGCTAGACGTACTCGACGCTCTCCGTCGCCTCGGTGACGACGACCACCCGCTGGCTGTTGCTGTCGGGATCGCCGGGCACGACGGTGAACGCCTTCCGATCGGGGGAGTAGGAGGCGCTGAAGCCGTACAGGGTCTCGCCGTCGAGGAACCGGACCTTCACCTTCGGCCCCAGCCCGAAGCGCTCGATGTCGTCGCGCGGCCGGTCCACCCCGTCGGTGTCGAAGCGCTTGACGAAGAAGACCGCCTTCAGGTCCTCGAGGCGGATCTCCATCGTCTGGTCGCTGCCCGCCAGGATCAGCTGGAAGGTGCTCCGCGTCGGCAGGAAGTCGTGGCTGAAGCCCTTGACCGTTCGGCCGTCGGCAAAATGAACGACCATCCTGTTCCTCACGCTCGTCGACTCCGATCCGCCGCCCGCGGGGCGCCAATGCGATCATACCAAGGCCTCGCGGGCCCCGGTCGGGTAGAATGCGGCCACCGGCCAACGATCCCCGGCAACGGGGGAGGAGGAGTGATGAACTGGTCCAAGGCCATCCTGGCAGGCGTGGTGGCAGGCATCGTCGTCAACGTGTCGGATTTCGTCATGCACGGCCTGATCATGGGCGAGACGTACACGAAGTACCCCACCGTCTTCTCGCAGGAGCAGGCGAGCCCGCTCTACTTCGCCGCGATCTCGGTCTGCATCGGCATCACGGCGGCCATCCTCTTCGCGAAGACGCGGGGCTCCTGGGGCGCGGGGTGGCAGGGCGGCGCGACGTACGGCTTCTTTCTCGGCCTCGTGGCCTTCTTCCCGAACTTCTACGACTCCCTGGTGATCGCCGACTTCCCCTATTACCTGAGCTGGTGCTGGGGCGGGATCACTCTGATCGGCGCCGTCATCGGCGGCGCGGTTCTCGGGGCGATCTACAAGTCGTAGCGGCGCCGGACGAGAGTCACGGGGTGGTGGCGGGCCGGCCCGCCACCGCCGCGCCGCGGCGGCGCACCCGGCTCAGAAGCCCCACCATGATCTCGCGGGCGTCGTCGAAGAGGGTGTAGAAGATCGGCACGACGAGCAGCGTCAGCAGGGTCGCGCTCGTCAGGCCGCCGATCAACGTGAGCCCGAAGCTCTTGTAGGAGAGCCCGATGCTCGAGGCGCCGCCGAGGGTCAGCGGGATCATGCCGCCGATGGTCGTCAAGGCGGTCATCATGATGGGCCGGAAGCGCCGTTCCGCGGCTTTCGCCACGGCGTCCTCGCGGCTCAGCCCCTCCTCGCGGAGGCGGTTGACGTAGTCGATCAGCACGATGCCGTTGTTGACGACCACGCCGACCAGGAGGATGAGCCCCACGACGCCCAGGAAGTCGATGTCGAGCCCGGCGACGAGGTGCGCCCAGTAGACGCCCAGGCTGGCCAGCGGGATGGTGCAGAGGATCGAGAGCGGGAGGATGAAGCTCTCGAAGAGAAAGCCCATCAGCAGGTAGATGAACACGATCGAGATGGCGGCCGCGAACAGCATGTTGAGGACGTCCTCGCCGAGCTGCGGCGCGGCGTCGCCGCGGCCGAAGGCGATGCCCTCGGGCAGGTCGATACGGGCCGCCGCCGCGAGCAGGCGCTCCCGCGTCTCCTCCTCGCGCCCCTCTTCGAGCTCGAGGGTGATGTTGCGGCCCGTCTTCTTGTTCGTGCGGGAGATCTGGGCCGCGGCGGCGAGGTATCTGGGCTCGGTGAGCGCGGAGAGGGGCACGGTGGACTCGTGGGCCGCGGGCACCTGGAAGTCGGACAGCTCGTCGAGCGAGTCGCGATCCTGCTCCCGGAAGCGCACGGTCACGGGGATCTGCTTGCCCTGGTAGCTGTAGCGCCGCAGGGCCTGGCCGCGCAGGGCGTAGCCCACGACCGCCGAGACGACGGTCGGATCGATGCCCTGGGTCTGCGCGCGCTCGCGGTCGAGCACCAGCGCCAGCTCGCTCGGTGACTGATCCTCGGTCTTCTTGACGCCGAGAACCCCGTCGACGGCGAGGAAGATCTCCTCGAGGTCGCGGGCCACCCGCTCGAGCTCGCGGGCGTCCTCCCCCTCGAGGACGAAGGCGTGCAGGGCCTTGTCCTTCTTGTCGTCCGTGGCGTCGTCCTCGCCCGTGAAGAGGCGCACGCCGCCCTTCTCGGGCAGGGCTTCCATGATCCGCCGCGTCGCCTCGCGCGGCGAGACCTTGTTGGTGCGGGGGCTCCGGAACCAGCCCTGGAACTCTCCGAAGGTGGCGCGGTGGAAGAGGAACCAGCCTTCGAGATCGAGCTCCTCGGCATGCTCCTCGATGACCGCCTCGCCGGCGAGGAAGTACCGCTCGGCCTCCTCGAGCGTCGTGTTGTTCGGCAGCTCGACCTGGACCGAGAAACCGCCCCGGTCCTCGTCCTGGGTGTCCACGATCTTCACCTTCTGGAACGGCACGGCCGACAGCGCGAAGAGCGCGACGAGGATCATGCCCAGGTCGAGGCGGCGATGCATGAAGAACGCGAGGATCCGGGTGTAGACGTCGTTGAGCCAGCCGAAGGTCCCGTCGTAGGCCTTCTTGAGCCAGTTGAAGACGGGGTGCGGGGCCGCCTCCTCCTGGCGATGGGTCGGGAGGGTGAGAAAGACGCTCAGCGGCACGAAGATCAGCGCCACCAGCAGCGAGCCGAGCAGCGCCACGGAGATGGGAATCGAGAGCCGCAGGAGGAAGAACTGGCCCTGGCCCTCGACGAGCGAGACGGGCAGGAAGACCGCGATGGTCGTCAGCGTCGCCATGACGATCGCGAGAGCGATCTCGCCGGCGCCGCGCACGCAGGCGTCACGCGGCTCGAGCCCGTCGCGATGCAGCCGGAAGATGTTCTCGGCCACCACGACGGAGTTGTCGACCAGCAGGCCCACGGAGATCATCAGCGCGAGCAGCGTGAGGATGTTGAGCGACTCGTCGGCGAAGAACATCACCGTGAGGGCGATGATGATCGACAGCGGGATCGAGAGCGTGACGATGAGCGTCATGCGGAAGCGCCGCAGGAAGAAGAAGAGCACCAGCAGCGCGATGAGACCTCCGATCCGGCCCGAGGCGAGCAACGTGCCCAGGGACTCGCGGATGATGTCCCCCTGGTCGAAGAGCTCGGCCAGCTCCACGAGCTCCAGGCGCGGATTGGCGCGGAGCTGCTCGACGACCTCGTTGACCCGGGCGGCCACCTCGAGAGTGTTCGCGTCGCCCTCCTTGAGCACGGCGAGCGCGACCGCGGGCCGGCTCATGGCGCGGACCCGGAACTTCTGCTCCGGCATGTCGTAGCGCACGGTCGCGACGTCCCCCAGCCGGGCCGTGGGGCTGACCGGCCGGTTCTCGAGCTGCTCGATCGAGTCGTAGCGGGCGATCGAGCGCAGCAGCAGCTTGCTGCCGCCCTGGCGCACGTTGCCGCTCGAGAGGGTGAAGTTGTCGGTGCCCAGCGCCTGGGCCAGGGTGTAGATGTCGAGCCCGGCGGCCGCCGTCTTGTCGCGGTCGAGCTCGATGAGGATCTCCTTTTCGAGCAGCCCCTGGGGCTCGACGGACGCCACGCCGTCGATCCGCGAGAGGGGGAGCACGATCTCGTCCTGGACGAGGTTGTACACGTCCGTGACGGCGGGGTCGATCGCCAGCCCGAGAAAGTAGATCGGAATGCCGGCCACGTCGTTCTTGCGGATGAAGATGCGGTCGATGTCCTCGGGCAGGCGCGAGCGGGCGCGCTCCACCCGGTCGCGAACCTCGCGGTAGGCCACGTCGAGGTCGGTGCCGTACTTGAAGTTGAGCCACACCCAGCCCTGGCCGGTGCGGGCGTTCGAGAACATGTCGCTGATCCCGGCCACCGTCGAGAGCTCCTCCTCCATCGGCCGCACGACCTTCTCGAGGGTCTCCTGCGCCGGCGCGTCGCGCCACGGCACGACGACCCCGAGGCTCGGATGGTCCATCCCCGAGGGAATCAGCTCGAGCGGAATGCCGATCGTGGCCACCGTCCCGAGGACGATCACCGTGACCAGCATCACGAGGACCGTGACGCGGCGATTCAGGGAGAAGCGGGGGAGCCGGGTTTCCAGGGATTCGCGCATCTCTCTTCTCCTCTTCGCGCCGGGCCGCTCAGGACGCGACGATCGAGCCCCCCGGCAGCGGGCTCTCCGCTCCCGCCTCGCTCGCGGGCCGGACGAGCCGGGCCTTCGTGCTCTCCACGATCGAGTAGATCACGGGCACGACGAACAGGGTCAGCAGGGTGGAGACGACGAGCCCGCTGATGACGGCGACGGCCATCGGCGTCCGCAGCTCGGCGCCGTCGCCGAGCCCGAGCGCCATGGGGAGGAGCCCGAGGGTCGTCGTCGCCGTGGTCATCAGGATTGGCCGCAGGCGGATCGAGCCGGCCGTCACCACCGCTTCGTGGAGCTCCGAGCCGCGGCGGCGCAGCCGGTTGACGTAGTCGACGAGCACGATCGCGTTGTTGACGACGATGCCGGCCAGCATGATCATGCCGAGGAACACGACGATCGACAGGCTGATGCCCAGCACGGCGAGCGTCGCGACCGTGCCGAAGAAGGCCAGCGGGATGGAGAAGAGGATCACGAAGGGGTGCAGCAGGGACTCGAACTGCGCCGCCATGATCACGTAGACGAGGAAGATGGACAGGGCCATCGCCAGCCACAGGCTCGCCTTGCTGCGCTCCCACTCGTCGTTCTGGCCGGCGATGAAGAAGGTCGTCCCCGAGGGCCACTCGAGGCCGTCGAGCGTCGCCCGGATGGCGGTCACGGCGGCGCCGAGCGAGCCGCGCGCGATGCTCGCCGTGACGACGGCGGTGCGCCGGCCGTCGATCCGGCGGACCTCGCTCGGCCCCTCGCCCAGCTCCACGGCGGCGACGGACGCGAGCGAGATCGGCCGCTCGGCGCCGGGGTTGACGTTCAGGTCGCGCACGTCGGCGACCGTCTCCCGATCGCTCTCGACGAGCCTCGCGACGATCGGGATCCGCCGGTCCTGGAGATTGAACCGCGTCGCCTCGAAGCCCTTCACCTTGTCGCGCACCAGCCGCGCCACGGTCGCGGGGTCGAGGCCGTAGCGTGAGAGCAGGTCGCGATCGTAGACGACCTGCACCTCCGGCGCGCCGCGGCGCAGCGAGGTCTCGACGTCGGCGAGCTCGGGCATGGCGCTCATCGCGTTCCTCGCCAGCTCCGCCTGCCGGCGCAGCTGGACGAGGTCGTCGCCGTGCACCTCGACCTCGATCGGCGCCTTGAAGCTGAACAGCACGGGTCGCACGACGCGCGCGGTCAGGTCCGGAATGCCCGCGAATCGCGCCCGCAGGCGCTCGATGACCTCGTTCTCGATCCGCGGGCCGGCGCGGTCGAGCAGCACCTTGAAGCGCGCCGTGTGCTCGCCCTCGTCGGAGCGGTTCGAGTTCGCGGCGTCGTACCCCACGGTCAGGAGCAGGCCCGCGATGTGCTCCCGCTCCTCGAGGATCGCCTTCTCGACCGGGGCGACGACGGCGTCCGTCTGCTCGAGGGGAGTGCCGACCGGCAGCGCCACCTCGACGGTGAACTCGCCCTGCCGCACCTCCGGCAGAAGCTCGGTGTCGAGTCCCACGAGGAGCCAGCCGGTGAAGGCCATCGACGCCACGACGAGGGCGAAGATCGAGCCGGGCCGGGCCAGCGACCAGCGCAGCGCCCGGGGATAGGCCGCGGCGAGCCAAGCGAGGAGGGCGCCGGCGGCGGCCAGCGGCCAGCGCATGAGGTGCCCGAAGAGGAAGCGCAATGCCGGCCACAGCGCGCGGGTCGCGAGCCAGAAGACCCCGGCCGCGACGGCGAGGACGAGCTTGCGCGCGAGCTCGAAGACGGAGCCCAGGAGCAGGCGGACGCCGAAGTAGAGGATCACGAACGGCATGGCGGCCAGCCTCGCGAGCTGGCGGCGCAGGCGGCGCTCCGCCGCCGGGTCGAAGAACGCTCGCCAGTCGTCCCGCGTCGTCGCCCAGGTCGCGTAGCGCAGCAGGTGGAGACTCCCGGGAGCCGCCGCCCGCAGGTCGAGGCGGCCCCGGCTCGCGAGCATCGGAACGAGGAACAGAGCCACGACGAGAGCCGCGAGCAGCGACATGACCACCGCCAGCCCGAGGTCGCCGAACGCCTGGCCGGCCACGCCCTCGACGAACACCATCGGGAAGAACACGGCGATCGTCGTCAGGGTCGACGCGACGACCGCCGCCCGTACCTCCCCCGTCCCGCGCACCGCCGCCGCCTCGAGGCCGTCGCCCTCCTCGCGGCAGCGGAAGATCGACTCGAGGACGACGATCGAGGAGTCGACCAGCATCCCGATGCCGAGCGCCAGGCCGCCGAGCGACATCACGTTGAGGCTCACTCCCAGCAGGTTGAGCGGCGCGAAGGTGACGAGCAGCGAGATGGGGATCGAGACGGCGACGATCATGGTCGTGCGCAGATCGCCGAGGAAGAGGAAGAGCACGAGCACGGCCAGGAGCCCGCCGAAGAGCGCGGTGTTGCGCACCTCCCGGATGCTGCTTTCGATGAACAGCGACCGGTCGGCCGCCACGGTCAGCCGCGCGCCCTCGTCGCGATAGAGCCGGACGGCCAGCCCGGGCGGGGGCCCGGAGTCCGAGCCCCGGCCCCGCCCCTCCCCGGCGGCGTCCGCCGCGTCTTCTCCCGCCTCGGCGAGCACCCCGAGCTCGGCCCGCACCCGCTTGGCGAGAGCGACGATGTTGGCGTCGGCCTCCTTGAAGATGTCGATCTGGACGCTCTCGTGGGAGTCGGCGCGGGTGAGGATCTCGCGCTCCTTGTGGCCGCGCCGCACCTCTCCCAGGTCGCGCACGCGAACGTCACGGCCTTCGTAGCGGGCGACCACCGTGTCCTCGATCTGCGCCAGGTCCTCGTACTCGTTGAGGGTGCGCACCATGTACTCGGTGCGCCCCTCGGTGAGCGTGCCGCCCGCCAGGTTGATGTTCTCCGCCGCCAGCCGATCGATCACCCGCTGGATGGCGACGCCCGTCCGCCGCAGCTGGCTCTCGTCGAGCAGGACCTGGATCTCCTCTTCCAGGCCCCCCCGCACCCGCACCGCGGCGACGCCCTTGACCGGCTCGAGGGCGCGCTTGATCTGCAGGTCCGCCAGCCGGCGCAGCCGGCGCAGCCCCTCCTCGCCTTCGAAGCGGGCCCCTTCCCCGGCCAGGCTGAGCTCCATCACCGGATCGAGCGCCGGATCGAAGCGCAGGATGAGCG
The DNA here is from genome assembly GCA_029862975.1 of Acidobacteriota bacterium. Taxonomy (GTDB): domain Bacteria; phylum Acidobacteriota; class Thermoanaerobaculia; order Multivoradales; family JAHEKO01; genus CALZKB01. The sequence goes on from JAOTWP010000130.1 coordinate 8,689, forward strand.
GCCGCTCCGCCTCGTCCGGCAGGAACACCAGGTCGAGCTTCTCGAGAGAGTCCTGGATCGCGTCCGACATCGCCGTGTCCCACGTGAACTCGAGGATGACGTCGCTCACCCCCGCCCGGCTGACGCTCGAGATCCGGCGCAGCCCGCCGACCACCCCGAGGGCCTCCTCGACGGGGCGGCTGACCTCGTTCTCGACCTCCTCCGGGGCGGCGCCGGGGAACTCGGTGCGGACCGTGATGGTGGGGTAGGAGAGCTCCGGCATCAACGTGACCGGGAGCCTGCCGTAGGAGAAGAAGCCGAAGACCACCGCCGCCACGAAGACCATCGTGATGGCGACGGGGCGCGCCGTCATGAAGCTGGAGAGCGCCCCCTCCGCCCGCGGCGGCGCGGCCGGGGTGCCGCCGCCGGCCTCGCTCACCCCTCCGTCCCCACCAGGCGGACCTCGGAGCCGTCCTTGAGCCCGGCCTGCCCGGCGACGACGATCCGGTCGCCCGCGGCGAACCCTTCGGCCGGCTCGACGTTGTCCCGGTCCTCGAGCAGCGGCCGCACGAGGAGCCGCTCGACCGTCAGTGCGGGCTCGCCGCCCGCCGCGCCGTCCTGGGCATCTTCGTCTCCCTCGGCGTCTTCCTCCCCGGCGTCGCTCCCCGCGGCGGCCGCTTCGGGGGCCCCCTCGCGCAGGCGGAAGACGAAGATCTGCTCGTCGTCGAACACGAGCGCCCGCTTCGGCACCAGGAGCGCGCTCTCGTGGACCGCCGTCAACAGCTCCACCGTCACGTACATGCCCGGCAGCAGGTCCGCGCTGCGCGGAATCGCGACCGTGACCTTCACGGTGCCGCTACGGGAGTCCACGAGGGGGGCGATGCGGTCGACCTGGCCGCGCCGCGCCTCGCCGCCGAAGGCGGCGGAGAAGAGCTGCGCGCTCTGCCCCGGCGCGAGCCGCGGCAGCGACTTCTCGGGCACGTAGATGCGCGCCACGATGGAGTCGAAGTCGACGATGTCGAAGAGGTGCTGGTTGACCGTGATCTGGTCGCCGAGGTTGACGAGGCGCTGGGTGACGGTGCCCGAGATCGGCGCGCGCACCTCGGTGTAGCCGAGCTCGCGCCTGGCGTCGCTCAGGGCCAGCTCGAGCTGCTCGAGGTCGTACGTCGCCTCGTTGTGGGCCTGTTCGCTGATGAGCTGCTGCTCGAAGAGGCTCTGCTGGCGCTCGTACTCGCGGCTCGCCTTGGCGAGCTGGCTCTCCACGCGCTGCACCTGGGTACGCTGCTGATCGTCCTGCAGGCGCAGCAGCGTCTGACCCTTGCGGACGTCGTCGCCCTCCTCGACGTAGAGCCCGGTGACGAGCCGCGCCGCCTGCGAGAAGACCTGGACCTCGCTCTCCGCCTCCAGATTGGTCGAGAAGCGCAGGACCTCCTCGATCCGCCCGCGCTCGATCGTGGCCACCTCGACCGGCACCCGCTCGTCGTCCGGGTCCTCCCCGTCCTCCCCGTCGTCCGCGGTCTCGCCGTCGGCGGCCGGCTCGTCGCCGGGGTTGTCGCCGCCACCGCCGGCCGAGGAGCACCCCGGGGCGAGGGCGAGGGCGAGGGCGAGGAGCAGTAGCCCCAGGAAGACGCGGGGACTCGCGGCGGCCGGCCAGACTCTGTGCATGGTTGGTGGACTCCGTGATGGGTGGCGATCTTGCCGGGACTCCCCGGCTCGGGGTCGGAAGCCGTCTTGTCTTACGGCTCGCGGGAGCCGTGGGTTGCGCCGCCGCCTGCGCGGCGCTCCGCGCGGTTCCCCGGGTCGAGCGTTCCATCTTAGTATGAGGGGCGATGTCGACGGTCCTCTTCGCCCTCGCCGGAGTGCTCGTCCTCGCCGGACTGGCGGGCACGGTGCTGCCGATCCTGCCGGGGCCGCCCCTGGTTCTCGGCGGCCTCGCCCTCGCCGCCTGGGCCGACGGCTTCCAGCACGTGGGCTGGCCGACGCTGACGGTTCTCGGGCTGCTGACCCTCGCGGCGCTCGCGATCGACCTGCTGGCGGCCAGCTGGGGCGCGCGGCGGCTGCGCGCCAGCCCGCTGGCGATGGCCGGCGCGGCCGTGGGAGCGCTCGCGGGCCTCGCGGCCGGGCTGCCGGGCCTCGTCGTGGGGCCGTTCGCGGGCGCCGTGGCCGGCGAGTACTGGGCGAGTCGCAACCTCCGCACCGCCGGCCGGGTCGGCG
>JAOTWP010000286.1 GCA_029862975.1 Acidobacteriota bacterium
GGTTCGCGGGGGGCGTCAGCCGTCGGAGGCGGGCTTCCCGCAGAAGCGGAGGATGTCCCCCACGGTGTCCATCAGCGCCGCGTCTTCGTCGGCGATCTCGAGCCCGAGGCGCTCCTCCAGCACGAGCAGCAGGTGCAGCGCGCTCTGCGAGTCGATTCCCAGGTCGCCCACCAGGGCGCTCTCCGGCGTGATCTCCGACACGTTCCGGCCAGAGATCTCGGCGACGACTGCGAAGACCTTCTCTTTGGTGCTCATTCGCTCGCGTCTCTCCCTTGGACCGACGTCAGCCCGGCGGCCGGTCCTCTCCCAGCTCCCCTTCGAGATACATCCGGCGCAGCGCGCCGCGGCGGACCTTGCCGCTCGTCGTCTTGGGGATCCTACCCCGGCGCACCAGAACCAGGTCCCCGAGAGTCAGGGACAGCGTGCGGCCGACGCGATCACGGATCTCGGCTGCCAGAAGGGCGCGCTCGCTCTCCTCCCGCTCCGCGACCTCGACCACGAGCACGGCCTGCTCACCGGCGCGGTCGCGGGCCACCGAGAAGGCCCCCGCGCGCAGGGTCCCGCCGCCGCCCCCGACGCTCTCCGCGATCCACTCGAACTCCTCGGGCATGAAGTTCTGGCCGCGGATGATGAGCAGGTCCTTGCGGCGGCCGGTCAGGTAGAGCTCACCGCCGTGCAGGAAGGCGAGGTCTCCCGTGCGTAGCCAGCCGTCCGCCGTGAAGGACTCTCGAGTCGCCTCGGGGTCTCGAAAGTACCCCGAGAACAGACCCGGGCCGCGAACCTCGACCTCGCCGATCCCGTCGTCCTCTTTCGCTCGGCCGTCGGGGCCGGCGATTCGGACTTCGGTGTCTCGAACCGGCCTGCCGGTACAGACCACCTCGTCGATCCCGAGAGCCCGGTCGAAGCCGCCCGGCAGGCGGCGGGTCCGCACGCCCTGGCCTTTGCCGTCCACGGTCACCGCCACCGTCGCCTCGGCGAGGCCGTAGCCGGGCCTCACCGCCGCCGGCCGCAAGCCCATCGGCGTCAGCCGGTCCTCGAACGCGGCGATCGTGTCGGCCCGGATCATCTCGGCACCGCAGATCAAGGCCCGCAGGCTGGAGAGGTCCAGCTCGCCGCCCGGCGTCTCCGCCAGCCGTTCGACGCAGGTATTGAGGGCGAAGTTCGGCGAGTAGCTGACCACCGAGCCGCGCGCCGCGATCTGCTCGAGCCAGAGCTCGGGCCGGAGGAGAAAGGCGTGGGACGGCAGGAGGCACAGGTTGCGGCCGACGACGAGCGACTGGATCAGCCCGCCGACGAGGCCGAGATCGTGGTTCAGCGGCAGCCACGAGACGGTCCACCGTGGTCGATCGCCGGGGGCGGCTCCGAGGGGCTCGCGGATGGCCTCGTCGAAGGCCAGCGCGTTGTGCAGGGCGGCCCGATTGGAGATCTCGACCGCCCGCTGGTGGCCGGTGGAGCCGCTCGTCAGCTGCAGGAACGCCGTCGCCTCAGGCGCGGAGGGTACGGCGTCGAGTCTCGCCGGCGTGGCGGCGGTCACCTCCTCGAACGTCCTGGCGATCTCGGCGGTGCGGTGCGCGGCGTTGGCTCCGGCGAGGTCGCGGAAGGCCTCGCTGGTGAGCGCGAAGCGCGCGTCGAGGCGCTCGACCAGGGCCTCGACGCGCGCGCTCTGCGCCCGCGCCGCGCCCATTCCCGCCCCGGGCGCCACGGCCACCGGCAGCGCTCCGGCCGTGACGGCGCCGAGCCAGCAATCGATGAAGCTCCAATCGGTCGGCCGCGCGATCAGCAGACAGTCGCCGGGGGCAAGCCCCAACCCCCGCCACCTCGCGGCGGTCGATCGCGCCGCTGCCAGGATCTCGGGGTACGTTCGCCAGGACTCTCGCCGGCCCCGCGTGTCGAAGAGGAGGATCCCGCGCTCGGGATACCGAGCCGCGGTCGCTGCGAGGGCTTGCGCCAGGGAGGGTGGCGGGTGGGGATCAGCCACGCTCTGCTTCGTGCCCCGCGACTCGCTCCGCGGAGAGATCCCCTGCCGCCGTCTCTTGCTTCCGGTTCTCGACGTCCCGCGCGATCTTCTGCTCGGCGATGCGGGCCATGAACGCGTAGCGGCCGAACATCCGGTTGGTCTCGGCCTCGTGCTCCGAAACGGTCGAGCGGTCGACCGGGTCGAAAAAGCAGGTCGGATCCTCGCCCATGAGGTCGCCGTGCTCGAACAAGGCCATCGCACGACAGCCGCCGCAGGTGAACTGGTAGCGGCAACGACCGCATTTCCCCCCCAGCAGGTTGCGGTCGAGCACCTGCTGGAACACCGCGCTCTGGTCGACGATCTCCCGGAACGACTTGTCGCGCACGTTGCCGCACTGGAGAACGTCGATGAGGATGCCGCAGGGCGCGACCTCTCCTTCGGCGCTGACCGCGAGCCACGAGCCGCACCAGCAGCCGAT
>JAOTWP010000287.1 GCA_029862975.1 Acidobacteriota bacterium
TGCACGTCGAGGCGGGCCTCTTCGACCTCTGCAACCTCGGCCGGCTCGAGTGCGTGCAGGTCCTCGCGGACGGCCGCGACCACGTCCTCGTCGAGCACCGCGGCGAGCGCCACGCCGTCCTCAAGAGCCATTGCTACCCCGCGCCCGGCTTCCCGCCGCGGCTCGTGGACGCCCTCACCCCTCCCGAAAGCACACTCCCGGCCGTCGATCCCGATGCGAGGGACGCCGCACGGCGGGAGCCGGGGTAGGCGCCGGCCGCCCCGGCGCCTGCCCCGCTTCTTGCCCGCCGGACCGGCGGCGATCACCCGGGCCGCTCCCCTTCTCCGGCCTTGCCAGCCCCCGGCGGCGTTTCCCGGGGTCCGCCTCGAGACCCGGGCGCTTCAGACCAGCTCTTCGAGGCTCTTGGTCAGGCGGGCGACGCGGCGGCGGACTTCCTTGCGCTCGGCGCGCCAGGTCTCGGCGTCGGGCTCCGGGGCCGCGTCGCGGACGGCGGTCGCGGCTTGCTCGGCCGCCTTCCTGGCCTTTTCGAGCTGCGTCTTCAGGCTCTTCGTCTGCCGCCGCAGCTTGGCGATCTCCCGGACGGCACCCGCGACGTTGCCCTTCAGGTCCTCGAGCCACTTGGGTTCCGCCATGCCGTCCTCCTGCCGCCGTCAGGCCCGGCTCGTCCCGAACCGGGCTTCGAGGGACGCGGTCAGCGCCTGCTGGCGGGCGTTGACCTCGTCCTGCGTCAACGAGCGGTCGTCCGCATTGTAGACGAAGTAGACCGTCGTGTTGACGGCGCCTCGGGCCACGCGCTCCCCCGCGTAGCGGTCCTTGAGACCGAAGGCGACGAGGTCCGCGACGCCGGCCTCCTCGATCGCGGACGCGAGCTCGCTCCAGGCGAGGCTCGCGGGGTGGGTCAGGGTCCAGTCGAGCGCGATCCCCGGATGGCGCGACGGCGTCACGACGGGGGAGAAGCGCTCGCCGGCGGCGAGGACGGCGACCTCGAGCTCCGCCGCGTAGAGCGGGTACGGGGTGTCCTCGAGGTCGAGGCGGCCGATCCAGCCGACCGCCGCGCCGGTCTCCGCGCCCGGCGGGCCGGCGGCGTGCAAGGTCGCTCCCGTGCCCGCCACGACGCCCGGCAGCTCTGCGGCCCGGGCCTCGACCGCGGCGCCGCAGTGGGCCGCGAGCCCCTCGACGCACCCCTTGAGGTCGAAGAGATCGAGCTCCACGCGGCGCTCCCAGGGCGTGCCCCGGCTGCCGCCCACGACGCACGCCACGGCCTCGCGCTCCTCGCCGCCGGCGGCGCCGGTGAACAGGGCGCCGCACTCGAACAGCTGCACCGCCTCGGCGCCGCGACGCTGGTTGAACCCGGCACTGGTCACGAGGCCGGGGACGAGCGAGCGGCGCATGACGTCGTAGAGCTCGGACAGGGGGTTGGCGACCCGCGCCGGCTCGCCGTCGTTCCAGATGCCGAACCGGCCGTCGTCCGCGGCGGCGTGGAACGCGTAGTCGATCGCCTCGCTGAGGCCGCAGGCCGCGAGATAGCCGCGCACGCGGCGGCGCAGCTCGTACGCGGCGCTCGAGCCCGGGTCCGGCGCCTCGACCGGCGGCAGCGCGGACGGCACGTTGTCGAAGCCGACGTGGCGCAGGACCTCCTCGAAGAGGTCGGCCTCGTAGACGGCGCCCGCGGCGTCGACGAGCTTCATCTCGTGGTGGCGCCAGGACGGGACGGTGACGCGCCAGGCGCCCGCGCCGTCCGCTTCCAGCCCGAAGCCGAGGCCGCGGAGGATCCGCACGACCTCCGCGGGGGCGACCTCGACGCCGCCGAAGGCCTCGAGACGCCCGTGGTCGAGCCGTCCGGCGAGCGCGCCCGGCCGGTGATCCGAGGCCGCCACGACCGGGCCGGCGAGCACCCGCCCACCCCCCACCTCGGCGATCAGCGCGGCCACCCGCTCGGCCGCCTGGAAGGGGCCCTCGGGATCGGCGCCGCGCTCGAAGCGATGGCTGGCGTCGGTGTGGATGCCCAGGCTGCGGGCTCCCCGGCGCACCACCCGGGGATCGAAATGGGCGCACTCGATGAGCACGTCGGTCGTCTCGGCCGTGACCTCGCTCGCCAGGCCGCCCATGACGCCGGCGAGCGCCACGGCGCGCTCGGCGTCGGCGATGACGAGCACCTCGGGACCGAGCTCGCGCTCCTCCTCGTCGAGGGTGACGAGCCTCTCCCCCGCCCGCGCGCGGCGGACGACGATGCGGCCGCCGCCGATCGCGTCGAGGTCGAAGGCGTGCACCGGCTGGCCGCTCTCCCACAGCACGAAGTTGGTGACGTCCACGACGTTGTTGATCGACCGCGAGCCCACGGATTCGAGCCGGGCGCGCAGCCAGTCGGGACTCGGCCCCACCCGCACGCCGCGCACGATCCGGGCGACGTACAGCGGGCAGCCCGCG
>JAOTWP010000131.1 GCA_029862975.1 Acidobacteriota bacterium
CGCCCGAGGGTGCGGATTACCGGGTTCTGCAGGTAGCCCAGGATGACGTCGTGGTCGTGGCGCAGGGCCATGAAGTTGTCGAGCGAGACCGAGAACACGAGCTCGCCGTCGCCCGGGAGCACGGTCACCCAGGTGCCCTCCGGCAGGTCGCGGTAGGCCTTCTGCACGGACGCACCGAGGCCGACGTTCTCGTCGTTGACGATCATGCGGCAGGTCGGCTCGCGCGCGCAGATCGCCGCCATGCGCTCCCGAGTGCCGTCGGTCGAGCCGTCGTCGATCAGCACGATCTCGACGGCGGTCGGCAGCTTCGGCGCGTGCTCGAGCACCTCGTCCACCACCGCGTCGATCGACGCTTCCTCGTCGAGGCACGGAATGATGACGCAGAGAGTCTCGGACTCGGGGTTCATTCTCGCTCGCCGGCCTTCGGGCATCCGCGGGCGGCTCTCAAGCGCTCCGTGGCCCTCTGCGGCGGGAGAATACCCCATCCACTGCTCTTGTACACTCGCGCCGTGGACCCGGGCGAGCACGAGAGCAAGCTTTACTACAAGAAGCTCCTGCCCGTCGCCGTGTGGCGGCGGCTGCTGACCCGCCAGCAGGAGCGGATCTACAGGCGCTTCGTGGAGCTCTTTCCGCCCACCCCGGAAGCGAGCGTCCTCAACGTCGGCGTCAACGCCGATCTCAAGGAGCGGCGTCAGTATTTCCTGGAGTCCAGATACCCCTACCTCGACCAGGTCACGGGGTGCGGGCTCGAGTCGGAACGGGAGTACGCGCGCCTCTTTCCCGAGGCGTCCTACCTCCAGGTCTTTCGCGATCGCCCCCTGCCCTTCGAAGACGGCCAATTCGACCTGGCCTTCTGCAGCGCCGTCGTCGAGCACGTGGGCTCACGCGAGAATCAGCGCCGGTTCGTCGCGGACGTCGTGAGGGTATCTCGGCGCAGCTTCTTCACCACTCCCAACCGCTGGTACCCGGTCGACCTCCACACCCAGCTGCCGCTCCTGCACTACCTTCCCGGCCCGGTCCACCGGCGGCTGTACCGGCTCCTGGGGTTCGAGTTCTTCTCGCACGAAGAGAACCTCAACCTGCTCTCGCGCTCCGACCTGGCGGCCCTGGTCCCGCCGGGGAAGCGTTTCGAGATTCGCCGTCACTGGTTCCTCGGCCTGCCTTCCAACCTCCTGCTGGCCATCCGCTGAGGGCCGCCGCGCCCGCGGGCTCGCGGAATCCGCTCAGGGATCGGCCGCCGCGCTCGGCGATCCGTCCCATTCGAGCGCCTGGATCCGCACCGGCGGGTCGTCCATGTGGTAGCTCATGCCGTAGAGGCGGCGGTCCGGGAACCGCTCGCGCAGGGCCGCCAGATCGGTGCGCGGGTCGGCGAAGATCACGTCGTCGCGGAAATACGGGTCCGGCGGCGGCAGCCAGTAGACCCAGCTGCCGGTGTCGCGCGAGTCGGGGTGGGCGAAGATCAGGCGCACCGGGCTCGCGCCCAGCACGATGGCGTTCTCGAGCCCGGCCTCCTCGACGGCGCCCAGGATCATCCTGGAGTTGCGCGCCTGGCGGCGCAGCCCCAGGTCGTGCACGACGGCGAAGAGGCCCAGCCCGCCGGCCAGGTAGGCGGCGAGGAGGGTCGCCGGGACGCGCCGCGAGATGCCGCGGCCGCGCAGGAGCTCGAAGCCGCGCAGGACGCCGGCGGTGGCCAGGAGCGCGAGTCCGAGCATCGTCTCCGAGAAGTGGATCGGGCCCACGATGTGGATCCCCGTGTCGTCGTAGAGGATCGCGAGGCCGACCTGCAGCCCGACCCCGGCCAGGAGGACCGACCAGGGCGCGGCCTTGCGGATGCCCAGCGCCAGGGCCGCCAGGCCCAGCGGTCCCAGGCCCATGACGAGCAGGATCAGGAGGTTGTGCCCCAGGTTGGCGCCCAGCAGGTAGAGCGGCGAGCCGAACGGGATGCCCGCCAGGTGGCGCTCGGGACCGTAGCGCGGCGGCAGGTACCAGATGCCCGTGACGTTGGCGTTGTACCAGGCGTAGAAACCGAGGATCGCGGCCGCCACGGGCGCCGCCGCGAGCGCCGCGCGGCGCAGCCGCGGATCGCGGCGCAGGCGCAGCGCCAGGTGGACGACGACGGGCACGAGCACGCACGCCGCCTCGGCCGAGCGGGTGAGGAAGGCGCAGCCGCCGGCCAGGGCGACGAGGGCGCCGTCGCGGCCCGGCGTCTCGGCGCCGGTCACCAGGCGCAGGTAGAGCCAGAGGGCCGCGGCCAGGAAGAAGCGCGAGGCGAGCTGGGCGTGCTCGGTCATCGACAAGGCCGAGGTCATCGGCGAGACGAGCCACAGGGCGGCGGCCACGGCGGCCCCGCCTCGGCCGAGCAGGCGCTGCGCCGCCGCGGCCACGGCGAGCCCGGTCAGGCCCGCAGCCAGGGCGTAGAGCAGCGATCCCAGGCCGGAGCCGATGGCCAGCGCGTGGAACAGCAGCGCGCCGGGGTAGTCGAACGAGCTGACCCTCCCCTCGTGCCGGTAGGTCACGTTCTGGGTGAACGCCCCGTCCGGCTCGAGGATCGGCACGCTCAAGTCGCCCTCGAGCAGCATCCGGGCCCCGAAGACGACGAGGTTCTCGTCGTCCGTCACCGGCTGGTCGAGCAGGAACCAGCTGCGCCCGGCGATCGCCAGGCCGACCAGGACGACCGCGTAGGCGAGGCCCGCGAGCCGCCAGCGGGCCGGCGACAGCGAGGGGAGCAGACCGTGGAGCTTGTCGAGCGCCGGAGCGAGGTAGTCGACGAACCCGAGCGCCATGAGCGTGAGGGCCGGCCAGGCGAGGAACCAGTGCGCCAGCCAGAACCGCAGCTCGTCGGCCGAGATGTGGTTCGCATCGACCCCGGCGGCGGCCTGGAACGGCTGGATCTTCGAGAGCTGGATGTAGACGAGCAGCAGGAACGTGCCCCCCAGGAGGGGCCCCAGCCGCAGTCTCGGGACCGTTCGCACGGGGCGCATTCTACTCGCCGGCCTCGCGGCCGGCCGGGGTGGGGTTGACGCGGGAGCTCAGGGCGCTTATAGTATGACGAAGTATGACATTCCCGTCCGCGCCCGACCGTGAGCCGCAAGAAGTCCAGACTGACGATCACGCTCTCGCCCGATCTGCTCGATCGGCTCGACCGGGCGGTCGACCGCGAGGGCCTGCAGAACCGCTCGCGCGCGATCGAGACCTACCTGCGCAGGGTCCTGCGCCCGACGGTGGGCCAGGCGGTCATCCTCGCCGGCGGCGCGCCCTCCGGCGGGAGGATGCCGGCCCTCGATCCGATCGCCGGGCGTCCCCTGATCCTCCACATGCTGCGGCATCTCGTCGACTCCGGCGTCCGCTCGGTGGTGGTGCTGGCGGGGGAGAGCGAGCCTGCGGTCCGGCGGCTGGTCGGCAGCGGCGAGAGCCTTGGCGCCAGCGTCCGGTATCTCCCGGAGCCGGAGCTCCGGGGGACCGCCGGCGCTCTGAAGCTGGCGGAGCCGCTCCTGGCGGGCGAGCCGTTCCTCGTCCTGCATGGCGACATCCTGACGGACATCGACCTCGGCGAGTTCGCCCGGTTCCATTTCGACGAGGGCTCGCTCGCGACCATCGCGGTCAAGCCCCGCCAGTCCGAGCCGCGCTACGGCCAGGTGATGCTGCAGGGCAACCGGATCACGCGATTCTTCGAGACCGGCCGCGACGGTGGCATCAGCATCGTCAACACCGGCGTCTACCTCTTCCAGCCCGGGATCTTCGGCCTCATCGACCCGCGAGACCCGACCCAGCTCGAGACCGACGTCTTTCCCCTGCTCGCCGAGACCGGCGAGCTGAGCGCCTTCCTGTTCCAGGGCATCTGGTACGACATCAGCACGCCGGCGAACTACCGCCGGGCCGAGCAACGGTGGAGTGAGAGAGGAGCTTGAAGCGATGGCGAGGAGACCGCAGTCGAAGCCGACACCGGCGCGCGCACGAGAAACCTCCGCGGACGGCGATCCGCAGCGGCGGCTGGCGCCCCCCGCGGCCGGGCGGAGCGGGGATCGTGCCGCCGCCGCGACGCACTGCTTGCGCCTCGGCGACCTGTTCGGCGACTACTCCGAACAGACGGGCGCCTTCTTCGGCTAGCCCGGCAGCCGTCGGCTGACCGGGAAGGCGCGCGCTCGGGCCTTCCCGCGCCCGGGTGGACCCCTCCGGGGTGGCGCGCCCGCCGCGGGGGACACTAGACTCTCCTCGCGATGGACGTGACCCCCTCCGGACGTGCCGTGACGGCGATCCTCGACGACGCGGTGGCGGGCCGCCGGATCAGCGCCGGCGACGCCCACGCCCTGCTGCTCGGCGGCGACCTGATCGAGCTCGGGCTCGCCGCCCACGAGGTGCGCTGCCGCCACAACGACCCGCGCGTCGCAAGCTACAACATCGACCGCAACATCAACTACACCAACATCTGCGTCTACAAGTGCCGCTTCTGCGCCTTCTACCGCGAGCCCGGCGACGCCGAGGGCTATCTCGTGCCGCGCGAGGAGATCGGCCGCAAGATCGAGGAGACCCTGGCCTTGAACGGCACCGGGATCCTCCTGCAGGGCGGCGTCCACCCCGACCTGCCGCTCTCCTACTACCAGGGCCTGCTGCGCTACATCCGCGCGACCTACCCCGAGATCCACGTCCACGCCTTCTCGCCGCCCGAGATCAAGTTCGTGGCGAAGAAGGAGCGGATGAGCTTTTTCGACGTCATCGCCGCGCTCAAGGAGGCGGGCCTCATGTCGATCCCGGGCGGCGGCGCCGAGATCCTCCAGGACGGCGTCCGCAAGGAGGTCCTCGCCTACGGCAAGACCTCCGCCGACGAGTGGATCGACGTCATGCGCCAGGCCCACCGCAACGGCCTGCGCACCTCCTCGACGATGATGTACGGCATGGGCGAGCCGCTCTCCTCCCGGGTCGAGCACCTGCAGCGCATCCGCGACCTGCAGGACGAGACGGGCGGCTTCACGGCCTTCATCTCCTGGACCTTCCAGCACGAGCACACGGAGATGGCCGACGTTCCGGAGACCTACGCCCACGAGTACCTGAAGACCCTGGCCGTGTCGCGCCTCTTCATCGACAACATCGAGCACTTCCAGACCAGCTGGGTCACCCAGGGCAAGAAGATCGGCCAGCTGGCCCTCGCCTTCGGCGCCGACGACATGGGCTCGACGATGATCGAAGAGAACGTCGTCTCCGCCGCCGGCACCTCGTACCGCATGAGCCAGGACGAGATGGAGCACCTGATCGCGTCGGCCGGCTACGAGCCCAAGCAGCGCACCAACCTCTACGAGCGCTACGTCACCCGCGAAGACACCGCCGAGCAGGCCGCGAAGTACATGGGCTCGCTGACGCCGGAGAACCGGGACCTGGCGAGCTCGTTGCTGCCGGTGGTCTCTTGAACCGGGACTGGCACAAATCCTGCCTTCTCTTGCAAGGCGGATCGAGGTCGTTCGGAGCCTCCGCGATCAAAACTGTAGGGTCACTCGGGGCGTCGCTGCCAGGCGGCCATTCCATCGCTTTCGAGATCCCGGCCGGAATGCCGCCCGGCACCGGTACCGACTCCGACGGACGCCGCGGGGTTTGGCTGGGTAGGGCGAAAGAACAGGGTCCGGCGCAGCTCTGAGGGGGAGGTCTCGTTCTGCGAGCCGGCCGTCGACGAGTGCGCCTCGAGGTGCGGGGGGCGGTGCAGGGGGTCGGATTCCGGCCCTACGTGTTCCGTCTTGCCGGGGAGCTCGGGCTGGGCGGCTGGGTGGGCAACGACCACCGCGGCGTCGTCCTCGAGGCCGAGGGCGAAGCGGCCGCCGTCAGTGTCTTCCTGGAGCGGTTCCCGGCCGAGCTGCCGCCCCGAGCCGTCGTCCACGAGATCGAGCGCAGCTGGGTCGAGGTCGCGGGCGCGACGGCGTTCGTCATCCGGGAGAGTGGGCGCGACGGAGCCCGGAGCGCCGTGCTCTTGCCCGACGCGGCCACCTGCGAGGACTGCGTGCGCGAGATCCTCGACCCGCGCGACCGGCGGTACGGCTATCCGTTCACGAACTGCACGAACTGCGGGCCGCGGTTCAGCATCATCACCGGGCTGCCGTACGACCGGCCGCGCACGACGATGGCGGGGTTTGCGATGTGCGCCGCCTGCGCCGCGGAGTACGCGGATCCGCGCGACCGCCGCTTCCACGCCCAGCCCAACGCCTGCCCGGCCTGCGGCCCGCGGCTGTGGCTCGAGGACGGCGCCGGGGCGCCCACCGGCGGCACGGCGGAGAGCCTGGCCGCCGCCGCCGGGGCGCTGCGGGAGGGCCGGATCCTGGCGGTCAAGGGGCTGGGCGGCTTCCACCTGATGGTCGACGCCCGCGACGAGGAGTCCGTGGCCCGGCTGCGGCGCCGCAAGGGGCGCTACGAGAAGCCGCTGGCGCTGATGGTGCCTGACCTCGAGACGGCCCGGCGGCTCTGCGCGGTCGACGCCGTGGCGGCGGCGGCGCTGACGTCGGCCGAGGCGCCGATCGTGCTGCTGCCCCGGCGGCCGGACGCGGGAGTCGCCGCCGCCGTGGCGCCGGGCAATCCCCGCCTGGGCGTCATGCTGCCGTACACGCCGCTCCATCATCTGCTCCTCCGGGCGGTCGGCTTCCCGCTCGTGGCCACCAGCGGCAACCTGAGCGACGAGCCGATCTGCACGGACAACGCCGAGGCCCGGGAGCGGCTGAAGGCGATCGCCGACCTGTTCCTGCTCCACGACCGCCCCATCGCCCGCCACGTCGACGACAGCGTGCTGGCCTGCCCCGGCGGCGCCTTCCTGCCCATCCGGCGCGCTCGCGGCCTCGCTCCGCTGCCGATCCTCGTGCCGCGCCCGAGCTCCGGAGAGGCCGCTCCCGGGATCCTGGCGGTGGGCGCCCACCAGAAGAACGTCGTCGCCTTGATGCTGGGCCGCCGCGTCTTCCTGAGCCAGCACATCGGCGACATGGAGACGCCGCAGGCGTATGCCGCGTTCGAGCGGGTGATCCGTGACTTTCTCTCGATGTACGAGGCGCGGCCGGCGCTCATCGCCCACGATCTCCATCCCGACTACCTGTCCACGCGCTGGGCGCGCGAGGTGGTGGCGGGCGGCGTCGAGGACTCCAGCGAAGCAAAGAGCCTTCTCGACGGCGAGCTCGTGCCGGTCCAGCATCATCATGCCCACCTGGCTTCGTGTCTCGCGGAGCACGGGTCGGAAGGACGGGCGCTGGGCGTCATCTGGGACGGCACCGGACTCGGCACGGACGGCACCATCTGGGGCGGCGAGTTCCTGCTGGGCGACGCGCGGGGCTTCGAGCGGGTGGCGGCGCTGCGGCCCTTCCGGCTGCCCGGCGGCGAGGCGGCCGTGCGCGAGCCCCGGCGGGTGGCTCTCGCCCTGCTCTGGGAGCTCTTCGGTGAGGAGGCCCGGGCGCGGATGCCCGCCGGGGCCTTCGACGACGAGGTGGGGGCGCTCCTCGGAAAGATGCTCGCGACCGGCTCGCGGGCCCCCGTCACGACCAGCGCCGGCCGCCTCTTCGACGGCGTCGCCGCGCTCGTCGGGCTGCGCAACGAGGTCTCCTTCGAGGGCCAGGCCGCGATGGAGCTCGAGTTCGTGGCGGATTGGGCCATCGAGGATGCCTACTCGATCGACGTTCGCGAGGGCGCGGCGCTGGAGCTCGACTGGCGCCCACTCCTCGCGGCGGTCGTCGAGGACTCGCGGCGCGGCGTGCCAGCCGCTATCATCGCCGCACGTTTCCACGGCGCTCTTGCCGAGGGAATCGGCCGGGTGGCCGAGCGGGTCGGCGAGCCGGTGGTGGCGCTCAGCGGCGGCTGTTTCCAGAATCTCCTGCTCACGGAGCGCTGCCGGCGCCGGCTGCGGCGCGGCGGCTTCGAGGTGCTGATCCACCGGCAGGTGCCGCCCAACGACGGCGGAATCAGCCTCGGCCAGGCCGCCGTGGCGGCGGCGCGGCGGCGGGAACCAACCTGAGGAGGCCCCAAAATGTGTCTCGGAGTCCCGGGCAGGATCGTGGAGATGGAGCAGGACGCCCTCGGCTTGAACATGGGGAAGGTGAGCTTCGCGGGCATCACCAAGGAGGTCTGCCTCGCCTACACGCCGGAGGCGGAGGTGGGCGACTACGTCGTCGTCCACGTCGGCTTCGCGATCTCGAAGATCGACGAGGAGGAGGCGCGCAAGGTCTTCGCCTATCTCGAGGAGCTGGGGGAGCTCGAGGAGCTCGCCGTGCCCCAGCCGGAGCCCCAGCCGGGACCTCAGCCGGAAGCGGAGCCGGGACCGGAGCCCGCCAAGCCGTGAAGTACGTCGACGAGTACCGCGGCGAGGAGCAGGCGCAGCGCTTCGTCGGCGCCATCGGCAGGCTCGTGACCCGCCCCTGGACGGTGATGGAGATCTGCGGCGGCCAGACCCACACCCTCATCCGCTCCGGCATCGACGAGCTCCTGCCCGCCGCCGTCACCCTCGTGCACGGCCCGGGCTGCCCGGTCTGCGTCACGCCGCTCGAGCTGATCGACCGCGCCCAGGCCATCGCGCGCCGCCCGGAGGTGATCCTCGCCTCGTTCGGCGACATGATGCGGGTGCCGGGCTCGACGACCGATCTGCTCGACACCAAGGCCGCCGGCGCGGACGTCCGCATGGTCTACTCGCCGCTCGACGCGGTGAAGCTGGCGGAGCAGAACCCGGAGCGCGAGGTCGTCTTCTTCGCCGTGGGCTTCGAGACGACGGCGCCGGCCAACGCGATGGCGGTGTGGCAGGCCCACCGGCGCGGCATCGGGAACTTCTCGATCCTCTGCTCGCACGTGCTCGTGCCGCCGGCCATGGAGGCGATCCTCGGCGCCCCCCACAACCGGGTGCAGGGCTTCCTGGCGGCCGGCCACGTCTGCGCCGTCATGGGCACCTGGGAGTACGACCCGATCGCCGCCAGGTACGAGATTCCCATCGTCGTCACCGGCTTCGAGCCGCTCGACCTGCTGCAGGGCGCCTACATGACCTTGAGGGCCCTCGAGGAGGGCCGCTGGGGGGTCGAGAACCAGTACTCGCGCTCCGTCACCCGCGACGGCAACCGGCCGGCGCAGGAGCTCCTGGGGCGGGTCTTCGAGGTGTGCGACCGCAAGTGGCGGGGGATCGGCGAGATTCCCGGCAGCGGCTACCGGCTGCGGCCGGAGCTCGCCGCCCACGACGCCGAGCTCAAGTTCGAGGTCGGCGAGATCGCCGCCCAGGAGTCGCCCGACTGCATCGCGGGCGAGATCCTGACGGGCCAGAAGAAGCCCCATGAGTGCGCCGCCTTCGGCGAGCGCTGCACCCCCGAGCACCCCCTGGGGGCGCCGATGGTCTCGGCCGAGGGGGCCTGCGCCGCCTACTACCGCTACGGCCGCCACGAGAAGGTCTCCTCAAGCCCATGAGCGACGAGAGCCGGCGCGACTTCGCCCTGAGCTGCCCGCTGCCGCTGTCCGAGTACCCGCGGGTCCAGCTCGCCCACGGCGGCGGCGGCAGGCTGTCCCAGATCCTGATCGAGAAGCTCTTCCTCGGCGCCTACGGCAACCCGGCGCTGCGCCAGCTGCACGACGGCGCCGTGCTCGCCACGGGCGGCGGCCGCCTGGCGCTCTCCACCGACTCCTTCGTCGTCCGGCCGCTGTTCTTCCCGGGCGGCGACATCGGCTCGCTCGCGGTCCACGGGACGGTCAACGACGTCGCCATGTGCGGCGCCCGTCCGCTGGCCATCGCCGCGGGGTTCATCCTCGAGGAGGGCTTCCCGATGGAGGACCTGTGGCGGATCGCCGAATCGATGCGCGACGCCGCGGCCGCGGCGGGAGTGCCCGTCGTCACGGGCGACACGAAGGTCGTCGACCGCGGCAAGGGCGACGGCGTCTACGTCAACACGACGGGCATCGGCTGGGTCGCGGAGGGCGTCGAGATCTCCCCCCAGCGGGCCCGCCCCGGCGACGCCGTCCTCGTGAGCGGCGAGATCGCCACCCACGGCATCGCCATCATGTCCGTGCGCGAAGGCCTCGAGTTCGAGACCGCCCTCGAGACCGACTCGGCGCCCCTGAACGGGATGGTCGAGCGCATCCTCGCAGCCGGCGGCGACGGCGTCCACGTGCTGCGCGACCCGACCCGCGGCGGCGTCGCCAGCGCGCTCAACGAGATCGCCGGCCAGGCCAAGGTCGGCATGCGGCTCGAAGAGGGCAGCCTCCCGGTGCGCGAAGAGGTCCGCGGCGCCTGCGAGATCCTGGGCTTCGATCCCCTCTACGTCGCCAACGAGGGCAAGTGCCTCGCCATCGTGGCGCCAGAAGCGGCCGACGCGGTCCTCGCCGCCATGAAAGCCGACCCCCATGGCCGCGAAGCAACGGTCATCGGCACCGTCGTCCAAGACCACCCGGGCCGCGTCTACCTGCGCAGCTCGATCGGCGGCCTGAGGATCGTCGACATGCTCTCTGGGGAGCAGCTGCCGCGGATCTGTTGAGGTTGGAGCCAGCTTCGTCGGCCCGACCCCTCGCAGGCCGGGACCGCGCGGATCGAATCCGCTCGGCGGGTCTTGTTGTCAGTCTTTCAAGCTGGCAACACTGGTTTGAATCCCGTTGGGGACACCAGGTCTTCTCCTCCTTTCCCCGCCTACATAGACAAGCTTAAGTCACTGTAACAGAGTGGCTTACGCGGAGGTACTTGTCTTTGCTTCTGCCCGCAGCAGTTACCGGGTGCTGCGGCGTCGTACGGCTTG
>JAOTWP010000288.1 GCA_029862975.1 Acidobacteriota bacterium
ACCGCGGGGAGCATCTGGGCGAGCGACGTGTAGGTGTTGACCTGGAACTCGCCGCCGACGGGTGAGCCGTCCGCCGCGTAGCGCTGGCCCTGGACGCTGCTCAGGCTCGTGTCCGAGCCGCTCGAGCCGACGCTCGTCCAGACGACGACGAAGCCGCCGCCGCCGTCCGCGCTCACCGCGGGAAAGTACTGCTCATCGGTGGTGTAGGTGTTGACCTGGAAGTCGCCCCCGAGCGGCGTGCCGTCGGGCGCGAAGCGCCGCGCCTGGATGCTGTAGGCGCTCGTGTCGGAGCCGCCGGAGCCGGGGCTCGTCCAGGCGACGACGAACCCGCCCGCGCCGTCCGGGCCGACCGCCGGATCGTACTGGCCGCCCGTGGTGTAGGAGTTGACCTGGAACTGGCCGCCGGCCGGCGTGCCGTCGACGGCGTAGCGCTGGGCCTGGATGCTCCGGGCGTCGGAGTCGGTGCCGGCCGAGCCGTAGCTCGTCCAGGCGACGACGAAGCCGCCAGCGCCGTCGAGACCGACGGCCGGCGAGTACTGGGTGTCCGTGGTGTAGGAGTTGACCTGGAACTGGGCACCGGCCGGCGTGCCGTCGGCGGCGTAGCGCTGGGCCTGGATGCTGTCGCCGCTGGTGTCCGTGCCGCTCGAGCCAAAGCTCACCCAGGCGATCACGAAGCCGCCGTCGCCATCGAGCCCCACCGCCGCGCGGCGCTGGTCATTCGTGGTGTAGGTGTTGACCTGGAACTCGCCGTCGACCGGCAGCTGGGCGCTGGCCGCAGCGGAGACGAGAACCAGCGGAAGATAGCGAATGAGGCTCACTTCGAAAAAAATAGTCTACACTGCTGCGTCGGGTCATCCCGGCAGGGCATGGCTGAGAGCTCGACCGGGCTTCACCGGGTGCTTGTGCTGGCGGAAGCGTGACCGCTCCGTCTCGTCGGGGTACGCTGACGGGCATGGCCGCAACGCGGAGCCGCCGTCTCGTGCCCAGTCCTCGCGTCCTGCCCGTGCTGGCTGCAGTGCTCCTGATGCCGTTCGTGCGCCCGGCGCGGTCGGGTGATCGGGCTCCCACGCCGGACGGGCCCGAGTTCCAGGTCAACACCCACACGGCCTATAGCCAGCAGCCCGAGGGGCTGGCGGCAGGCGACGCCGGGGATCTGGTCGTCGTCTGGGCGAGCTGGGGGCAGGACGGCTCGGGCTACGGCGTCTTCGGTCGGCGTTACGACCCCGCCGGGATCCCGGTGGGGGGAGAGTTCCAGGTCAACACCGACACGCCCTTCAGCCAGCGCAACGCGGCGGTCTCGATCGCCGCTGCGGGTGGCTTCGTCGTCGTCTGGGAGGACCATCGATCCGAGGACGGCACCTTCAGCCAGGTCCGAGGCCAGCTCTACGACCCCCAGGGCGACCCGCTGGGCGCGGAGTTTCAGGCGAGCACGTCCACGACGACGTACCACAGGTCGCCCGCCGTCTCGACCGCCGCGGGCGGCAACTTCGTCGTCGTCTGGTCGGAAAAGGACGGACCGCCCGGCGCGTACGACGGCGTCTTCGGCCGGCGATTCGATTCCGACGGGAACCCGCTGGGGGCGGCCTTCCAGGTGAGCACCTACACGACGAGCTCGCAGCGCACCGGCGCCGTGGGCGAGGCCGTCGCGGTGGACGGCGTGGGCCGCTTCGTGGTGGTCTGGATGAGCTACGGCCAGGACGGCTCGGGCTTCGGCGTCTTCGGCCGGCGCTATGACGCGGCGGGGAGCCCGCTGGGAGGGGAGTTCCAGGTCAACACGTACAGCACCGGCAGTCAGATCGACCCGTCGGTCGCGACGGACCTCGCCGGCAACTTCACCGTGGCCTGGAGCAGCTACCAGGACGGCTCGAGCTACGGCATCTTCGGCCGCCGCTACGACGCCGAGGGAGAACCGCTGGGCAACGAGTTCCAGGTCAACGAGTACACCACGGGAGGGCAGAAGACCCCGAGCATCGCGAGCGATGGCGGGGGCGACTTCGTCATCGCGTGGACGAACTACGGAATGCAGGACGGTTCGAGCTGGGGCGTCTTCGGCCGGCTCTACGACAGCATGGGCGACCCTCTCGGCGGAGAGTTCCAGGTCAATTCATACACGACCGGCGGTCAGGCGTTCCCGTCGGTCGCGATGGCCGGCTCCGGGAGCTCGTTCTCGGTGGTCTGGGCGAGCGACGGGCAGGACGGCTCGGGCGCGGGGGTCTTCGGCCAGCGCTACCGGGGAACGCTCTTCGCCGACGGATTCGAGTCGGGCGACACGAGCGCCTGGTCGAGCACCGTTCCCTGATCGGAGGGCCGAGGGACTGGTGACGTGCTCGTCGCGTCGGCGGGAGAGCTGGGCGGCGAGCGAGCAGGAGCCGGTGAGACCATGCCACCTCG
>JAOTWP010000289.1 GCA_029862975.1 Acidobacteriota bacterium
CGGATGACGGCACGGCCCGCCAGCAGATCGACCCCCGTCCTTTTCAACTTGCGGGCGCTGGAGCCGGTGAGAACCAGGCGCTGGCCTGTCCGCTCCTCGATCAACTGGTGGGCGACTTCGAGCAGCCGCGGCGCCTTTTGGACCTCGTCGACGACCAGGGTCTCCGCCGTGCTGGCGCGAGCCAGCTCCCGAAGCCGCTCCGGGCGCGCGGTGTAGGAGCGTTGCTGTTCCGGAGCGAGCAGATCGACCCACAAGGCGTCGGGGAAGCGCGACCTGAGCCACGTCGTCTTGCCTGTTCCACGAGGACCGAACAGGAAGAAGTGCCCCGAAGGAGGCTCGAGGAATCGCGGCAGAGTCGCCATATTGCGCGGAATTATGGCGAGACCAACGCCAGATTGCAATTGCGGAATCTGGCGCCGCCGCCCACGCCCCACCAAGGAGCGCCGAGCAGGGAGCTCGTCGCCTCGGGTTGCTCCCTTCTTACCTGATGTCCTTTCGGTCGCAGGCCCTCGTTGGTGCCGAGGCGCGAGGCGGGCGGCAGCGGCTTCCTAGTGTTGAGGTACCGGCAGCACGATGCGCGAGGGGTGCGCGGCGTCGTGGAAGAGGGTGACGGTGGCGCGGCGCGTCGTGGCCGACTCGGTCTCGAGCTCGCCCGTGTGGAGGTTGCGGGAGAGGTGGGGGAAGAAGGCGGTCGAGATCTGGACGCGGATGCGGTGGCCGCGGCGGAAGAGGTGGCTGGTCATGAGGTTGTCGAGCGTCAGGCGGTAGATCTCGCCGGGCACGAGGAGCTGGCGGCCGCGCGTGGGATCGCGGTAGCTGGCTCGCTGGACGTCGAGGCCGGGGCTCATGAGGTTGAAGGCCTTGCCGTCCGGCGCTACGTCGAGGAGCTTGACGACGAGATCGGTGTCCGGGCAGTCGCAGGCCAGGTGGATCTCGGCCGTGATGCCGCCGGTGACCTCGAGGTCCCGCTCGAGTGGCGTGGAGTCGAAGAGGCGCACGTTCCCGCCGTCGACGAAGCCGCCGTAGTCGTGGGGGCCGAAGGCGGAGTAGGGATCGGTCAGGGGCGCGGCCGGGTCGGAGGCGAGCAGCGTGGCGCCGCCGTCGGCAGCCGGCGGCTCGGCGGCCAGCCCGCCGGCGCGCAGGTAGAGGACGAGGGGCTCCGCGGGCTCGGGGGGCCAGGTCGCGGCGTCGTGCCAGCGGTTCTCGCCCATGACGAAGTAGCGCACGAGCGGCGCGGAAGCGTCGGGATCGGCGATGCCGCGCACGTGCAGATCCATCCAGTCGAGCACCAGGTCGTCGTAGTCGAGGGCGGCGTCGAGGCCGAAGTCGAGGTCGCCGGTCGCGCGCTGGCCGACGGAGCGCACGCCGTGCACCCAGGGGCCGAGGACGAGACGCGTCCGCGGCTCCGGGTCGCCGCGCCGCGCCGCCACGAGGCCGTTGAAGTTGGTGGTGGCGCCCTCCGGGCCGTAGGCCTCGTCGTACCAGCCCGAGAGGTTGAGGACGGCGGCGTCAACCTCGCCGTAGCGGCCGCGGATCTCCCCCCAGTCCCACCACGGGTCCGTCGGCTCGTGGGCCAGCCAGTCGTAGTAGAAGGGCGCCACGTCGCGCAGCTCAGGTACCGCCGAGAGGGGCAGCCGCGCGCGCAGCTCGTCGCCGTGCTCCTGCCACCAGGCGTCCGCCGCCGCCTCGTCGTGGGCGCCGGGGAGGCCCCGGCGGCGGCGCAGGTCGGGGGCGATCGTGCCGAGCACCCAGGGCAGCCACGAGTTGTCGAAGACGCCGCCGAAGTAGAAGAAGTGGCGCGGCGACGAGAAGGTCATCGCCGGCGCCATGGCGACGAGGTGCGGCGGCCGCTCGAGCGCCGCCAGCCACTGCACGGCGCCCGGATAGGAGAGGCCGAAGGTCCCCACCTTGCCGTTCGACCACGGCTCAGCGGCGGCCCACTCGATCGTGTCGTAGCCGTCGCGCCCCTCGTTGCGGTAGGCCTCGAAGTCGCCCTCGGAGGCGTAGCGCCCGCGCACGTCCTGGAGCACCACGGCGTAGCCCCGCTCGGTCGCCCGCAGGTGGGTCTCGTACCAGGTCTCGGTGGCGTCCTTGCCGTAGGGGGTGCGGTAGACGAGGACCGGAAAGGGCCCAGGGCCGGCCGGCCGCCAGACGTTGGCGCGCAGGACGACCCCGTCGCGCATCGGCACCGCGACGTCGCGCTCGACGTCGGGCCCCGGGCCCGGGCCGCCGCAGCCGCAGACGAGCGCCGCCGCGAGCGCGATCGAGCCGTGGAACCCGGCTCTAGCCGCTCTTCCTGGTCGAGACACCAAGGAGAGAGTACAGCGGGCAGCTTCCCAGGAAGCTCGTGACGATGAAGATCACCGCCAGGATGCCCAGGACGCCGGCCG
>JAOTWP010000132.1 GCA_029862975.1 Acidobacteriota bacterium
GTCCCGTACTTCTCGGAGCGCTACTCCAAGGCAGGAGAGATCTTCTGTTACCTGAAGTTGGACGGCTCCGAAGAACTCGAGGGCGAGATCTTCGAGGACAAGGGCGACATCGAGGACGCGCTGGAGGATGCGCTTCGCCCTGGAGGCCTCGGCTGCTTCTTCAGCGGCGGCACGGGATACCGTTACTCCTATGTCGATCTGGCTCTCACCGACCTGCAGAGCGCAATCCCAGTGGTCAGGGAGGTGCTTCAGGCCGGCCGCCTGACCAAGCGATCCTGGTTACTCTTCTACGACACCGAATGGGCCAACGAATGGGTCGGTATCTGGCCTGACTCACCGCCTCCACTTCTGCCATCGGAGGGGGAGTAGAGAGTGGGAATTGGGTGATTGGATCCTCATTCGCGGCGGCCTGTCGACTCGAAATGAGTCTCCTGTCACCGAGTTGCTCCAGACGGGGCTGCTCGGCAGAAAGGCAAAGGCACAGTGGCGCTGGTAAGCTGTGGGGGTGAACCCCCCGATCGACCCGGACCTCATCTTCCTGGCCAGGAGCGCCACGCGACTTGGGGGGCACTACTAGCCCGGTCGAAAGGACGCAGATGGAACGTTCAGAATCAGGAGCGCCAATCTTCCGACACCAAGACCGGGAGAGAGACTTTGAATTAACCATTGGTGATTCAGAGAACATCGAGCAGATCTCGAATCACATCGAGGAACATGTCGGACCCGTCGCGACCGTGTTCCATGAAGTCATCTCCGACCTGGTTCACGTCGATGTCCATATCGTCGAGCCGGCGCCGACTCGGTTCTTCTACACGCTGGTCACGTCCGGTATGAGCGATCGCCCGATGAAGGCGCCGGAGGAACACGCGGAGCTTCGCTACTCCGAGCTCGTGATCTGCCTGCCGCCTGAATGGCCTATGGGCGAAGAGACGTGGAAGGACGAAGAGAACTACTGGCCCATCCGCATGCTGAAGTTCCTGGCTCGCATGCCCCATGAGTACGAGACCTGGCTCTGGCCTATGCACACGGTCCCCAACGGCGACCCTCCCGCACCGTTCGCTTCCAACACCGAGATGTCCGGCCTGATCCTCCTGCCTCCACTCTCCGTCGACGAGGGATTCCGCGAGCTCGAGATCGACGCGGAGAAGACGATCCACTTCCACGCCGTCGTCCCGCTCTACAAGGACGAGATGGATCTGAAACTCCGCGAGGGCGTCGATGCCCTGCTCGATGGGTTCGACGAGCACGAGATATCCGAGCTGCTCGATCCGCGTCGACCGAGCACGGTGCCCAAGAAGAAGGGACTCTTCGGGCGGTGGAGGCGGGGCTGACCAGGGCAGGCCAACAGCCGAGCACAATGCAATGGCTTCTCTTGCTGCCGACCCGCGACTAGGCTTTGGTCCAATGGATAGCTTCACTAGCGCAGGTCTCAATGGCACCACTGGCAGCGCCGGTGAGTTCAGAATCCGTTTGGCCGACTGAGGACCAACCAGACGTGTCGCCCTTCGATGAGTTGCTTCAAGCAGTCTATCGGCACGACCCTTCCGCGATTGGTCGCGCGATTCAACGTGGAACGAGCGTCCACGATTCGGACATGGATGGCCGCACTGCCTTGATTCATGCCATCCTCGATTCTGAACACGATCTCGGGACTATTCGTTGTCTTCTCGATCTTGGCTCAGACGTGAATCATGCTGACGCGGGCCAGAATTGGACCTCGCTGGCGTTCGCCGCCCGAGACCAGAAACCGGATGTTGTGCGGCTTCTCCTGGACTACGGCGCTGATGTTGACCCCCGCGATGCGTTTGGCAACACACCCCTTTGGCGCGCGGTTTTCGAGCTCCGAGAAGATACGCAAGTCGTCAACCTGTTGCTTACTCACGGTGCCAACCCGAATGCCGAGAACACCAGCGGTGTGTCACCACTGGACTTGGCCGAGACGACAGGCAAGACTGCGAGAATCAAATGGGAGCGAGGAATCAGCGCCGCACGGGCGACCTAACAGCCGGCCAGCGGGCGGTATCCCGACTCACTTATCGAACTCGACTTCCCGAGCGCGCGCGGCAGTTCTTCTCGAGAGGATAGGAGCCAAGGATGATCACGATCCCAAGCGCACCGGTAGAGGTCGCAGACGGGTTGACACTCCGTTTCCCGAGTGAAGCTTGCTGCAACTGTGGCACCCACGAGAACCTCTCGATCGTGACTCAAGACACCAAGCTCACGCGGTTCATGGGCGGCGGCGGCTCTGAGTACACCTTCAAGCTGGACCTCCCGTTCTGCGGAGGCTGCGCCAAGTCGGCCAAGCGGCGGCCGGTCTCGCTGCTGCACCGCTTCCTCGTCCTGGTGCTCATGTTCTTCGGTGCGCTCGCCTTGGTGCTGGCCGTGGGAATGGCGCTCGAGAGCACCTGGTGGCTCGGCAACGCTGCCCAGCTGTCTGCAGCGGCTGCGCTGGTAGCCGTGGTTCTCTGGTACGCGCGCCAACGCCCCAAGGACAGCCAGACCAGCTACTACCAGCCCGTTCGCGTGGTTCGGCTCCGGCAGGAGTTCCTCTCGGGCAAGGTCAAAGGCATTGGCTTCGCGATGACGAACGACCACTTCGCTCGAGCCTTCACGAGCCTCAACAGCGAGATGGTCGACAGTGGCCTGGTCGAAGTCCGCGGCGGGTAAGGCCTGGCAGCAGATGGCTGTAGCAGGCGATGCCCAGAACTTGATAGCTGCGCTTCGCGAAGGCCTCGTAGAGGCGCATCGGGGCGGGCGTTACAGCCCCCGGATCCAGTCGCGGATGCCGTCGTTGAGCCGCCGCCGATCCGCGTGGCGGCGGTCGGCGATCTCTACGAGGCGGGTCACGAGGTCGGGTAACGGGACGCCCGAGAGCTCCCAGAGCTTGGGGTACATCGAGATGCTCGTGAAGCCCGGGAGGGTGTTGAGCTCGTTGACGTAGAGCTTGTCGTCGCCCGCCGTGGATTTTTCGAGGAGGAAGTCGACGCGGGCGAGACCGGCGCCGCCGATGGCGGCGAAGGCGCGGATGGCGGTGGCGCGGACGCGGTCGGCGAGGGTGGGGGCGAGGACGGCGGGGGCTTCGAGGCGGGCCGTGTCTTCGAGGTACTTGTCGGCGTAGTCGTAGAACTCGCGGCCGGGGACGATCTCGCCGACGGCGGAGGCCTCGAGGGTCTCGTAGCCCAGCACCGCGCACTCGATCTCGCGGCCGGGGACGGCGCGCTCGACCAGGACCTGGTCGTCGAAGCGGAAGGCGAGGTCGATGGCGGCGGCGAGCTCGCTCTCGCGGGCGACGCGCTGGACGCCGACGCTCGAGCCGCCGACCGAAGGCTTGACGAAGGCCGCCGTCGCCAGGGACGTCTCCCACATGGCGTGGATGCGGGCCAGGCCGGCCGCCGGGTCGGCCTGCCAGCCGCGGCGGTCGAGGGCCACGAACTCGACCGTGCGGATGCCGGCCGTCTCGAGCAGGCGCTTGCACTGCACCTTGTCCATCGCGACGGCGCTCGCCGTCACACCGGCGCCGACGTAGGGCAGGTCGAGCATCTCGAAGAGGCCCTGCATCGTGCCGTCCTCGCCGAACGTGCCGTGGACGAGGGGGAACGCCACGTCGACGGGGGCTGAGAGGAGTTGCTCCAGGGACGCCCGCGGGTCGCCGCCCGCCGCCTCCAGGGTGTCGACCTCGCCGGCCAGCGCCGCCCGCGCCGCGGCGGGGTCGACCCAGCAGCCGTCGAGCGCGATGCCCAGGGGGTGGACCGCGAAGCCGGCCTCGGCGAGGGCGGCGGTCACCGCGCGCGCCGAGCGGATGGAGACCTGGTGCTCGACGCTGCGGCCGCCGAAGACGACCCCGACCCGGCGGCCGGCTCCGGTGCCCGCGTCGGCGCCCGCGGCCAACCTATCCGTCCCCGAGGTCGACGTAGCGCACGCTGTGGACCTCCTCGAAGGCGGCGATCGCGGCGAGCACCGCCGCCGGCGGCTCCTGGTCGAGCTGCAGCACCGCCAGGGCGTCGCCGCCGCCGGAGTGGCGCGCCAGATGGATCTCGGCGATGTTGACCGCCGCCGCGCCGAGCCGCATCCCGAGCCGGCCCACCACCCCCGGCACGTCGCGGTTATGCAGGACCAGCAGCCGCCCCGCGGGCCGGAACTCGAGCCGGTAGGAGCCGAAGCCCACGACCCGGGCGTCGTCGTCGCCGAAGAGGGTGCCCTCGAGGCGCACCTGGTCGTCCTCGCCGCGCACGGTCACGCCGATGAGATGGGCGTAGGCGCTCGGCCGCTGGTGGGCCGAGTGCACCACCTCGATGCCCCGCGCCTCGGCGAGCCGCGCGGCGTTGACGAAGTTGACCGCCTCGCCCAGCGCCGGGGTCAGCGCGCCGCGGCTCGCCGCGACCGTGAGCGGCGCCTGCAGCGCCTCGTCGAGGCCCCAGGAGTCGACGTGCAGCGCCCGCGGCGGCCCGCCAAGCAGCGAGCTCGCCAGCCGCCCGAGCTGCTGCGCCAGGCGCAGGAACTGGGCGCCCTCGCGGCCCGGAGGCCCGAACGGCAGGTTCACGGCGGTGACCGCCAGGGAGCCCGCGAGGGCGCCGAGCACCATGCGGACGGTGTCCGTCGCCACCCGCTCCTGCGCCTCCTGGGTCTGGGCGCCGATGTGGGGGGTGACGACCACCCTGGGGTGCTGCGCCAGCCGCCAGTCGGCGGGCGGCTCCTGGGCGAAGACGTCGAGCGCCGCCCCGGCGAGGCGGCCGCCGTCGAGAGCTTCGAGCAGCGCCTCCTCGTCGACCACGCCGCCGCGGCCGCAGTTGACGAGCCGGGCGCCCGGCTTCATCAGCGCGATCCGCTCGCGGTCGAGGAGGTTGCGGGTCTGGTCGGTGAGCGGGGTGTGCAGGGTCACGAAGTCGGCCCGCCCCAGCAGCTCCTCGAGCGGGACGAGCTCGACGTCGAGCCGCCGCGCGACGGCCGGGTCGAGGAAGGGGTCGCTGGCCTCGACCCGCATCTCGAAGGCCCGGGCCCGCGCCGCCACGGCCTGGCCGATGCGCCCGAAGCCGACGACGCCGAGGGTCTTGCCCTGGAGCTCGGTGCCGAGGAACCGCTTGCGGTTCCACTCCTGCGCCTTGACGGAGGCGCAGGCCGCGGCGACGTTGCGGGCCAGCGCCAGCAGCAGCGCGAAGGTGTGCTCCGTGGCCGAGATCATGTTGGCCGTCGGCGCGTTGACGACGAGGATCCCGAGCTCGGTGGCGGCCTGGATGTCCACGTTGTCGACGCCGATGCCCGCCCGCCCGATCACCCGCAGGCGGCCGCCGTCGCCGAGCAGCTCGGAGGTGACCTTGGTGCGGCTCCTCACGACGAGGGCGTCGAAGCCGCCCACGAGCTCGGGCAGCCGGTCGCGCTCGTCGTCGCCGAGCTGGACCACCTCGTGGCCCGCCTCCTCGAACATCCGTACGCCGCTCTCCTCGAGCGGATCTGCCAAGAGCACGCGCACCATGGAAGCTCTCCCGTCCCTCCTCAGCCCAGCGTGCGGGCGACCTCGTCGATGTCGGCAAAGAGCGCCCCGAGATCCCCGGCCCGCACCTCGCCCATGTGGCCGATGCGGAACGTCTCGGGCTTCCAGCGCCCGTACCCCCCGCCGACGGTGACCCCGCGCCGCGCCAGCTCCGCGACGAGCGCCGGCGGATCGACGCCCGGCGGCGGACGCAGGCAGCTGACGGTCGGCGAGCCGCACTCCGGGCCCGAGGCGTAGGCGTAGCCGCGCTCCCCCGCCCAGGCCTCGGTCTGGCGCCGCAGCTCGAGGTGGCGCCGCCAGCGCGCCTCGATGCCCTCCTCCTCGATCACCTGCAGCTGGCGGTCGAGGGCGAAGAGGATGGGGATCGGCGGCGTCGTGATCGTCCCCTGCCGCTCGTGGTACATCACGTAGCGCAGGAGATCCGTGTAGAAGCCGCGGTGCTCCTTGGCGGCCGCCCGCTCCCGCGCCCGCTGCGACAGGGTGAACGCGACGACCCCCGGCGGCGCCGCCAGCGCCTTCTGGGCGCCGGCCAGCGCGACGTCGAGCCCCCAGGCGTCGGCCTCGAGGCGCGCCCCGCCGAGGCCCGAGACGCAGTCGACGAGGATGAGGGCGTCGCTCTCCTCGCGCACGACGGCGGCGAGCTCGGCCAGCGGGTTGAGGACGCCCGTCGAGGTCTCGTTGTGGGTGACGGTGACGGCGTCGTAGGTCTTGCGCTTGAGAGCCGCCCGCAGCACGTCCGGGTCGATCGCCTCTCCCCACGGCGCCGACACCTCGTCGGCGTCGAGGCCGTGGGAGCGGGAGATCGCCAGCCAGCGCTCGGCGAAGGCGCCGCAGGTACAGTGCAGGACGGCGCCGCGCACCGTCGAGACGACGGCGCTCTCCATCACCAGCGTGGCGCTGCCGGAGGCCAGCAGGACGTCGCCGGCGGTCCGCATCACCCGCTGCAGCGGCCCCTGGAGGCGGCCGTAGAGGGCCTTGAACTCGGCGCCGCGATGGCCGATCGCCGGTCCCGTCATCGCCTCGCGGGCGGCGGCGGGCACGTAGCTGGGGCCGGGGAGGAAGAAGCGGATGCGCTCGGACGTCACGGGCCGGATTGTCGCACCGCGGCGTAGGGCAATCAACCCGACGCATGGCGCCGCACGGTGAGATTCCCTCGGCGCGACGATCCACCGCTCGGCGAGGTTCTCCAGTGGCTCGACGGGCCCGATCAGCCGTAGAGCAGAGCGTCGCCGCGGGCGTCGAGGAACCGCGTCTCGTCGGCCTCCCAGCTCGCGATCCAGGCCCGGAAGTCGCCGCCTTCCGCGAGCGCCGTGCGCAGCGCCGCGGAGCCCGTCAGGAGATCGATCGCCGGCCGGTCGGCGACGAACTCGTAGGGCGCGTCGCGCCAGCCGAAGGCGTCCCCGCCGAGATCGTGGAGCAGGGCCGTGAGCTCGACCCCGAGCTCGTAGGGGGCGACGGCCCCGAGGTCGAGCACCTGGATCTCGACCCCGCCGCAGACCTCCCCGGCGTGCTTGTGGTATTGCGGCCGGAAGTAGGTCGGGACGAACGCGACCCCGGGGTGCTGCTGCTCGGCGAGGGCCTCGGCCAGCGCCGGCGGGTCGACGCCCGGGGCGCCGACCAGCTGGAAGGGGCGGGTGGTGCCGCGCCCCTCCGAGAGCCGCGTCGCCTCGACGAGGCACAGCCCCGGGTAGAGGAAGACCCCGGCCAGCCGCGGCAGGTTGGGCGACGGGGCGAGCCACGGGCGGCCCGTCGCCGGCCACAGGTCGGCGCGGCGCCAGCCGCGCATCGCCACGACCTCGAGGCCGCCCCCCCAGCCGCGCCGCCGCGCCTCGAGGCGGAAGAGCTCCCCCAGGGTGAGGCCGTGGCGGGCCGGCAGCGCGAACGCCCCCACGAACGACTCGCAGCCCGGCTCGCGGAGGTTGCCCTCCACGACCTCGCCGCCGAGCGGGTTCGGCCGGTCGAGCACCCAGACCTCGCACCCCGCCGCCAGCGCCGCCTCCGCCGCCCACACCCCCGTGGCGGCGTAGGTGTAGTAACGCGCCCCCACGTCCTGGAGATCGACGAGCAGCAGGTCGAGCCCCGCGAAGGCCTCGCCGCGGGGGACCAGGGAGCCGGCGTCGGCGCCGTAGAGCGAGACGATCGGCACCCCGGTCCAGGGATCGACGTCGTCCGCGGTCGCGACCATGTCCTGCTCGACGCCGTAGTAGCCGTGCTCCGGCCCGAAGAGGCGCGCCGGCGGCGCCCCCGCCTCGGCCAGCGCGAGGTGGGCGGGCCGCAGCCGGCGGTCGACGGCGGCGCCGTGCGCCAAGAGCCCGAAGCGCCGCCCGGCCAGCCGCCCCACGTCCTCCAGCAGCCGGTCGAGACCCGTCCTCACGCCCCGGTCCTCACCGCCCCGGTCCTGGGCTCACGGCTCGCCGCGGCGGTAGTCGCCGGAGCGGCCGCCGCTCTTGGCCTCGAGCCGCAGGTCCGAGATCACGGCCGACCGCTCCACGGCCTTGACCATGTCGTAGAGCGCCAGCGCCGCCGCCGCGCAGGCCGTCAGCGCCTCCATCTCGGCCCCGGTGCGCGCCCGGCAGACGACCCGGCTCGTGATCCTCACCCCGTCGGCGGCCGCGGCCAGGTCGACGGCGACCTCGTCGAGCGGCAGCGGGTGGGCCAGCGGCACCCACTCGGCCGTCCGCTTGGCCGCCTGGATCCCGGCGATCCGGGCCACCGCCCAGGCGTCCCCCTTGGGCAGGCTCGCCAGCCGGGCCACCGTCTCCGCGCTCAGCGCCACCCGGCACGAGGCGGTCGCGACGCGCCGCGTGACGGGCTTTTGCGAGACGTCCACCATGCCCGCCCGCCCCGCCGGGTCGAGGTGCGAGAATGGAGTGCCGGGGGCCATCGCGAGGGCGCTATGCTAGCAGCGATGCCGCCGCCGCGCCTCAGCATCGTGGTGCCCGCGCTCGACGAACGGGAGGCCCTGGCGGCGAACCTGCCCGCCGCGCTGGCCGTCGGCGACCAGGTGATCGTCGCCGACGGCGGCAGCAGCGACGGCTCGCCCGCCGTGGCGCGGGAGCTCGGCGCCGTCGTCGTCGCCGGCCCGGCGGGCCGCGGCGCGCAGCTCAACCGCGGGGCGGCCGCCGCCAACGGCGACGTCCTCCTCTTCCTGCACGCCGACACGACGCTTCCCCCCGACGCCCGGGCGCAGCTCGAGCGCGCCGTGGCGGACGGCTACGGCGGCGGCGGCTGGCTCGCCCGGTTCGACGTCTCCGACCCGCTGCTGCGCTTCGGCGAGCGCTGGATCAACGCCCGCACCCGGCTCACCCGGCTGCCGCTGGGCGACCAGGCGCAGTTCATCACCCGTGCGGCGTTCGACGAGCTCGGCGGCTACCGCGAGTGGCCGATCTTCGAGGACCTCGATCTCATGCGGCGGCTCAAGCGCCGCCACCGGGTCGCGGTGCTCGCCGGGCCGGTCGTCACGTCGGCGCGCCGCTTCCGGCAGGGCGGGAGGCTCAAGACCGTCGGCGTCAACTGGATCCTGTGGACGCTCTTCGCCCTCGGCGTGTCGCCCCAACGGCTGGCCCGCTGGTACCGCAAGGTGCGCTGACCGGCGAAGCGCGACAGAATCCGGACATGAAGAGACGCTCCCTCCTCGCCGCGCTGCTGCCCCCGGCCGCCGCGCTGCTGCTCGCCGGCTGCGCCGGCGCCCCGGCGCCGCGCATCCCTGCCGCGGAGGCCGCCGGCACCCGGTTCGAGATCGTCATCCTGCACGCCAACGACGTCTACGAGATCTCGCCGCTCGACAACGGCCGCGTCGGCGGGCTCGCCCGCGTCGCCACCGTGCTGCGCGACCTCGAGCGCCGGGCGCCCCACACCCTGGCCGTCCTGGCCGGGGACTTCGTCAGCCCGTCGCTGATCGGCGGGCTGTCGCGGACCGTCGACGGCGAGAAGACGCCGGTCGCGGGCGAGCAGATGGTCGCCGTCCTCAACGCCGTCGGCTTCGACTACGTCGTCTTCGGCAACCACGAGTTCGACGTCTCCGAGCAGTCGCTCGCCGCCCGCATCGCCGAGTCCGACTTCTCCTACGTCGCGGCCAACGTGCGGCACGCGGCCGGCGGCGCCGTCGCCGCGTTCGAGCAGCGCGGCGCGCCGATCCCCGACTACGTGGTCCACACCTTCACGAATCCGGACGGCGGCGAGCTGCGCCTCGGCCTCATCGGCCTGACCCTGCCCTTCAACCAGGCGAGCTACGTCGCGTACGAGGATACGCTCGCCGCCGGCCGCCGCGCCTACGAGGCCGCCGCCGCCGAGAGCGATCTCGTCATCGCCCTGACCCACCAGAGCCTCGACGAAGACCGCGACCTGGCGCGCAGCCTGCCGGGCCTGCCGCTCATCCTCGGCGGCCACGACCACATCAACCTCAAGGTCACCGAGGGAACGACGCGGATCGCCAAGGCGGACGCCAACGCGCGGACGGTCTACCTGCACTGGCTGACCCACGACACCGCGGACGGCTCGACCGAGGTGTGGTCGCAGCTCGTGCCCATCACCAACGACATCGCGGACGACCCCGAGACGCAGGCCCTCGTGGACGCCTGGGAACGGACCGCCGAGGAGCTCATCCGCGAACTCGGCTACGAGGCCAACAGCCCCGTCGCCGACTTCCTGGAGCCCTACGACGGGCGCGAGGCCGAGGTGCGCACCGGGCAGACGAACCTCGGCCAGTCGATCGCCTGCGCCATGCGCGCCGCCGACACCGCGGGCTCCGAGCTGGCGTTTCTCAACAGCGGCTCGATCCGGATCGACGACCGGATCGTCGGCCGCGTGCAGCAGCGCGACGTCCTGCGCACGCTGCCCTTCGGCGGCGAGATCGTCCACGCGCGGATGCGCGGCGCCATCCTCGAGATGGCCCTCGACGCCGGCCTCGGAGCCAACCTCGGCGAGGGCGGCTATCTCCAGCTGACGCCCAACGTCGTGCCGACGGAGGCGGGCTACGCCATCGACGGCGCGCCGCTCGACCGCGAGCGCGAGTACCGGGTGACGATGCCCGGGTTCCTGAG
>JAOTWP010000290.1 GCA_029862975.1 Acidobacteriota bacterium
CGAGATCCTCCTCAAGCCCGGGCCGCTCGACGAGGAGGAGTGGGCGACCATCAAGCAGCACACGGTCCTCGGGGCCCGGATCCTCGACAGCTCCTCGTCGCGGCTGCTCGAGGCGGGGCGCGAGATTGCGCTGACCCATCACGAGCGCTGGGACGGGAGCGGCTACCCCAACGGGCTCGCGGGCGAGGAGACGCCGCTCTTCGGGCGGATCGTCATGCTCGTCGACCAGTATGACGCCCTGCGCAGCTGGCGGCCCTACAAGGAGGCCCGCAGTCACGAGGACGTCTGCCGAACCCTGCTCGCGGGCGACGAGCGGACCCGCCCCGAGCACTTCGATCCCGCGGTCCTCTCCGCCTTCGCGGCGGCGCGGGAGCGGTTCGACCGGATCTACGAGGCCGCGGCCGGCAGCGACCTGGCCGACGACTGGCCGCCGGTTCCCTGGGAGTCGAGCGCGGGAGACGAGACGTGGGCCTAGAGAGCCGAGGCGCGAAGGAGCGCGCCCATCTCGCGGGGGTCGCCGACAGAGCCGATAGAATCGCCGCCGTGGCCGGCGCATGCCGGCCGCGCCCGTCCTGTCGCCGGGCGATCCGGGAGATCGTCCCGCACGGCGACAGGGTCTCGGAGCTCTTCTCGGAGCCCCGCAACCGGACGATCGCCGTGGGCCTCCCGCATGAATGAACCGCCCCGCCCCGAGCTCGCGGCGGACGTCTTCCTGCTGTACGAGCTCTCGCTGGCCGTCGGCACCTCGCTCGACTGCCGGACGAACAGCGAGCACTTCCTCGAGGTGCTGATGGCGCGCAAGGACCTCGCCTACGCCGCCGTCTGGCTCGACGCGGCCGCGGCGGCGCCGCTGGCGTCGCGCTGCCCGTGGATCGCCGAGGCCGAGACCGGCTTCGTGCTGACCGCGGCGCTGCCCGAGCTGCCGACCCGCGACCGCTGGCGGCCGCCGGACGATCCGCTGGCCCGCGAGCTGCGCCGCCGCGGGCCCTTTTCGATCGCGGCCGAGGGCGAGCTGGCGGTCCTGCCGCTGGGCGGGATCGGCTTCCTCGAGCTGCGCTCGACGAGCGGCCGCCCGCGCTTCGACGAGGCGCAGCTGGCCCGGCTCGCGAGCGTCGTCGGCAAGTTCGCGGTATCGATCGAGGGCTGCCTGGCGCACTCCCGGGTCGTGCAGGAGATCGAGCGCAGCGCCGCCGCCGAAGCCGGTCTCAAGGTGGCCACCGGCCGGCTCTCGACCCTGATCGAGAACCTCCCCTCGGGCGTCCTCTTCGAGGACGAGGCGCGGCGCCTGCGGCACGTCAACCGGGGCTTCTGCGATCTCTTCGGCATCCCGGCGCCGCCGGAGAGCCTGGCCGGGGCTGACTGCGCGGAGGCCGCCAGGCAGTCCGCGCCGCTCTTCGCCGACCCGGAGGGCTTCCTCGCCGGGGTCGAGCGCGTCCTCGCCCGGGGCGAGGTGGTGATCGGCGAGAGCCTCGGCCTTGCCGACGGGCGCACCTTCGAGCGCGACTACGTGCCGCTCGCCAGAGGCGGCGCGCGCGGACACCTGTGGCACTACCGCGACGTCACCGAGAGCCGCCTCGCGGGAGAGCGTCTCCGGGCGGAGCAGGAGCGCGCGCGGCTGCTGCTGCGCAACGCCCTCGACGCCTTCCTGAGCATCGACGCCGAGGGCCGGGTCACCGAATGGAACCCGCAGGCCGAGCTCGTCTTCGGGATCCCCGCCGAGGAGGCGATGGGCCGGCCGATGGCGGAGCTCATCGTCCCGCCGGAGCACCGCGAGGGCCACGCGCGGGGGATGGAGCGCTACCTGCGCACCGGCGAGGGGTCGGTGCTCAATCGCCGGATCGAGATCGAGGCCCTGCGCCGCGACGGCACGAAGTTCCCGGTCGAGCTGAGCATCTACCCGATCGGCCAGGGCGACACCTACACCTTCAGCGCCTTCATCCGCGACATCAGCGAGCGCCGCGAGATCGAGCGCATGAAGGACGAGCTGATCTCGACCGTGAGCCACGAGCTGCGCACGCCGCTGACCAGCCTGCGCGGCTTCGTCGAGCTGATGCGCGAGCGCGACTACCCGCGCGAGCGGCGCGAGGAGTTCCTGGCCATCATCCACGACGAGACGATGCGGCTCTCGCGGCTGCTGGACGACTTCCTCGACATCCAGCGCCTCGAGGCCGGCCGCTACGAGCTCGAGCTCGAGCCCCTGGAGCTGGCGCCCGTGCTGGCCGAGACCGTCGAGCTCTTCCGCTCCCGCTCCGGCGGCCACCCCCTCGAGCTCGAGGTGGACGACGAGCTCCCCGCCGTCCCCGTCGACCTCGACCGCCTGCGCCAGGTGGTCGTCAACTTGCTCTCGAACGCCGTCAAGTTCT
>JAOTWP010000023.1:0-35000 GCA_029862975.1 Acidobacteriota bacterium
CGCTCGCAGGCGTTGGGCTGGCTCACGGCGGCGGCCAGCGCCGGCGTCATGCTCGGCCCCGCCGTCGCCTCGCTCGCCAAGAGCTACAGCACGATCGGCCCCGGCTACGTCGCCGCCGGACTGTGCCTCCTCAACGCGATCTCCGCCTGGATCCTGCTGCCCGAGCCGCGCCGTCACCGCGACGCGCCGCCGCGCGGCGCTTCACCGGGCGCCACCCGCCGGGCCTTCGGCGAGGTCCTGCGCCGGCCGAGCGGTCGCATCGGGGCGCTGATCTGGATCTACGCCGCGGGCATGATGGCGTTCATGGCGATGAACGGCATCCTCGCGCTCTACCTCGACGTCCGCTTCGGCGTCACCGAGGCGAACATCGGCTGGTTCTACACCTACGTCGGCGGGGTGTCGCTGCTCATGCGCAGCCTCGTCCTCGGTCCCACCGTGCGCCGGCTCGGCGAGGTGCGCCTGATGCGCATCGGCGCGCTCACCGTCGGCGCCGGGCTCCTCGCCCTGTCGCTGGCCACGGACATTCCACAGCTCGCCCTGGCGGCCTTCCTGACGCCGGTCGGCACCGCGTTCCTCTTCCCGACGACGACCTCCCTGGTCTCCGGCCGGGCTCCGGACAACGAGACGGGAACGGTGCTCGGCGTCCAGCAGATGGTGGGCGGCGTCTCGCGGATGCTGGGCCCCATGTGGGCCGGCCTCGCCTTCCAGCACCTGGGCATTCGCAGCCCCTTCTGGATCGCCGCCGCCCTCATGGTCTGCGCCTTCTTCTTCGCCGCCGTGGTCCGCGACGAGGGAACGGCGAGCGACGAAGCGGCGCCGGTGGTCGTCCCCAACACGCCGACCTGACCTCTGCGGGCCTGCGGGAGGTCGCGAAAAGACTGCTGGGTAAGGAAGAAAACAGGGGAGGTCGGAGGCATGGACGGCCACCCCACAGCGTATTCACGTCCTCTGCAGCAGACCCCGGTTCTGTCGAGCTCCTTGCGCCGCGCGGGGGCTTCACCTCTTCTTTCGTCTTACCCAGCCAACCCCCGCAGCGTCTGTCGGAGCCGGCGCGGGTGCCGGCCGGCTTCCGGTCGGGATCTCGAAAGGGATGGAATGGCCGCCCGGCCAGCGACCTCCCACAGACCCTACAGGTGCCATCCCTCGAGATCGCCGGACGACGGCTTTTTCCCTACCCAGAAGTCTTTTCACGACCTCCCGCGGAGCCGCCGTGACCGGATGCGGCAGGTGCTTGTTTGCGCTAAGGTTCGGTGACCGAAGGAGATAGCGATGAAAGACTCGTTTTCGACCCGCACGACCCTCGCCGTGGGCGAGCGGAGGTACTCGATCTCGAAGCTGCCGGCGCTCGAGAGCCAGGGCTTCGACGTCTCGCGGCTGCCGTACTGCACCCGGATCCTGCTCGAGAACCTGCTGCGCCGGGAGGACGGCCGGACGGTGACGGCCGCGGACATCGAGGCGATCGCCCGCTGGGATCCGCGGGCGGCGCCCGCGGTCGAGATCGCGTTCATGCCGGCGCGGGTCCTGCTGCAGGACTTCACGGGCGTGCCTGCCGTCGTCGATCTGGCGGCGATGCGGGACGCCATGGTCGAGATGGGGGGCGATCCGCGCAGGATCAACCCCTTGCAGCCCGTGGAGCTGGTGATCGACCACTCGGTGCAGGTCGACGAGTACGGTTCGGACGCCGCGTTCCTGCTCAACGTCGGGCACGAGTTCGAGCGCAACCGCGAGCGCTACGCGTTCCTCAAGTGGGGACAGGGCTCGTTCGACAACTTCAAGGCCGTGCCGCCGGGCACCGGGATCTGCCATCAGGTCAACCTCGAGTACCTCGGGCGGGTGGTGATGGACCAGCCGGGCTCCGACGGCTCCGACCCCGTCGCCTACCCGGACACCCTCGTCGGCACCGACTCGCACACGACGATGATCAACGGCCTCGGCGTTCTGGGCTGGGGCGTCGGCGGCATCGAGGCCGAGGCGGCGATGCTCGGCCAGCCGGTCACCATGCTGATCCCGCAGGTCGTGGGCTTCAAGCTCGTCGGTCGGCTGGCGCCGGGCGCCACCGCGACGGACCTCGTCCTGACGGTCACCGAGATGCTCCGCGCCAAGGGGGTCGTGGGCAAGTTCGTCGAGTACTTCGGCCCCGGCCTTGCGGGGCTCGCGCTGGCCGACCGGGCGACGCTGGCCAACATGGCGCCGGAGTACGGCGCGACCTGCGGCATCTTCCCCGTCGACGACGTCACGCTCGAGTACCTGCGCCTCACCGGCCGGCCCCCAGAGCGCGTCCTGCTGACCGAGGTCTACATGAAGGAGCAGGGCCTCTTCCACACCGCCACGAGCCCCGACGCCGTCTACTCGGACACCCTCGAGCTCGACCTGTCGAGCGTGGAGCCGAGCCTCGCCGGTCCCAAGAGGCCGCAGGACCGGGTGGCGCTCTCGCGGGTGGCGGAGTCCTTCCGCGGCCAGCTCGCGGATCTCGTGCCGCCGGCCCCCACCGGCGCTTCGCCCCTGCCGATCGCCGGGGCTGGGGGCACCGCCGTCGCCGCCGCCGAGGTCACCGCGACCGGGGTGCGCGCCGAGATCGGCGGCGAGAGCTTCGAGCTGCGGCACGGCTCCGTGGTGATCGCGGCCATCACGTCCTGCACCAACACGTCGAATCCCTCCGTGATGGTCGGCGCGGGCCTCCTGGCCAGGAACGCGGTGAAGCGGGGGCTGCGGACCAGGCCCTGGGTCAAGACGAGCCTCGCGCCGGGCTCCAAGGTGGTGACCGACTACCTGGCGGCGGCGGGGCTCACGCCCTATCTCGAGGCGCTCAAGTTCCACCTCGTGGGCTATGGCTGCACGACCTGCATCGGCAACAGCGGGCCGCTGCCCGCCCCCGTCTCGGAGGCCATTCGCGCCGGCAACCTGGTGGCGGCCGCGGTGCTCTCCGGCAACCGCAACTTCGAGGGCCGGATCTCGCCGGAGGTGCGGGCCAACTACCTCGCGTCGCCGCCCCTGGTGGTGGCCTACGCGCTGGCGGGGCGGCTCGACGTCGATCTCGTCAACGATCCGCTGGGCGAAGACGGCGACGGCAACCCCGTCTATCTGCGCGACGTCTGGCCCGACGAGGCCGAGGTGGCGGCGGTGGTCGCCGAGTGCGTGCGCTCCGAGATGTTCTCCGCGCAGTACGGCGCGGTCTACGACGGCGACGAGCAGTGGCGCTCGATGCCCGTGCCCGAGGGCGACACCTACCGCTGGGAGGCGACCTCGACCTACGTCAAGCTGCCGCCCTACTTCGTGGGGCTGCCGCGGACGCCGGAGCCGGTGGCCGATCTCGCCGGCGCCCGGGTGCTGGCGCTGGTGGGCGACAGCATCACGACGGACCACATCTCGCCGGCGGGAGCGATCAAGGCCGACAGCCCGGCGGGGCGCTACCTCGTCGAGCGCGGCGTGGCGCCGAAGGACTTCAACTCGTACGGCTCGCGGCGCGGCAACCACGAGGTCATGATGCGGGGGACCTTCGCCAACGTCCGGTTCCGCAACCAGATGGTGCCGGATCGCGAGGGGGGATGGGCGGTGCACCAGGGCAGCGGCGAGGTGGCGCCGCTCTACGAGGTGGCGATGCGCTACCAGGCGGAGGGCGTGCCGACGGTGGTCCTCGCCGGCAAGGAGTACGGCACGGGCTCGTCGCGCGATTGGGCCGCGAAGGGGCCCCGGCTGCTCGGGGTGCGGGCGGTCGTGGCGCGCAGCTACGAGCGGATCCACCGCAGCAACCTGATCGGCATGGGCGTCCTGCCGCTGGAGTTCTTGCCCGGCGAGTCGGCGGCGAGCCTGGGTCTCGACGGCCACGAGACGTACTCGATCGCAGGCCTCGCCGCGGGCCTCTCCGGGGATTTCACGAAGGGACTCGAGGTCACGGTGCGCCCCGATCCGGGCAGAGAGTTCCAGGCTCGGGTGCGGCTCGACACTCCGCAGGAGGTGGAGTACTACCGCCACGGCGGGATCCTCCAGTACGTCCTGCGCCAGCTGCTCGAGTGACGCCCGGCGACGGCCGCTGCGAGGGAAAAAAAGGCCCCGTGCCGGGGAGGGAACCGGCACAGGGGGGAGGAGAGGGAGCTGATGGAGGGATCGGAGATGAGTCTCCGCGGCGGGCGCAACTCCCAGCCGCCCGCCATTCTTAATAACGTGTACGTACGCCGATTGTTTCCCGTTCACCCTCTCCTGCCCGCCTCCCGTCGGAATCGCGCCGGCCCGCGCCGGCCGTCGACGCTCCTCGGGCGCCGGGCGGCCGCGCCGGCGCGCGCTTGACGCCGCCGCGGCCGCGCGAGACGATCCCTCG
Organism: Acidobacteriota bacterium; assembly: GCA_029862975.1. GTDB lineage: Bacteria > Acidobacteriota > Thermoanaerobaculia > Multivoradales > JAHEKO01 > CALZKB01. The sequence continues at coordinate 4,316 of JAOTWP010000023.1, forward strand.
CGGACGGGGCGCGCGATGTACACCATCTCCAAGGACTTCGAGTTCGCCGCCGCGCACTCCATCCGCGGGCACACGGGCGGCTGCGAGAACCTTCACGGGCACAACTACCGGGTGCGGGTGCACCTCGAGGCCGAGCGGCTCGACGAGCTCGGAATGGTGGTCGACTTCGCCCACGTCAAGGCGGCGCTGCGCGAGGTGCTCGGGCCGTTCGACCACCGGGTGATCAACGACGTCCCGCCGTTCGACGAGACGAACACGACGGCCGAGCTGCTGAGCCGCTTCGTCTACGAGCGGATGGCGGCGCGCCTCGACGACGGGCGGGTGCGGGTGCGCAGCGTCGAGGTCTGGGAGAACGCGTCCTCGTGCGCCCGCTTCGAGGCGCCGGCGTGACGGCGCCCGCGGGGCGAGCCGCCCCGAGTCGGCGGCCCGCGCGCCGGCGGCCGCTCCTGCCGCCGGCCGAGCGGCTGCGGATCAACGAGATCTTCTACTCGCTGCAGGGAGAGTCGACCTACCAGGGCCTGCCGTGCGTCCTCGTCCGCCTCACCGGCTGCCAGATGCGCTGCGTCTGGTGCGACAGCGAGCACAGCTTCTACGAGGGCGACTGGCGCGCGGTCGACGAGATCCTGGACGAGGTCGCGGGCTTCGGCTGTCCGCTGGTCGAGGTCACGGGGGGCGAGCCGCTGCTGCAGCCCGGCGTCCACACCTTGATGGCGCGCCTCTGCGACGCCGGCTACGAGGTGCTGCTCGAGACCGGCGGCGGCCTCGACATCGGCGCCGTCGACGCCCGGGTCCGGCGCATCGTCGACGTCAAGTGCCCGGGCAGCGGCGAGTGCGGCAGCAACCTCTGGTCGAACCTGGAGCGCCTGCGGCCGCGGGACGAGCTGAAGTTCGTGCTCGCGGACGGGGCGGACTACGAGTGGGCCCGCGACCTCGTTCGCGAGCGCCGGCTGGCCGAGCGCTGCCCGGTGCTCTTCTCGGTCGTGCACGGCGGCGTCGAGCCGGCTGCGCTGGCCGAGCGAGTGCTCGCGGACCGCCTGCCCGTGCGCGTCCAGGTCCAGCTCCACAAGCTCGTCTGGGGCGCCGAGCGGCGCGGCGTCTGACCCCCGCGCCGGCCGGCGGGTGGGGTAAGATCTCGGATCGAAGCCAACGATCGAAAAACACCCGGGAGTCGATGCGATGAGTTCGGCCAAGTTGATCTACGGGGGCAAGGAATACGAGCTGCCGCTCGTCGAAGGCAGCGAGGGGGAGGTGGGGATCACCATCGGCGCGCTGCGCAAGGCGACGGATGGGGCGATCACCTACGATCCGGGGTACGGAAACACCGGCTCGTGCTCCAGCGCGATCACCTTCATCGACGGTGAAGAGGGCATCCTGCGCTATCGCGGGTACCCGATCGAGGAGCTGGCCGAGCGCGCCCGCTTCGTCGAGGTCTGCTACCTGCTGATCTACGGCGAGCTTCCCAACCGCGAGCAGCTGGAGCGCTTCGGCAACCGGCTCACCCGCCACACCCTGATCCACGAAGACATGAAGAAGTTCTTCGAGGGGTATCCGCAGACGGCGCATCCCATGGCGATCCTGTCGTCGATGGTCGCTTCGCTGTCGGCCTACTACTCCGTGGGCGACGGCCCGCGGGCGATGGACCTCAACATCGTCCGGCTGCTGGCCAAGGCCAAGACCATCGCCGCGTTCTCCTACAAGAAGTCGATGGGCCAGCCGATCGTCTATCCGCGCAACGACTTGAGCTACACCCAGAACTTCCTGCACATGATGTTCGCCCTGCCGGTCGAGCCCTACGAGGTCTCCCCGGTGGTCGACGAGGCGCTCAACATGCTGCTCATCCTGCACGCCGACCACGAGCAGAACTGCTCGACCTCCACGGTGCGCATGGTCGGCTCGAGCGAAGCCAACCTCTTCGTGTCGATCTCGGCCGGCATCAACGCCCTCTGGGGACCGCTCCACGGCGGCGCCAACCAGGCCGTCATCGAGATGCTCGAGAAGATCCGGCGCGACGGCAGCGACTACAAGAAGTACGTCGCCAAGGCCAAGGACAAGTCCGATCCCTTCCGGCTGATGGGCTTCGGCCATCGCGTCTACAAGAACTACGATCCCCGCGCCCGCCTGCTCAAGGGGGCGGCGGACCGGGTGCTCGAGGAGCTCGGAGTCGACGATCCGCTGCTCGACATCGCCCGCGAGCTCGAGCGGGTCGCCCTCGAGGACGGTTTCTTCATCGAGCGCAACCTCTACCCCAACGTCGACTTCTACAGCGGCATCATCTACCGGGCCATGGGTATTCCGACCGAGATGTTCACGGTCATGTTCGCGCTCGGCCGCCTGCCGGGCTGGATCGCCCACTGGCGGGAGATGCGCTCCGAGGGCCAGACCAAGATCCACCGCCCGCGCCAGATCTACACGGGCGAGAACCTGCGCAGCTTCAAGCCGCTCGCCGAGCGCTGATCGCGGGCGGCGGCCGGCGGCGGGCGCGGCCTCAAGGTGCGTCGTCGGGGCGCGAGCGCGAGAGCTTGTCGTGCATCCAGGCGCGGAGGGCCTCGACGCGGTCCCAGACTCGCGGCCAGCGGTGCAGGAGGCGGTTGAGGCCGCGGTAGATCATCTCGCTTGCGAGCGACAGGAGAGCGGCGCCCAGGGCCAGCGTCAGGCAGCCCTGGATTCCGGGCAGCGCGAGCCCGAGGATGCCGATGAGGACGACGATCCAGCCCACGACGAGGACGGCGAGGCGCACGACGAGGGGCAGCGCCGGCAGGTGCCTGCGGGCTCGTCTCGCGGCCGGGAGCTCCGGCTCGCCGGGGTCGGGCGCCGTGGGTGGGGTCATGGGCCTGCGAGCAGCCTATACGAAGCGCGGCCCGCCCCGGTCGCCAGCCGCTCGCGGCCGTCGATCGCGGTCACGTCCAGGCCGGGGTCGCCGGCAGCCGCTCGGCACCGTCCTCGACCCGCAGCCGGGCGAGCAGCCGGGCGTCGCCGGTGAGGCTCCAGCTCGCGAGGCGGCCGTCGCCGCCGACCGTGCCGTCGACCGCGAACTCGCAGCCGCCGCCGGTCAGCACCCGGATCGGGAGGGAGAACCCCTCGGCGACGGCGGCGGCGCAGGCCGCGAGGGCTCCGGTTCCGCAGGCCAGGGTCTCGGCCTCCACGCCGCGCTCGTAGCTGCGCATCTCGAGGCGCGCGGGCGGCCGGCCGCGGACGAACATGACGTTGGCGCCGTCGGCCCCGAACGCGGGGTGGCTCCGCAGCCGGGCGCCGAGCTCGGCGACCGGCGCGTCGCGCAGCGACCCGGACCAGGGCAGCACGAAGACGGGCACGCCGACGACCGCGAAGAAGCCCTCCCAGGCCACGCCGTCGAGCTCCAGCGCCCGGCGCTCGGGCGGCTCGGCCGGCGGCGCGAGCTCGAGCCGCACGTCGTCGCCGGCGGCCGGGGAAGCGACGACCGGTCCGGCGCCGGTGCGCAGCACGACCCGCTCCGTGGCCCAGCCCAGGTGGAACGCGAGCCGCGCGGCGCAGCGCGTGCCGTTGAGACAGAGCCGCGCAGGCCGTCCGTCGGCGTTGTGGTGATCCATGACGACCTCCCCCGCGAGCCGGCGCAGAACGAAGAGGCCGTCGGCGCCCAGGGACAGGCCGCGAGTGCACCAGGCCCGGATCCGTGGGGGGCTCGGGGCCTGCGGCGGCTCGACGAGAGCCAGGAAGTCGTTGCCGCCGCCGCTGAGCCGGAAGAGCTCCGCGGTCGTGCCCGCCGCGGACCGGTCGCGATCGGGCGCTGGAGCCTCGGCGCTCACGGCACCCGGACGTGCACCTCGAGGCCGGGCTCGCTGCGGTTGCCGCTCTCGTCGACGGAGACGACCGAATAGAGCCAGACCTCGCCGCTCGTCACCGCCTCGTCGAGGTACTGGCTCCCGGTGACCGGCTGTTCGCTCAGGGTGACCGGATCGTCCTCGACGCGAGCCCGGCGGCGGACCTCGTAGCCGGCGAGATCGGGGTCCGCGACGGGCGTCCACAACAGCCGGACCCGGCCGGCCTCCGGGAACGCGACGAGGCCTCCGGGCACGGCGGGACCGAAGCGGTCCTGGTAGTCGACCTCGTGCTCCGAGGACAGGTCGCTCTCGAGCAGCGGCGTCGCGCTCGCGAGCGCCGTGACGCCGTAGATGTAGCGGGCTCCGAACACCGCGAGGCGGTCGACGTAGGTGTACACGTCGCCGCTGTAGAGGGTGCCCGGCACGGTGGCGAGAGGAGCGCCGTAGGCCCGCGCCTGCGCGTCGCGGCGGTAGATTCTGAAGCCGCCGCGGGGCTCCTCGTCGGCGCGCCATTCGAGGGCCACGCCGTCGGGCTGGGCTTCGACCTTGACGTCGCGCGGCGCCGGCGGCGATTCCTCGGGCAGCAGGCCGGCCGTGTTGGAGAGGTCCGAGGGCTTGCCGTTCAAGGCGAAGATCTTCGCCGCGAACAGATAGCCGAGCTCCGGGCCCGCCGCCGCTCGCGGTGGCAGCGGGATGCGCAGGACGACGAGGTCGCCCACGACGGCCGTCGAGATCTCCTCGGCGTCGACCGCCAGCACCAGCTCGGCGCCCTTCTTGAAGTCCTTCGCGGTCGCCGCGATGAAGCTCGACTTGGGGGTCACCGGCGAGCGCAGCAGGTTGCGCGCCGCCTCCACCCGCAGCGCCAGCTCCTCCTCCGCGGTGAGCTCGACGTCGGCGCCCTCTTCCGCCCCGCCCTCGGCGGCGGCGTCTCCCTCGCCCGCGAGCTCCTCGCCGGTTCCGTCCTCGCCGGGGGCGCCGCCCTCGAGTGCGTCGTCGTCGTCGGCGTCGCCTTCACCGGCGCTGGTCGTGCCGTCCTCGAGGGTGCCGTCGTCGAGAGTGTCGTCCTCGAGGGTGCCGTCCTCGAGGGTACCGTCCTCGAGGGTACCGTCCTCGAGGGTGTCGTCCTCGGCGGTGTCGTCCGCGGCGTCCTCGCCGCCGGCCGCGGTCTCCACGGCCGCGGCGCCGGGGATGCCTTCTTCACGGGCCTTGTCGCCCGCGGGATCCTGCAGAGGGAAGGCCGGCGGCGGAACGCCCGTGGCGTCGGCGCCGGCCGGCAGCTCACCCGCGCTGGGCGCGCCGTCCTCGCCGGGCAGACCGACGGGCGTCTCGTAGAGGTCGAGGCCGAGCTCGTCGAGAAGGTCCTGGGCCTCCTCGCGTCTGGCGTCCTCCTCCGCCAGGAGCTCGAGGGCGAACTCGGGCACTTCCATTCCGAAGCGCCAGATCTCGATGCGGGAGATGCCGGGCAGCGAGGTGCCGCTGATCGTCATCGTCGGGAAGGGGAACTCGAGAATGGCCTCCGAGCCGCGCTGGTGGGCGCTCAGGGTCACCCGCTGCGGGATCTTGCTCGGCGGCGGCGTGGGCGATTTCTTGTGCCCGCACCCGGCGGCCGCCAGGGCGCAGCACAGCGCGAGCGCGAAGGCGGGCCCGGGGGTCGCCGCGCGGCGCGGCGGCAACGCGTCGGAGGGCGACGTGCGGGAGGGCGACGTGCCGGAAGACAGCGGGCCGGAAGAGGATGGGTCACAGGACATAGCGGCTGAGGTCTCGATTCTCGACGATCTTGTTGAGGACGCGCTGCACGTAGTCGCGGTCGATCTCGACCTTCACGCCCTTCATGTCCGGAGCCTCGAACGATACCTCTTCCAACAGCTTTTCGAGCAGCGTGGCGAGGCGGCGGGCTCCGATGTTCTCCGTGGTCGCGTTGACCTCGACGGCGAGGCGCGCGATCTCCGCGACGGCGCCGGAGGTGAAGCTGACCTCCAGGCCCTCGGCTCCGAGGAGGGCCGAGTACTGCCGGGTGAGGGCGTTGTCGGGCTCCGTGAGGATGCGGACGAGATCGTCCTCGGTGAGCGCCGAGAGCTCGACGCGGATGGGAAAGCGCCCCTGCAGCTCGGGGATGAGATCGGCCGGCTTGCTGACGTGGAAGGCGCCGGCGGCGAGAAAGAGGACGTGGTCCGTCTTGACCGGTCCGTACTTGGTGGCCACGGTGCAGCCCTCGACGATCGGCAGCAGGTCGCGCTGCACGCCTTCCCGCGAGACGTCGGGGCCGTGACCCGTCTCCCGGCCGGCGACCTTGTCGATCTCGTCGAGGAAGATGATCCCGTCCTGCTCCACGCGCCGGCGGGCCTCGCGGGTGATCTTGAGGTCGTCGATGAGCTTGTCCGACTCCTGCTCGAGGAGGATCTCGCGGGCGTCGCGGACGCTCATCTTCTGGCGCTGGCGCCGCGAGAACATGCCCGGCAGCATGTCCTTGAGGTTGATGCCCACCTCCTCGACCCCCTGCGGGGTGAACATCTGCAGGCCGGGGAATCCCGAATCCTGAACCTCGATCTCGACCTCGCGCTCGTCGAGGGAGCCGCGGTGCAGTTTGGCGCGAAACGCCTCCCGGGTGGCATGCGGGTCGCGGGTCTCGTCGCCGGTCGCCGGTGGCGGCGGCGGCACGAGGATGTCGAGAAGGCGCTCCTCGGCGTTGCGCTCGGCGACCTCGCGGACGGCCGCGCGCCGCTCCTGGCGCACCATCCCGACCGAGACCTCGACGAGGTCGCGAATCATCGACTCGACGTCGCGGCCCACGTAACCGACCTCGGTGAACTTGCTGGCCTCGACCTTGGCGAAGGGCGCCCGGGCCAGCCGCGACAGGCGGCGGGCGATCTCGGTCTTGCCGACGCCGGTGGGACCGATCATCAGGATGTTCTTGGGCAGGACCTCCTCGGCGAGGTCAGGCTCGAGCTGCCGCCGGCGCCAGCGGTTGCGCAGCGCGATCGCCACCGCCCGCTTGGCATCGTCCTGGCCGACGATGTACTTGTCGAGCTCGGCGACGATCTGCCGCGGGGTGAGGTCGTCGAGCTCGGCCGCGCCGGGCCATGGGCTGGAGATCACGTCTCAGACCTCCTCGAGCGTGATCCGGTCGTTCGTGTAGATGCAGATCTCCGCCGCCACCCGCATCGCCTCGCGGGCGACGTCCGGGGCCGTCATCGGCGTGTGACGCAGCAGGGCGCGCGCCGCGGCCAGCGCGTAGTTGGCGCCGGAGCCGATCCCCAGGAGAGCGTCGTCGTCGGGCTGCAGCAGGTCGCCGTTGCCCGAGACGAGAAAGCAGCGCTCCCGGCCGGCCACGATCATCTGGGCCTTGAGCTGACGCAGGACGCGGTCGGTCCGCCAGTCCTTGGCCAGCTCGACGACCGCCCGCTCGAGGTTGCCCGAGTACTCCTCGAGCTTGGCCTCGAAGCGTGTGAAGAGAGCCAGCCCGTCGGCGGCGCCGCCGGCGAAGCCGACGAGCACCTTGCCGTTGCCGGCCCTCTTGACCTTGCTCGCTCCGGCCTTCAGCACGGTGTCGCCGAGGGTCACCTGGCCGTCGCTGGCCATGCAGGTCCTGCCGTCTCGCCGCACCATCAGCACGGTCGTCGACTTGAAGTCGCTCATCGTGGCGGAGAATACAACGCGCCGGCCCCCGGCGCCGTCCGGCCGTCGAGAGCGGCGAGGAAAGCGGCCGGATCGTCCGGGGTGACGACGACGCGGCTGTCGCCGGTCTCGACGAGCACGGCGTTGGCGAGATCGCTGGCATGGAGGTTGAACTCACCGAGCAGATGGGAGTCGAACCCTCCGGTGCCGGCGACGAGCATGCCGTTCGAGGCCAGCCGGGCCGTGTGGTCGCGCTCCTCGGCCGTCAACCGGCGGGCTCGCGGCGCCAGCAGCGGCAGCCGCAGGCGCCGGCGCCGCATCTGCACGACGAGCGTCTCGGCGTCGACCTCCAGCCACAGGACGTCGAGGTCGCCGCTCATCCGCCAGGTCGTCCAGAGAACGAACGCCACGGCGAGGCACAGCAGGGCCGGCAGCTTGCGGTCGGCGATCCAGACGGGCACGGCCGTGGCCGACATGGCGAGGCTGAGGCCGAGCAGCAGGCGGGCGAGCCGGCGGCGCCCGGCGGCGATCGCGCCGCGGGTGCTGCACTCGAAGCGCCGGCCCCCTTGGCGGCTCGCCATCGGCCGAGGATGCCACAGGGCCGGCGGCCTGGCTAATCCTTCTTGGCTCGCGGGTGGGCCTCGCGGTAGACGGTGAGCAGGCGGTCGACGTCGACGTGGGTGTAGCGCTGCGTCGTCGCCAGCGAGCTGTGCCCCAGGAGCTCCTGGATAGCGCGCAGGTCGGCGCCCCCCTCGAGCAGGTGGGTCGCGAAGGAGTGACGCAGCGCATGCGGATGGACGCCGGCGGCGAGCGACGCCGCGGCGACGGCGCGGTCGAGGACCCGTCGCACGGAGCGGGCGCTCAGCCGCTCGCCGCGGTAGTTGAGGAAGACCGGCTCCGAGTCGTCGGCGAAGTTGCGCACGCTTGCCCAGTGCTCCCGCCAGGCGGCCAGGGCCCGCGCCGCCGGCTGGCCGAAAGGCACCATCCGCTCCTTGCCGCCCTTGCCCAGGACCCGGAGGACGCGCCCCGCGGAGTCGACGTCGCTCCAGTCGAGGCCGACGAGCTCCCCCACCCGCAGGCCGGTGGCGTAGAGCATCTCGAGCAGCGCCCGGTTACGCCGCGCCAGGGGCTCCGTGCCGTCGACGGACTCCAGCAGGTTCTCGATCTCGCCCGGCCGCAGATGCCGGGGCAGCCGATGCTGCTGCTTCGGAGCGCGGACCGCCGCCGCCGGGTTGTGGGTCAGCAAGCCCTCCCTGCAGGCCAGCGCGAAGAGCGTCCGGACGGCCGACAGGGCTCGCGCCTGGCTGCGGCGCCCCACCCCGCGGCGGGTCATCGCGGCGAGGAACGACCGCACTGCGAGGGCGTCCACGTCCTGCGGCCGCGCTGCGCCGAGCTCGACGCCGAGGTAGTCGAGGGCCAGAAAACGGTGGAAGGCCGTGACGTCGGAGCGGTAGGCGCGCAGCGTGTGCGGCGAGTAGTTGCGCTCCGCCTCGAGGTGGACGAGAAAACGGTCGATGAGGCGTTGCACCGCCCCTCCTAGGCGCTCGCCCGCGCGCCGCCCGGGGCGGCGACCTCTGCGAGCTCGAGCCCGGCGGCGTCCGCCCAGCGGCCGAGGGCGCTCCACGCGCGCTCGGCGTAGGCGCTCCGCCGCCGCTTGCGGGGGACCCGGGATTCGAGGTCCGCGAAGAGGCCGTAGTTGATGTTCGCGGGCTGGAAATCGCGGACGTCGGAGGCGGTGAGATGACGGGCCAGCGCTCCGAGCGCCGTCGTCGGCGGGAAGGGCTCGAGGGCGCGTCGGTGGCGCTCGGCGCTCAGATAGAGGCCGATCGCGAGCCCCGTCGCGGCCGACTCGAGATAGCCCTCGACGCCCGTGATCTGGCCGGCGAGGCGGATGCGCGGGAGCTCGCGCAGGCGGTAGCAACGATCGAGGTGGGCCGGAGCGTTGACGAAGGTGTTGCGATGCACCTGGCCCAGCCGCACGAAGCTGGCCGCGGCGAAGCCCGGCAGGGTGCCGAAGACCCGCTTCTGCTCCGGCCACTTCAGGCGGCTCTGGAAGCCGACCATGTTGAAGTGGTCGCGGGCCAGGCTCTCGCGGCGCAGCTGGACGACGGCGTAGGGGCGGGCGCCGTCGGGCGCCACGAGGCCGACGGGCTTCATCGGTCCGAAGCGGGGGGTGTCGACGCCGCGCCGGGCGAGCTCCTCGATGGGCAGGCAGCCTTCGAAGAAGAGCGCCCGCTCGAAGTCGTGAAGGGGCTGCACCTCGGCCGCGACGAGCTCGCGGTGGAAGGCCAGGTAGGCCTCGCGGTCGAGGGGCACGTTGAGATAGTCGTCGCCCCCCTTGCCCCAGCGCGAGGCCCAGAAGAGAGGCGCCCGGTCGAGGCTGGCGCCGTCCACGATCGGGGCGATCGAGTCGTAGAAGTACAGATGGTCCGCGCCGAGGAGCTCCTGCAGGCGCCGCGCCATGGCCGGCGAGGTCAGAGGCCCCGTCGCCAGCACCACGTCTCCGGCCGGCAGCTCCGTCACCTCGCCGCGCCGGATCTCGAGCCCCGGCAGGGCCGCGAGCGTGGTCGTCACCCGCTGGGCGAAGCGGTCGCGATCGACGGCCAGCGCGTTGCCGGCCGGCACCGCGGCGGCCCGGGCGCTGGCGATGATCAGCGAGTCGAAGCGCTCCATCTCCCGCTTGAGCAGCCCCGCCGCGTGCAGCGGATCGTCGCTGCGCAGCGAGTTGCTGCACACCAGCTCCGCCAGATCTCCCGTCTTGTGGGCCGGCGTCGAGCGCTCGGGGCGCATCTCGTGGAGAACCACCGCGACGCCGCGGCGCGCCAGCTGGTAGGCGCACTCGGCTCCCGCGAGGCCCCCGCCGACGATCTGTACCGGGCCGCTCACGGTCGCATTATAGGAGCGGGAACGAGCGGGCGGCCGGCTGGCGCCGGCGGCCCGCGATCCCTACTGCTTGCGCTGGCTCTTCGGCGGCTTGCCCCGCTCGGCGAGCAGCTCGCCGGCCGCCTCCGCGGTCAGCGCGGCCGGGTCGACGCCGCGCGGCAGCGACGCGTTGAGCTTGCCGTTGGTCAGATAGGGGCCGTAGCGGCCTTCGAGGACCTGCAGGCCGTCGGGAAACTCCTTGAGGACGGTTCGGGACCGGCGGCCGCGGCTCTTGGGCTGGTCGAGGAGCTCCAGGGCGCGCGCCAGGTGCACGCTGTAGACGTCGTCCGCGGCCGTCAACGAGCGGGTGTCGGCGCCCCGCTTGATGTACGGGCCGAATCGTCCCGCCGCCGCGACGACCTGCTCGCCGCTGTTCGGATCGACGCCGAGGATACGCGGCAGGGCGAGCCAGCGCAGGGCCTGCTCGAGAGTCGCCTGCTCCTCCGGCAGACCGGCCGGCAGCGAAGCGCGCTTGGGCTTCGGCTCCTTGGAGCCGGGCTCGGGCGTTTCCCCGAGCTGGACGTAGGGGCCGAAACGCCCGCGGCACAGAAAGACCGTCTCGCCGCTCTCCGGATCCCGGCCGAGCTTCTGGTTGCCTTGCGCCGCCTGCCTCAAGAGGTCGACGGCGGTCTCCAGGCTCAGGTCGGCGGGCGCCAGCCCGGCGGGCAGGGAGGCGGCCTCGGAGTCTCCGGCGGAGGCCTTGTGCTGGAGGTAGGGACCGTACCGGCCCACCCGGACGACGATCGGCTCGCCCGACTCGGGGTGGCGTCCCAGCTGCATGGACGGGAAGTCGATCCTGGGCTCCTCGATCGCGATCCGCCGCTCGAGCCCGAGGTCGTCGCCGTCGTGGCCGAAGTAGAAGCCGCGCAGGTGCTGGAGCCAATCGAGCTGCCCCTCGGCGATGTCGTCGAGCTGCTCCTCCATGCGGGCCGTGAACTTCGTGTCGACGTAGTCGGCGAAGTGCTTCTCGAGCAGCTGGGTGACGGCGTGGGCGGTGAAGGTCGGCACGAGCGCGTTGCCCTGCTTCTCGACGTAGCCCCGATCCTGGATCGTGTCGATGATGGAGGCGTACGTAGAAGGCCGGCCGATGCCGTCGCTTTCGAGCTCCTTGATGAGCGACGCCTCGGTGTAGCGGGCCGGCGGCTGCGTCTCGTGCCGGCTCGGCTCGACCTTGACGGGAGTGATGGCTTCGCCGCGGCTCACGGCGGGGAGGACGATCTCGCGGTCGGCGAGCTCCGTTTCGGGATCGTCGGCACCCTCCACGTAGGCCCGCAGGAAGCCGGGGAACTCGATCGTCTTCCCCGTCGCGGCGAATACTCCCGACGGCCCGGTCCCGGCGGCGGTGATCTCGACGGAGGTCCGCCGCAGGCGAGCGTCGGTCATCTGGCTGGCGACCGTGCGCTTCCAGATGAGCTCGTAGATCTTCGCCTCGTCGGCGGTGAGGTAGCGCTTCATCGCCTCCGGGGTGCGCGCCAGCTCGCTCGGCCGGATCGCCTCGTGCGCTTCCTGGGCGCCCTTCGACTTCGTCTTGTAGCGCCGCGGGCCGTTCGTGAACTCGGCGCCGTAGCGCTCGCGGATCACCTGCTGAGCGTCCTTGAGAGCCTTGTTCGAGAGCGCCAGCGAGTCCGTCCGCATGTAGGTGATGAGCCCCACGCGCTCGCCGCCGATCTCGACCCCCTCGTAGAGCCGCTGCGCCACGCGCATCGTGTGCTTGGCCGCGAAGCGGAGCTTGCGGTTGGCTTCCTGCTGCAGCGAGGAGGTCGTGAAGGGCGGCGCGGGCTTGCTCGTGAACGGCTTCTCGGCGACCGCGGTCACGGTCCACGGCGAGCGCCAGGCGGCGATCAGGTCCGCGACGTCGCCGGGGCGGTCGAGCCACAGAGCCTTCGAGCGCGGCTTGAGCTTCCCGGTGTCGGCGTCGAAGTCCTGGCCCGAGGCCACGGCGGCATCGCCGAGCCGCGCCAGGCGGGCGCGGAAGGTCTTCCCGTCCTTCTCGAGCTCGGCCTCCACGTCCCAGTAGACGGCGCGCCGGAAGCGGCGCCGGTCTCGCTCGCGAAGGACGCACAAGCGCACGGCCACGCTCTGGACGCGGCCGGCGGAGAGCCGCGGCCGCACCTTCTTCCACAGGACCGGGGAGAGCTGGTACCCGAAGAGGCGATCGAGGATCCGCCGGCTCTCCTGCGCCCGGACGAGGTTCAGGTCGATGTCGCGCGGGCTCTCGAGGGCGGCGCGGATCGCCTCCTCCGTGATCTCGTGGAAGGCGATGCGGCGCACGGGCACCGCGGGCTTCAAGACCTCGAGGACGTGCCACGAGATGCTCTCTCCCTCGCGGTCCTCGTCGGTGGCGAGCAGCACCTCGTCGGCCCCGGCGAGAGCCTTCTTGAGCGTCTGGATGTGCCTCTTCTTGTCCGCCGAGACGATGTACAAGGGCTCGAAGTCGTTGTCGACGTCGACCCCCAGGCGCGCCCATTTCTCCTTCTTGTACTTGGCCGGGATCTGGTCCGCGCTGCCGGGCAGATCGCGCACGTGACCGTAGCTGGCCGCGACCGTGTAGCCGCTTCCGAGGATGCGCGCGAGCGTCTTGGCCTTGGCCGGCGATTCGACGATGACGAGGCTCTTGCCCAACGGTTTCTCCAGGTTCCGGGCGACCCCCGTGGGAGGGGCGCCGCAAGCGGGGCGGGACGTTACCACAGGCCTCGAATCCGGCCGGGGCACGCCGCCGCGGGCTCTCGATGGCCGTCTAGAACGGGAAGAAGAACGGCACGAGGACGACGATGATGGCGAGGAGCACGACGGTCAGCGGCGTGCCGACCTTGAGGTAGTCGCTCGACCGGTAGCCTCCCGCGCCCATCACCAGCAGGTTGGCCTTGTGGCTGAACGGGGTCATGAAGGCGGCCGAGGCGGCGAGCCCGACGCCCATCATCAGCGGGTAGGGGCTCGTCCCCATGGCTTCCGCGGTGCGCACGATCACGGGCGCCAGCAGCACGACCGCGGGCGCGCCGTCGAGCCCCTGGCTGAGCAGGCTGGCGAGCAGCACGAGAGCCGCCAGCGTGGCGTAGTCGCCCGCCGGGCCTGCCACCGTGGCGACGGTCTTGGCCAGCAGCAGGGCGGCGCCGGTCCGCTCCATGGCCATGCCGACGGGCAGCACCGCCGCCACGAGGAAGATCGCCTTCCATTCGATGGCGCGGTAGGCCTGCTGCATCGTCAGGGTGCCGAACAGGATGGCCAGGGAAGCGGCGGTGAAGGCCGCGACGTGGATCGGCTGGAGCCCGCTGGCGACGAGTCCGATCATCAGCAGCAGGCAGCCCAGGGCGAACGGTGCGCGCGTGGTGCGCCGCGCCGCCTGGGCGGTGTCGGAGAGCACGACGAAGTCCGGCTCCTCCGCCAGCCGCTGGATCCGCGTCCGCGGGCCGTGCAGCAGGAGGGCGTCGCCGAAGCGCAGGGGGACGTGGCTGAAATCGACGTGCAGCGAGCGTCCCTCGCGCCACAGCGCGAGCGCCAGCAGGCCGTAGCGATCGCGAAAGTCGAGCTCGGTGAGCGTGCGCCCGACGACCCCGGAGCGCGGCGCGACGGCGACCTCCACCATGCCCACGTCCTCGGACTCGAGGGGCGAGGCGGCCTTGGCTTCGAGCTCGATCTCGCCGACCTGGACGAGCCGCTCGATCCGCGACGGCTCGGCGGTGATCAGCAGGCGGTCGCCGGCCGCGAGCGTCTCCCGCGCCGAGAGGCCGAGCCGGATGTCGTCGCCGCGGATGAGGCCGACGATGGTGAGGCCGAGCAGCTCGCCGAGGCGGCTCTCGGCGATGGTCGACCCGGCGAGCGGCGACGACTTCGGGATGCCGATCAGGCACAGCTGGTCTTGCAGCTCGGCGAGAGCTCCGGGCCCCGCTGCGAGGACCTCGAGACCCGCCCGCCCCAGTCGCTCGGGGAGATCCTCGCCCTCGCCGAGAGCGAGGATCTCGTCGCCCTCGAGCAGGTCCTCCTCCGCCAGGTGGGTGCGGTGCAGCTCGCCCTCGTGCCGGATGCCGAGGACGACGAGGCCGTAGCGCTCGTGGAAGCGCATCTCGCGCAGCGAGTGGCCGGTCAACGGCGAGCCGGCCGCCAGGCGCGCCCGAACGCCGGACAGGGATTGCATAGCGGTCGGCAGGGCCGTCAGCTGGGTGCGCTCGACGTCGAGACTGCGCAGCTGCAGGAGATCTTCCAGATCCGAAGCGCTGCCGGTCACCGTCAGAACGTCGCCGGCCCGCAGGACCGCGTCTCCCTGGGGAGCGAGCCTCTCCTTGCCCTTGTGAACGATCGCCAGGACCTTCACCCGGAGCGCGTTGCCGAAGCGGCTCTCGCCCAGCGTCTTGCCGTCGAGCGGCGAGGCCGCGGGGATGCGCACCGAGAACAGGCGCTCCTGGAGCTGGTAGACGCTGGCGAGGTCGCGGCGCTTCGCGCCGGCGGGGCCGCGCGCCTCGCCGGCCGGCAGCAGCTTGCGGCCGACGGTCACCATGAAGATCGTGCCGACGGCGAGGATGACGGCGCCGATCGGCGTGAAGTCGAAGAGCGAGAACGGCGTGAGCCCGCGCTCGGAGAGCATTTGCGCGGCCAGGATGTTGGGCGGCGTCCCGACGAGCGTCGTGGTGCCGCCGAGAATGGCGCCGAACGCGAGCGGCATGAAGAGCCGCCCCGGCGCCAGTCCGGCGCGCCGGGCGATCGAGGCGACGGCTGGCATGAGCACGGCGGTGGCGGCGATGTTGTTCATGAACGCCGAGAGCACCCCGGCCACGAGCATCAGCACGACGATGAGCCGCACCTCGCTGTCGCCGACGATGCTGTGGATCCGGCCGCCGATCAGGTCGGCCACCCCCGTCTCGAGCAGCGCCGCGCCGACGATGAAGACCGAGAGCATGGTGATGACGGCCGGCGACGCGAAGCCGGTGAAGGCCTCTCCGGCGGTGAGATAGCCGCCGAAGATGAGCACCACGAGCCCCAGGAAGGCCGTCAGGTCGACGGGCAGCTTCTCGGTCAGGAAGAGGTAGACCATCGCGACCAGGAGCGCGAAGAGAAAGCCGATCTCGAGAGTCATGAACGGAGTCTACCCGCATCCGGGGCGGGCCGGCCCGGCCCCGAGCCGCCGCTTCCGCCGCGGGCCTCGGCCTCATCCGCGGCTGCCCCGCGAGTACGCCGGCCCCGGGTGGCGCCGCACCCGGCCGGCGAGCTCGAGCTCCAGGAGAAGGCAGGAGAGGCGGTCCACCGGCAGGCCCGCCGCGCGGGCGAGCTCGTCGACCCCCAGCGGCTCGCCGGGCGGCAGCCTGTCGAGAACGCCCTGCTGCTCGGGCGGCAGGGCCGGAGCGGGTGGCGCGGCGGGCTCGCCGGCGGCCGGCAGCCGGTCGCGCACCGCCAGCGGCAGGCTCTCGAGGATCTCCCGCGGGTGCTGCACGAGGAAGGCGCCGTCGCGGATGAGGGAGTTCGGGCCGATCGACTTGTCGTCCCAGATCCGGCCCGGGACGGCGTAGACGTCGCGTCCCAGCTCGAGGGCGAGGCGTGCCGTGATCAGCGAGCCGGAGCGGGCCGTGGCCTCGACGACGAGGGTGCCGTGGCCGAGCGCCGCGATGAGGCGGTTGCGGATCGGGAAGTTGCGCGGCAGCGGCTCGGCGCCGCACGGGAACTCCGAGACGAGCGCCCCGCGCCGGCAGATCTCGTCGCGCAGGCCGCGCCGCCCCCGCGGGTAGTCGACGTCGAGGCCGCAGCCCATCACCGCGACCGTCACTCCTTCGGCGGCGCGCGCGGCAGCGCGGTGGGCCGCCGTGTCGATGCCGCGAGCGAACCCGGACACGACGGCCAGGCCGCACCCGGCCAGGTAGGCCGCGAAGAGCTCCGCCACCTCGCGGCCGTAGGCCGTGGCGTGGCGGGCGCCGACGATCGAGAGGCAGGGTCGCCGCGGCCACGAGCCGCGGACGTAGAGCACGGGCGGCGGCAGCGCCAGCTCGCGGAAGATCGCGGGATACGAGGCGTCGAGGCGGGTGACGATCGTCGCGTCGCAGCGCCGCGCCCGCTCGCGCTCGCGCTCGGCCAGCTCGGCGGCCCAGCCGAGGGTGGAGCGCGCGATGGCGAGCTCGCCGCGCCGAACTCCGAGCCGGCGCGCCTCGGCCTTTGTGGCCCGCGCCTCGTCGCGCCACCAGGGCTCGGCGCCGGCGCCGAGCAGGCAGACCGCCTCCCGGGAGAGGTCGAGGTCGCAGTTGAGCGCGATGAGGTGCCGGGATTCCAGGCGCTCCGGATCTGATGGCGGGTCGGGCATGGGCGTCGCCGCGCGGCGCGGGCGGGCATAATGAGGCCGGCCGCCGGGTTACGGGAAGGCTGGACGGATCCGGAGGCGGGAATCTCGCAGGACGCCGGGTGCGACGAGAGAGGCCGGCGCGCTGTCGATATACTGGCCGGAAGGTCGGAATACTGGCGGCAAGGTCGGGACGACGGAGGATGGGACGGCAAGCGATGCGACAGAGGCTCCGCGCAATCATCTTCGGAGGGGCGATCGCCTTCGCGGCGCTCGGCTCCCCGGCGCCGGCTCCTGCGGCCCAGCAGCCGCAGGCCGGCTCGCAGATCGAGTTCGGCGTCGACATGGCGCGCCGCGGGCTCTGGAACGAGGCCCTCTTCCGTTTCGAGCGGGCGCTCGCCGAGCGGCCGAGCGACGCCCGGATCCTCAACAACATCGCCGTGTCGTACGAGGCCCTGGGGCTCTTCGAGGAGGCCCTGGAGGCCTATCGCAAGGGCATCGAGGCCGGCGCGGCGAACCGTGAGCTGCGCAGCAACTACAGCCGTTTCCTGGAGTTCTACCAGAGCTTCAAGCCGGCGGAAGAGGAGCCGGCCACGGCGACGGAGGAGCCGTCCCGGGACGGAACCGGGGAGGAGGCTCGAGATGGCTAGGCAGGTTCGCGCTCTGACGGTCCTCGGCCTGCTGCTGGCGCCGGGGCTGGCCGCCGCCGGCACCGTGGAGGTCGAGTTCGAGGTCCCCGTGCGGTCGATGATCGATCTGCGGGGCTACGAGACCGTGACCATCGCGCCGTTCCTCGTGCCGCGGGAGGAAGGCGAGGCGCCGATCGAGCGCCGCGGCGTCGACGTGCAGGAGGAGTTCGACCGCTACATGCGGCGCATCCTGCGCCGCCGGGCGCAGCTCAAGTACGTGCCGCCGCGCGGCGTCGACTATCCGAGCACCGACGTCGACGATCTCGCGGCCAACGCGGACTTCTGGCGGGTCGTCGCCGAGCGCAGCCAGGCGGATCTCGTCCTGAGCGGCAGTCTCGACTTCGACATCCAGGACCGCAGCGGCTACCGGACCCAGGAGTACACCTCGCCCTACGACGGGCGCACGTACTACCGGCAGGTGCTGGTCGAGCGCAGCGGCTTCGAGTACGACATCGTGCTGCTGGTCTTCGACGGCGCCACCGGCAAGCTGCTGCACACCGACAACTTCAAGGACTTCAAGGAGTTCGAGGGCGCCAACGCCGATCCGCTGGCCGGCATGTTCCAGAACCTCCTCGCGCTGGAGGACCGGATCGCCGGGGTCTTCACCCAGAAGCGAATCCGGACCTCGCGCCTCCTCTTCACCGACTGACCTCAGAACGAGCAAGGAGAGAGCATTGAGCCCTCGAACTCGTTTCTCCGCGATCCGTCCGGCCGTGGCCGCGGTCTGCCTGCTCATCCTCGCCGCCCCGGCGGCCCGGGCCCAGTACTTCGGCAAGAACAAGATCAAGTACCAGGACTTCGACTGGCGGATCTACCATTCGGTCCACTTCGACGTGCACTACTACCCCGAGGAGGAGGCCCTGCTCGAGAAGGTGGTCTCGTTCGCCGAGAGCGCCTACGACGAGCTGTCCCGGGAGCTCGATCACCAGGTCAAGGACCCGATCCCGCTCATCTACTACGCCACCCACGACGCGTTCGAGCAGAACAACATCATCCTCAACTTCATCCCCGAGGGCGTCGGCGCCTTCGCCGTGCCGACCCGCAACCGGATGGTGCTGCCGGTCGACCTGCCGGACCAGGAGCTCATGCAGCTCATCCTGCACGAGCTGACCCACGTCTTCCAGTTCAGCATGCTCTTCGAGGGGCGCGCCGCGAAGGGACTGACCGCGTCGCCGCCGACCTGGTTCATCGAGGGCATGGCGAGCTACTTCGCCAAGGACGAATCGGCGCGCGACCGGGCCTATCTGAGCGACGCCGTCGTCAACGACCGCATTCCGCCGGTGACGGCCACCAACGTCACCGGGTTTTTCGCCTACCGCTTCGGTCACGCGGTGTTCGACTACGTCGAGGAGCGCTGGGGCAAGGACGGCGTCCGGGACCTCCTCGAAGAGCTGCGCAACAACCTGGCCGGCCAGATGGGGCGCGTCTTCGAGCGCACCTTCCAGATCCGGCCCGAGGACATGGATGCGGACTTCCGCCGCTGGCTGCGGGGCAGGTACCTGCCGAAGCTCGTCGAGACCGGCGAGCCGGGCGACTTCGGCCGCGTCTTCCGGCGCGAGGAGACGATCTTCTCGGGCGTGATGAGCTCGCCGGCGCCCTCGCCGTCGGGCGACCTGGTGGCGGCGTTCAGCACCTTCAAGGGCGACGTGGACGTCGTGCTGTACGACACCAAGAGCCGCGAGCTGGTGCGCAACCTGACCTCCGGGTTCGACGACGAGTTCCAGTATCTGGTGGCCCAGGAGCTCACCCTCGGCCGCAAGATGGGCCGCGACATCGCGTTCTCGCCGGACGGCAACACCCTCGCTCTCTTCGCGCGCCAGGGGCGGGATCGCAAGCTGGTCCTGCTCGACGTGCTCCGCGGCCGGGTCCGCGAGGTCCTCGAGCTGGGCGTCTCCCAGCCCTCGGCGCCGGCCTGGAGCCCGGACGGCGAGAAGGTGGCCTTCGGCGCCTACCGGGAAGGGCGGTTCGACATCTTCGCCGTGGACGTGGCGAGCGGCGCCGTGGCCCGGATCACGGACGACGACATCTTCGACGGCGCGCCCGTCTACGACCCGGACGGCAAGTCGATCGTCCTCACCTCCGTCGTCGGCGGCTTCGGCAAGCTCTTTCGCGTCGACCTCGACGACCCGAGCCGCCGCGTCCAGCTGACCTTCGGCGAGAGCCACGAAACGGACGCCACGTTCTCGCCCGACGGCGAGCGCCTGTACTACACCTCGGACCGCTCGGGGGCCGACAACGTCTATGGCCTGAACCTCGAGACCGGCGAGCTCATCCAGCACACCAATGCCGTGACCATGTGCTTCCAGCCGGCGGTGCTGGCCTCGCCCGACGGCAAGGAGCGGCTGGTCTACACGGCGTTCTGGAAGGGCCGGCTCGACGTCTACGTCCTCGATCTGGGCGATCCGATCACGCCGCCGATCGTGCTGGCGGCCGCCCCGCCCCAGGACTCGGCGGTCGCGGCGACGTCCCTCGGCAGGTTCGAGCCCAGCATCGAGGTGGTGATCGACGAGGACAACGTGGACGAGTACCGGGCGCACAAGTTCTTCCTCGAGGACATCGACGTCTACGTCGGGGTCTCGGACGACCAGACGGTCATCGGCCAGACGATCGTCAGCTTCACCGACAATCTGGGGGACCGCCGGATCGTGGCCGCGTTCCAGGGCGTCGAGGGCTTCAGCCAGTTCCAGGCGATCTACGCCGACCTGTCGGGGCGCCTGCAATGGAACGCCCGCCTGTTCGACGACGAGACCTTCTTCATCGGCCGGGACGGCTTCTCCCGCGGCCCCACGGCCTTCCGCCAGCTCGGGGCGGTGGCTTCGCTCGTCTATCCGATCAATCCCGCCCACCGCTTCGAGGTCGGCGCCGGCTACGTCCAGCGCGACCTCAACTTCCAGTCGGCGGCGCGGGTCGATCCTTCGCTCTTCAGCCTCGAGGAGCTGATCATCCTGCAGCCCGCCCTGGCGGGCCTCGGCCTCGAGGACCTCACGCCCGAGGAGCTTGCTCTCTTCCTGCAACAGGCGTTTCCCGACGGCATCCTGATCCCCGTGCTCGAGCCTCGGAAAGACGACTATCCGATCGTCGAGGCGGCCCTCGTCGGGGACACCGCCACCTACGCCCCCTGGGGGCCGATCTCCGGCCGGCGCTGGCGCCTCTCCGCCTCGCACGCTCAGGACCTCAACGCCGGCGGAACGCTCTTCTCCAACCTGGGCGTCGACTTCCGGCAGTACTTGAAGCTGACGGCGCGCAGCAACTTCGCCATGCGGCTGTGGGGCTCCTTCAACGAGGGCGACGGCGCGAACCCCGTCTTCTTCGGCGGCCTCGACACCTTGCGGGGCTACGACTTCCGGTCGATCGTCGGCGACCAGGGCTTCTTCGGCAACTTCGAGCTGCGCTTCCCGCTCTTCGACCAGCTCTCGTCGCCCATCCTGCGCTTCGGCGGGGTGCGCGCCCTCTTCTTTGTCGACGTCGGCGGAGCCTGGTTCGACGAGTTCGGGTTCACTTTCTGGGACGGGGACGAGAACCGGCTCGCGGACGCCGTCGCCTCGTACGGCTACGGCCTGTCGGTCAACTTCCTGGGCATCGATCTCAACTTCGACTTCGCGAAGCGCTGGGACTTCGAAACCACGAGCAGCGGTTTCCTGTCCTCCTTCTGGATCGGCACCCGTTTCTAGCGGGGGAGGGGATCGGGGCCGCGGTCTGCCATGCGAATAACCGTTCTCGGCGGCTACGGTGGCGAGAGCCAGGAGTGCAGGATGACCAGCCTCCTGATCGACGACCGGGTGGCGCTCGACGCCGGCTGCCTGTCGCAGGCGCTGGCGGTCGAGGAGCAGCGCGGGATCACGTCGATCCTGCTCACCCACTCGCACATCGACCACACCAACTCGCTGCCCTTCTTCATCGACAACGTCTACGGCGACGGCGACTGCCGGATCGACATCTACTCGTCGCCGGCCACGATCTACGCCGTCCGGCGCCATCTCTTCAACAACACGTTCTGGCCGGACTTCGCGCGGCTCCCGAACCACCTGCTGCCGGCGCTGCGTTTCCGCGAGCTCCTGGACGAGGTCGCGGTCGAGATCGCGGGGATCCGCTTCACGCCGATCCCCACCCATCACCTCGTGCCGACCCACGGCTTCCTCATCGAGAAGGGACCGGCCGCGGTGCTGTGGTCGAGCGACACCGGTCCCACGAAGCGGCTGTGGGAGATCGCCAACACTCTGCCCAACCTGGCCGCGGTCTTTCTCGAGACGAGCTTCCACAACGACCTGCAGAGCGTCGCCGACCGCGCCCAGCACCTGACGCCGCGGACGATGTTCGCCGAGCTGCGCAAGCTCGAGCGCCGCGTCCCGGTCATCCTGCACCACCTAAAGCCGCCCTGCATCGACAGGATCCGGCTCGAGGTCGAGGGCATGGGGCACCCCGACGTGAGCTTCGTCGAGCAGGGCCGGACCTACGAGTTCTGACCCTCCGGGCGGCGGCCCGCGGGCCGTGGGCCCTGTGATAGCTTGCCTCGGTGCAACTCCACCTCGGTCTGGCGCCGGCCCCGCTGCGGCTCTGCGTGCTCGGCTCCGGGAGCTCCGGCAACAGCGTCGTCGTCGAGTCGGGGTCGCACCGGGTGCTCGTCGACGCCGGGTTCGCGTGCCGGCAGATCGAGAAGCGACTGCTGGCGGTGGGCGTCGATCCCGGCAGCATCTCGGCGATCGTGCTGACCCACGAGCACGGCGACCACGTCCGCGGCGCGGCGCGTTTCGCCAAGCGTCACGGGGCCGTCATCTACGGCACCCGCGGCACGCTGGAGCATAGCCGGCTCGCGGCCAGGCCGGTGCCGACCCGCGAGCTCGAGTCCAGCCGCCCGCAGCGCATCGACGGCTTCCTGCTCCACCCGTTCAAGGTTCCCCACGACGCCCGCGAGCCCATCGGCCTCGTCATCGAGGACGGTTCGGGGCGCCGCATAGGAGTCGCCTGCGACCTGGGCGCGGCGAGCCGGCTCGCGTGGGCTCACCTCGCCGACCTCGACGGTCTCGTCGTCGAGACCAACCACGACCTCGACATGCTGCGCAACGGTCCCTATCCCTGGCACCTCAAGCAGCGGGTGGCGAGCCGCCACGGGCACCTGTCCAACCGCGAGGCGGCGGAAGGGCTCGCCGAGCTGATCTCCGACCGGTTGCAGTGGGTCGTGCTCTACCACCTGTCGCGGACCAACAACAGCCCGGTGCTGGCCGCCGAGGCGATCGGCCGGGTGCTGCGGGAAAGCGGCTCCCGGGCGCGGGTCTGCGTCAGCGAGCAGCTGGTACCGACGCCCTGGCTGGCCGTGGAGGACGGAGCACCGGTTCGCGAGACCGCGCCGTCCGCCGCCGTCCACCGGTCGGCCTGAGGGTGGCGCCCGGCAAGCCGCGCGCCTACCCGCCCTGGGCCAGCGCCGCGGCGTCGACGCCGTTGCGGAAGATGGCGAGCCCGCCGCCTTCCGCGGGGCGCTCCGCGTCGCGCATCCGGAACCACTGCGGGTGCTGGAACGGGTAGAGGTAGGCGTCGGGGTGCGGCATGAGGCCGAAGAGGCGGCCGGTCGGGTCGCAGACGCCGGCGACGCCGCCGGGCGAGCCGTTGGGGTTGGCGGGCCAGCGCTCCGTCGGCTCGCCGCGCTCGTCGACGTAGCGCAGGGCCACCTGGTGGTCCTGCTCCAGCCGGCGCATCACCTCCGGCGTGGCGGTGAGGAACTTGCCCTCGCCGTGGCGGGTCGGCAGCTCGAGGGTCTCGATGCCGCGGGTCCAGACGCAGGGCGACAGCGGGTCGGCCGCGAGCCGGATCCAGCAGTCCCAGTAGCCGAGGCGGTCGTTGGGCGCGACGGTGGCCAGCGGGCTGCGGTAGTCGCCGTCGAAGCCGGGGACCATGCCCAGCCGGGTCATCATCTGGAAGCCGTTGCAGATCCCGAGCGCCAGCCCGCCGCCGGCGATGAACTCGAGCAGCTGGTCGTAGAGTCGAAAGCGGATCTTGTTGGCGTAGACCGCGCCCGCGCCGAGGTGGTCGCCGAAGCCGAAGCCGCCGGCGAAGGCGACGACGTGATAGCTCGCCAGGGGGTGCTCGGCGTGCCCGCCGAGCAGGTCGAGAAGGTGCACCAGGTCGGGCCGCGCGCCCACCCGCCGGAACGCCTCGGCGGTCTCCGCCTCGCAGTTGAGGCCGAGCCCGGTGAGGACGAGGACGCGCACGCGGGCGCGCCGCCGCGCCAGCTCGTCCGCGGGCAGGCCGCGCAGCGCCGCGAGGCCGGGCTCAAGCATGAGCGAGGCCTTCCTTGAAGCTCGTCTCGAGCGCGGCCAGGGCCACGACGACCTGCTCGCCGGCGCCGCGCCGCAGCGCCAGCCGCGGCTGCGCCGTGACCTCGCCGACGCGGCGGCAGGCGTGGCCGGCGAAGTGGCGCTCGCAGGCGGCCGCGTCGGCCGCCGCCACCGTGATGACGAAGCGCCCGGTGGACTCGGCGAAGAGCAGCTCGTCGGTCGCGAGCTCGCGGCCCCCCGCGACGGCGTCGAGATCGAGCTCGGCGCCGAGCCGGCCGGCCAGGGCCGCCCGGGCCAGGGCCGCCGCGAGGCCGCCCTTGGCCGGCGCCGCGGCCGAGCGCACCCAGCCGCTCGCGATCGCCGCGGCCAGACGCCGGTAGAGGGCGGGGGTGCGCTCGAGGTCGACGGCGGGAGCCCGGCTGCCGACGTAGGGGGCCGGGCCGCCGTCCGCGGGCGCGAGGCCGTCGCGCTCGCCGAGGTAGCGGAAATACTCGCTGCCGCCGGTGTCGGCGCCGGTCGTGCCGAGGACGAAGAGAGCGTCGCCCGGCGCCTTGAAGTCGAGCGTCACCGCGCGGCGCACGTCGTCGATCTGACCGAGGGCCGACACCAGCAGCGTCGGCGGCACGCTGATCTTGACGCCGTCCATGACGGCGTCGTTCTTCATCGAGTCCTTGCCCGAGATCAGGGGCACGCCGTAGGCCCGGCAGGCGTCGTAGAGGCCGCGGCAGGCGCGCACCAGCTGGGCGAGCTTGTACTCGCCGTCGGGCGTGTGCTGCGACCGGACGGGGTCCGGCCAGCAGAAGTTGTCGAGCGCGGCGATGCGGTCGTAGCGCGCCCCGGCGCAGAGCTGGCGGCGGACCGCCTCGTCGACGACGGCGGCCGCCATGGCGTAGGTGTCGAGATCCGAGTAGAACGGATTGACCCCCTCGGAGAGCACGTAGCCGCGCAGCGAGCCGTGGCGGGCGAGGAACACGGTCGCCTCGGCCGGGACGTCGGCGCCGGCTCCGACCCAGGGCTTGACCACCGTCAGCCCCTTGACCTCGTGGTCGTAGTGCCGCGCCTGGCGCTCGTTGCTGGCGAGGTTCAGGCGGCCCATGAGATCGACCAGCGAGCGGCCGTGGTCGGTCGGCCGCGTCTCGGGCTCGGAGAAGCGCGGCGGATCCCAGCGCGCCGCGAGCCGCAGCCCGGGGTCTCCCTCGTGGAGGAAGTCCATCGCCAGGAGGGCCACCGTGTCGCCGCCGTAGGCGACCTCGAGCCAGCCGTCGTCCGTGAACTCGCCGAGCACGGTGGCCTCGACGTCGCGCCGCGCCGCCAGCTCGAGGAACGCCGGCAGGCGGTCCGCGGGCACGGCGAGCGTCATGCGCTCCTGGGCCTCGGACAGGAAGATCTCCCACGCCGCGAGCCCGGCGTACTTGAGCGGCGCCGCGGCGAGGTCGAGCCGGGCGCCGCCGGGTCCCCGCGCCATCTCGCCGACCGAGGAGGACAGCCCTCCCGCGCCGTTGTCGGTGATCGCGTTGTAGAGCCCGCGGTCGCGAGCCTCCAGAAGGAAGTCGAAGGTCATCTTCTGGGTGATCGGGTCGCCGATCTGCACGGCCTGCGCGGGCGAGGCCTCGTCGAGCGCCGCGGACGAGAAGGTGGCGCCGTGGATGCCGTCCGCCCCGATGCGGCCGCCGACCATCACCACGGCGTCGCCCGGCAGGGCCGCCTTCTCCGCGCCGGGAGAGCCGGCGATCGTGACGGGCAGCGCGCCGACCGTGCCGCAGAAGACGAGCGGCTTGCCCAGGTACCTGGAGTCGAAGATCTCCCAGCCCCGGCCGTACGGCACGCCGCTCTGGTTGCCGCCGTCGATGACCCCGCGGTGGACCCCGTCCCGGACCCTCTTCGGGTGCAGCAGGCCGCGAGGCAGCGCGCCGCGGGTGAACGGCGAGGCGAAGCAGTAGCCCCAGACGTTGGCCAGCAGGTCCGCGCCGCGGCCCGTGCCGAAGGGGTCGCGGTTGACCCCGACGATGCCCGTGATGGCGCCGCCGTAGGGGTCGAGGGCCGACGGCGAGTTGTGGGTCTCGACCTTGTAGACGAGGTGGACGTGGTCGTCGAAGGCCACGACGCCCGCGTTGTCGTGGAAGACCGAGACGAGCCACGAGGCGCCGTGGGCCGCGCGCAGCTCGGCGTCGATCTCGCGGGTCGGGCGCTCGATGTAGGAGGCAAAGAGCGAGTCGATGCGCTCGGGAGGGCCGTCGCCCTCGCGGTAGTCGATCGCGGCGTTGAAGATCTTGTGCTTGCAGTGCTCGCTCCACGTCTGGGCGAGGCACTCGAGCTCGACGTCGGTCGGCGCGGCGGGAAGCCCGAGCCGCCGGCGCCGGGGCTCGCTCGCGAAGTGATCGCGGATCGTCTCCATCTCCTCCAGGCTCAGGGCCAGCAGGCCCTCGCGACTGAGCCGCTCGAGCTGCGCGGCGTCTCCCGACAGGTCGACGGTGCGGACGGGAGGCGGCGGACCGTCGACGATCCGGGGCACGGCCAGGCTCGGCGCCGCCGCCCGCCACTCGTCCCAGGTGGCGATCGCGACGTCCTGGATGACGGCGTTGGCCAGCAGGTCGTAGGCGATCGTCCGGGCGGCGTCGCGGCGGACGCCGTCGAGCAGGTAGACGACCGAGGTGTAGACGGCCGCGCCCGCGCCGAGATCGCGCCCCAGCGTGTCCTCGATCGCCACCAGGGCGCTCTTGCCGACGGGGTCCGCGACCCCGGGCTTGAAGGCGACCGAGATCGCCACGTCGAACGGGCCGTCGTCGAGCCGTCCCACGGCGCCCGCCTGCAGGACGGGGTCGGCGAGCTCCACGAGGATCGCCGCTGCCTCGCCCGCGGAGATCTCGGCGTCGAGGTGGTAGACGTCGCGCGTCCGAACGCTGCCGACGGGCAGGCGCAGGAACTCGCGCACCCCCCGCGCCACGTGCTCGCCGCGGGCATCGCGTAGGCCGCGGCGGACGGCGATTTCGAACCGGTGGATCATCGGGGCGCTGCGGGTCGCGTCGTGGGCGGCGGGCCGGTCGGCAGTCTATCTCGGAAAACCGCCGTCGCTCGGCGCGACGGGCGGCGGTCGCGCCGGGACGGGCGGCGGCGGCGCGGCTGGATTCCTGGGCAGCCACGCACCATAATCGCCGCATCTCGCGAGGCGGCTCCCGAATGTGCGGCATCTTTGGAATCGAAGACCAGGCCGACGCGGCGACCTTCACCTACCTCGGGCTCTACGCCCTCCAGCATCGCGGGCAGGAGAGCTCGGGCATCGTCTCCTGGGACGGCGAGGCTCTGCGGGTGAGACGCGGCATGGGCCAGATCGCCGACGTCTTCGACGAGGGAACGCTGGCGCGGCTCGCGGGCCGGCGAGCGCTCGGCCACACCCGCTATTCCACTTCGGGCACGAGCGTGCTCGACAACGCCCAACCGATCGTCGCCAACACGTCGATGGGATCCCTGGCCCTGGTGCACAACGGCAACCTGGTGAACGCGGTCAGCGAGCGCCGGCGGCTCGAGAGCGGCGGCTCGATCTTCCAGACCTCGAGCGACACCGAGGTGATCCTCCACCTGATGGCCCGCAACCCGCGGCGCGATCTCGTGGAGTCGCTGCTGGTCGCGCTGCAACGGGTGCGCGGCGCCTACTCGCTCATCCTGCTCACCCCCGGGGGCCTGATCGCGGCCCGCGATCCCCACGGCTTCCGGCCCCTGGTGCTCGGCGCGCTCGCGGACGGCGGCGTCTGCTTCGCCTCCGAGAGCTGCGCCTTCGATCTGCTCGGGGCGCGGCTCGTCCGCGAGATCGAGCCGGGCGAGGTCGTCGTGGCGCGCGGCGGCGAGCTCGAGAGCTATCGCATGTCCCAGCTGCGCGAGCCGGCGCGCTGCCTTTTCGAGCTCGTCTACTTCGCGCGGCCCGACAGCACGGTGTTCGGCGAGTCGGTCTCCCAGGCGCGTCTCGCCATGGGCGCCCAGCTGGCCCGCGAGGCCCCGGCCGACGCGGACGTCGTCGTGCCCGTGCCGGACAGCGGGCTCTTTTCCGCCCTGGGCTACGCCCGCGAGTCGGGACTGCCGCTCGAGTTCGGGCTGATCCGCAACCACTACGTGGGCCGGACGTTCATCGAGCCCAAGCAGGCGATCCGCCACTTCGGGGTCAAGGTCAAGCTCAACCCGGTGCGGCAGCTGATCGCGGGCCAGCGGGTGGTGCTCGTCGACGACTCGATCGTCCGCGGCACGACGTCGCCCAAGATCGTCAAGATGGTGCGCGACGGCGGCGCCCGCGAGGTCCACGTCCGGATCTCGTGTCCGCCCACCGCCTGGCCCTGCTACTACGGGATCGACATGCCGACGCGGCAGGAGCTCGTCGCGGCGAACAACTCGGTCGAGGAGATTCGCGGCTTCATCGACGCCGACAGCCTCGCCTACCTCTCCCTCGAGGGGTTGTCGCAATCGCTGCCGAGCGGGCAGGGGGGGCACTGCACCGCCTGCTGGAGCGGCAGCTACCCCGAGCCGGTCACCGGCGCCGACCGCCGCCAGGCGGAGCTCTTCCCCCAGCTCAAGGAGGTGGAGCCGTGAGCGGATCCGCCTACGGCAAGGCGGGGGTCGACATCGACGCCCAGGACGAGGCGCTCGCGCGGATCGGGAAGGCCGTCCGGTCGACCTTCACCCCGGGGGTGCTCTCCGACCTCGGCAGCTTCGGCGGGCTCTTTCGGCCCGACCTGACGGGCCTCGAGGACCCGGTGCTGGTCGCGTCGGCGGACGGCGTCGGCACCAAGCTCATGGTGGCGCGCCGGGCCGGGAACTACTCGACCGTCGGCCGCGATCTCGTCAACCACTGCGTCAACGACATCCTCGTCCAGGGCGCGAGACCGCTCTTCTTTCTCGACTACGTCGGCGCCGGGACCCTCGATCCGCGCGCGATGGCGGCGCTGGTGAGCGGGGTGGCGACGGGGTGCAGGGAGAACGGTTGCGCGCTCCTCGGTGGCGAGACGGCGGAGATGCCCGGCTTCTATCAGCCCGGCGACTACGAGCTGGCCGGGTTCATCGTCGGGCTCGTCGACCGGGCGAAGATCCTCGACGGCTCTGGCGTGCGAGCCGGCGACCTGATCCTGGGGCTGCCCTCGGCCGGGCTGCACACCAACGGCTACTCGCTGGCGCGCAAGGTCTTCTTCGACGTCCTGGGCCTCGAGGTCGGGGACCGCGTCCCCGGGGCCGAGACCCGGGAGACCGTGGGCGAGCTGCTGCTCTCGCCGCACCTGTCCTACCTTGCGGCCGTCGCGCCGTGGCTGGGCGACGAGCGCCTGCACGCCCTGGCTCACGTCACCGGCGGTGGTCTCACGGACAACCTGCCACGGGTGCTGCCGCCCGGGCTGACCGCCGAGATCAAGGTCGGAGCGTGGGAGATTCCCGAGGTGTTCTACCTTCTCCAGGAGCATGGCGAGGTCCACACCGAGGAGATGTTCAGGGTCTTCAACATGGGGATCGGGATGGCCCTGGTCGTCGATCCCGCGGCGGCCGGCGAGCTGATGCCGGCGCTGGCGGCGGCCGGCAGCGTCGCGGCCCCCATCGGCACCGTGCAGAAGGGCAAGGGCGGCGTCGTCTACGACTTCCCGCCGGGGTCCCGCGGCCGGGAGGGCGGCCAGGCGGGTGATCCGGCGCTGCGATAGGGTCGGGCGATGAAGGCCCGAGTCGCGATCCTGCTCTCCGGCCGCGGCAGCAACTTCCTCGCCCTCCAGGCCGCCATCGCGCGCGGGGCGATTCCCGCCGAGATCGTGCTGGTGCTCTCGAACCGGAAGAGCGCGGCGGGCCTGCGAAGCGCCGCGGAGCTCGGCTTGCCGACCCTCTGCCTGCCCCACGGCGAGGCGCCGAGCCGCGAGGCCCACGACGAGAGGGTCGTAGCGGCGCTCGCGGCGGCGGCGGCGGAGTGGATCTGCCTGGCGGGCTACATGCGGCTCTTGAGCCCGGTCTTCGTGCGCGCCTTCCCCCGCCGGATCCTCAACGTCCATCCGAGCCTGTTGCCGGCCTTTCCCGGTCTGCACGCTCAGCGCCAGGCGCTCGAGCACGGCGTCCGCGTCTCGGGCTGCACGGTGCATCTGGTCGACGAGGAGCTCGACCACGGGCCCATCGTCGAGCAGCGCGCCGTGCCCGTCAGGTCCGGGGACACCGAAGAGACCCTCGCGGACCGCATCCTCGTCCAGGAGCACCGGGCCTATCCCGAGGCGCTGCGGCGCCTGCTGACGCGGCGCTGGACGATCGTGGGCCGGCGGGTGGTCTTCGCGCGCTCCCGGTCCGCGGGCTAGACGCGGTCGCGGCGTCCCGGCCAGCGGAACCGGGGAACCTCCGGCGGCAGGACCACGGGCCGGTCGGCGAGCAGCGCGAGGGGATTGTCGCGCAGGCACAGCCGGGCCGTGGTCGCGCCGTAGCGCGACTCGACGTGGATCCGGACTTCGTCGAGGGCCGGCGAGCGGACTCGGGCGCCGTGACCGTCCGAGGCGATGACCGAGACGAGCCCGCGCCGGAGCCAGCGATCGGCGAGCTGGGCGGTCTTCAGGCCATCCTGGCCCAGGACGGCTGCGCCGTTGACCTGAGCCACCCAGCCGGCGCCGACGAGCTCCTCCAGCAAGGCGGGCCGCTCGTGAAGGAACCGATAGCGCTCGACGTGGGCGACGACCGGAACGTAGCCGGCCGCCTGGATCCGGTCGACCGCATGGCGCGCCGCCGAAGCGGTCGTGAGCGGCCAGAGCTCCACCAGCAGGGAGCGGCTGGGCCCGAGGGTCTGGACCCTGCCGGCCGCCATCGCCTCCAGGAGCTCGGCGCTCACGTAGTTCTCCGCGCCGAGGTGCAGGCGGGGGCGGTCGGCAGCGGCGCCGGCCGCTTCGTCGAGCTGCTGGAGGCGTTCGACGAAGCGGTCGAACAGGGCGCGAACGGCTGCTGCGTCGTCGCTTCCCAGGCCGGCGGCGAACATGTGCGGCGTCGCCACGATCTCGGCGGTCGCCGCGGCCCGTGCGATCGCGAGCATCTCTACCGCCTCCGCGAACGTGGCGGCGCCGTCGTCGGCTCCCGGCAGGACGTGGGAGTGGATGTCGACGAGGTCCATGGGGCGAGCGTATACCGGCGCGCGGCGGTCCCATGCCTCCT
>JAOTWP010000133.1 GCA_029862975.1 Acidobacteriota bacterium
CCGGGCGCTCACGGGCGCCGCCACGCCGGGCGCTCAATGCCTGGACGCCGAGCTCCCGTCTCCGCCGACGCATGGCGCCGCAAGTAACTGTAAACAAAGCACTTGCTTCTCATGGCCGAGCTGGCAAGCGGCTTGTACTCCGGAGGGTGACGAACCTGGCCGGCGCGAGGAGCTCGCGAAGAGCAGCGACCGGACCGACCAACGGAGAGGAGGTGCGGCGAGACGGTCGACCATCCGACAGACGGTAGGCAGGACCGGGTCCGTCAACGGACCCGTCCCATTCCAGCAGACGAATTGCGAACCCAACCAACAGCACCGAGGAGATCCCGATGAAGCTTTCCCGTCCCCGCGTCGCATTCTGTGCCCTCGTCCTGGCGCTCGCCGCGCTCGCCCCCGCCCTGGCGGCCGAGGGGGTCGTCAACATCAACGACGCCGATCTCGAGCAGCTGACGCTGCTGCCGAGAATCGGCGAGTTCCTGGCCGGGCGGATCCTCGAGTTCCGCGAGGAGAACGGCGGCTTCAAGAGCGTCGAGGAGCTGCTGCTGGTCAAGGGTATCGGCGACAAGACCTTCGAGCTGCTCGAGCCCCACGTGGCGATCAGTGGCGAGACCACGCTCACCGAGAAGGTCTCGGTCGAGCCGTCCGGCGACGAAGAGTGAGCCCGGCGTGAGCGGCGCACGGTCGGGGGGCGAGGCGCGGCAGGCGCCTCGCCCCCGTGCGGCACGGATGCGGCGGCGCGGCTTTCAGCTCGTCGAGGTCGTGATCGTGCTCGCGGTGCTGGGGGCCACCCTGGCGGTCTCCGTTCCGCCGCTTCTGCGCTGGAGCAGCGCGCTACGCCTGCGGCTGGCGGCGGCCGAGCTGGTGGCGACGCTGCGCTCGACCCGCATGGCGGCGGTCACCCTGGGCGTGAAGGTCGGCGTCAAGTTCCGGACCCGGGAGAGCGGTCGCGTCACCTTCACGCTCCATCGGGACGGCGACGGCGACGGAGTGCTCTCGAGGGACATCGCCGACGGCAGCGATCCCCAGATCGGACCCGAGCGCCAGCTCGTCCACGTCGGGGCGCACGTCCGTCTCGGGTTCCCGCCCGGCGTCGTCCCCCGGGACCCGGGCGATCCCGGCCGCTATCTGGACCGGCTGGACGATCCGATCCGCTTCAACCAGTCGGACATCGCGTCGTTCAACCCCCTGGGCCGCGGCACGCCCGGCTCCCTCTACGTCACGGACGGGCTGCTCGGCCTGGCGGCGGTCCGGGTGGCGGCGGCGAGCGGCCGGGTGCGGATCCTCCTCTACGACGTCCAGCAGGAGACCTGGCGCCCGGGCTGATCGCGGGCCCGCTCCCGAGGGCGGGCGAGCGGAGCGAGCCGCCGCAGCACACCCCTGCTGACCCACCGCGACACCGATCTGCTTTTCCCCCAACCGTCGCCTTCCACCCTCTCGCTTCGCTCGCCGGCCGCTCGGGCGGCCCTGATCCAGGACAGGCAGTTGCGGGGAACCGGCTGGATTCAGTAAGGTTCGCCGCCGTGGGTCACCTCATCGTCCTCACCACCGTCGGCAACGAAGAGCAGGCCAACCTGCTGGCCGACGAGCTCGTGGTCCGGCGGCATGCGGCCTGCGTCCACGTCGTCAAGGTCGGGCGAACGGTCTACCGCTGGCAGGGCCGGGTCTTCGACGACAACGAGTATCTGCTGATCTCGAAGACCACCGACGACGAGTACCCGGCCGTCGAGGCGACGATCCGGGAGCTCAGCACGTACGAGCTGCCCGAGACCCTAGGCTTCAAGGTCCATCGCGGATCCGCCGAGTTCCTGGACTGGATCACGGCGAGCCTCGACAAGGACGCCGAGTTCAGCGACGACATCGAGCCGCGCTGAGCCCGGCCGGCCACAGCGCTGCCGGCCACAGCGCTGCCGGCTATAGCGCTGCCGGCTACAGGGGGGCCAGGGCGGCGTCGAGGTCGGCGAGCAGGTCTTCGACGTTCTCGAGCCCGACGGAGACCCGGACGAGGCCGTCGACGATGCCGATGCGCTGCCGCTCGGCGGCCGGCACCGAGGCGTGGGTCATCGAGGCGGGGTGCGAGATCAGGGTCTCGACGCCGCCGAGGCTCTCGGCGAGGCTCATGACGCGCACCCGGTCGAGGAACGTCTTGGCTGCGGCGAAGCCGCCCAGGTCGAAGCTGATGAGCGCGCCGAAGCCGCTCGCCTGGCGCTCGTGGATCGCGCGCCCGGGGTGGTCGGGCAGGCCGGGGTAGAAGACCCGGCCGACCTTGGGATGGCTCGCGAGGTGCTCGGCGACGATCCTGCCGCTCGTCTCGTGCTTCTCCATCCGCACCACCAGCGTCTTGATTCCCCGCAGGGTCAGGAAGGCGTCGAAGGGTCCGAGGACGGCCCCCGCGGACTTCTGGACGAAGGCGAACCACTCGCTGTCCTGCTGCCGGTTGGCGACGAGGATGCCGCCCAGGGCGTCGCTGTGGCCGTTCAAGAACTTGGTCGCCGAGTGCACGACGACGTCGGCGCCGTGCTCGATGGGGCGCTGGAGAGCCGGGGAGGCGAACGTGTTGTCGACGGCGAGGATGGCGCCGTGGCGGTGGGCGATCGCGGCCGCGCCGGCGAGATCGGTGATCTCCATCATCGGGTTGGTCGGAGTCTCGACGTAGACCATCCGCGTGCGCTCGGTCAGCGCGTCCTCGACGTTGGCCAGATCCGAGGAGTCGACCCAGCTCGAGGCGATGCCGTAGCGGTCGAGGACCTGGGTCAGCAGGCGGTAGGTGCCCCCGTAGACCGTGTGCGAAGCGACGACGTGGTCGCCGGCGGAGAGCACGGTCATCAGGGTCGAGATCGCGGCCATGCCCGACGCGAAAGCGTGGCCGGAGAGCCCACCCTCGAGGTTCGCGACGTTGACCTCCAGGGCGGTGCGCGTGGGGTTGTGAACCCGCGCGTACTCGAACCCCTTGTGCTCGCCCAGGGCGTCCTGCACGTAGGTCGAGGTGGCGTAGATCGGAACGTTCAACGCGCCGGTGGCCGGATCGGGCTGCTGCCCGGCGTGGATGGCGCGGGTGGAGAAACCCAGGTTCTTGGGATCGCCCTTCATGGGTGGGGGACCTCGAGCAAGGTGTGGTGGGTGGGATCGCCGCGGGCTGCGGCGGCCGCGGCGGCCGCGGCGGCGGATTGTAGCAGCGCCGCGGCGCCGCCGGCTACGAAGCGAATAGACTGGCAACCGCCTGCTGGCACCCGCGTGTAGCCCCGACCACCGACCCCTCGCGAGGAGAAACCGGACGTGAGCGACGATCTCGCGCGCCGCGCTGCTCGCCTGGGCCCGCGAGCTCCACGCCGCCGACGTCGCGTCCAACCGCAGGATGGGAGAGTTCGGCGCCGCGCTCTTTGCGGCCGGCGATCGGGTGCTGACGCACTGCAACGCCGGAGCGCTGGCCACCGGCGGCTACGGCACCGCCGTCGGCGTGATCCAGTCCTCGTGGGCGGCGGGCCGGCTGGCCATGGTCTGGGTGGACGAGACCCGGCCGCGAACTTCGCGTTCGACGTCACGCCCGCCGAGCTGATCGCGGCGATCATCACCGACGTCGGGGTGCTCGCGCCGCCGTTCGGGGACTCGATCGCCGCCACCTGCGAGCGTCACGGCCCAGCGAGCGCCGCCGCCGCCCGAGGCGGCGACGAGCCGAGCAGCCCGCCTACGCCCGGCAGCTGAGACCGGGCCGCCGAGGCCGGGCCGCCAAGGCTCACGGCGCCGCGAGCTCCTGCGCGAGCAGCTCGTGGCCGTAGGCCGCCTGTGCGGCGCCGCGCGCCGCCAGCGCCGCGGCCATCGCCCGGTGGCCGACGGCGGTGCCGGTGCCGCGGTCCTCGAGACCGCCGTCGCGCCGCACCGCCGCCTCGAGCGCCGCCAGCCGCGCGACCTCCGGGCGCAGCTCGGCGATCCGGTCGGTCGCGCGCGCCGGACGGTCGGCGGCGATGGCGCGCGGGTTGATCGCCGCCGAGCGCTCGAAGGCGGCAAGCGCGCGCCGCAACATGCCGTTGCGCCGGTAGATCAGTCCGAGGTTGTAGAACAGGACGTCGTTGTCGGGCGCGGCGGCGGCCGCGCGCTCGAACTCGGCCCGGGCGCGCGGCCAGTCCGTCCGCTCGTGGGTCACGCCGAGCATGTAGTGGTAGTGGCCGACGAGATTGCGGGCCAGGTAGTCCTTCGGCACCGCCGGGTCCCAGGCGCCGGCCAGCTCTCCGGCCGGCAGCACCGGGCCGGGGCGCGCCGCCCCGGCGCGGACGGTGCGGAACACCAGCCCCACGGGCACGACCTCGAGCCCCGGGAAACGCCAGTTGGGGTGATGGGTGAAGTAGAGGGGGTCGTCGTCGGGATCGAAGCGCAGCGCCTCGAGCTCGGCGCCGCCGACCCCCTGCAGGATCAGATCGACGTCGGGCCGCAGCCCCTCGACGAGGTGGAGGTAGATGAGGACGAAGAGGACGTTGTCGTCGGCGGCCGCCAGATGGGCGCCCGGCGGCAGCGTGGCGAGCAGCTTGCGGCTGAAGTCGTCGGCGATCTCGAAGTCGCTGCGGTCGAAGCGCGGCCAGCCGAGCACGAGGAGCGCCAGCGGAACGGCGAGCGCCGCGATCGCCCGGCGGCCCCAGCGCGCGACGAGCGGCTCGGTGCCCCAGGCGGTGAGCAGCGCCGCCATGACCCAGGCGGGGATGTAGTAGCGGTGCCAGACGAAGAGGTCCGTGCGGGAGCCGTGGAAGGCCACCGCCAGGAAGTTGGCTGCCATGACGAGCCCCGGCAGGAGCAGCGGCCGGCCGTGGCGCCGCGCGGCGACGACGCCGAGGCCGGCGACGAGGACGCCCGCCCACAGCAGCTCCGCGCCGAGGCCGCGCAGGAAGTCGCCGAGGATGGCCGGCAGATCCGCCGCCGATTCGATCCAGGCGCGATCCCAGTAGTCGCGCCGCGTCATCGCCCCGAGCAGCGCCCCGAGCGTTTCGGGATCGGCCCAGTCGAGGCGCGGGTCCTGCCGCGAGCGCCACGGCATGTAGAGGTACGGCAGGAGGCCGGCCAGCCCGGCGCCGACGCAGGCCGCCAGGCGGCGCGGCCGGCGTAGGAGCTGCGGCTCCGAGATCACGGCGAAGAGGCCGACGGCGATCCCGACGACCCCCATCACCGTGTGGTTCGAGGCCCCGAGCCCGGCCGCGAAGGCGGCCAGCACCAGCCAGCCGGGGCGCCGGGTGCGGTGCCACTCGAGCGCGCAGGCGGTCACCGCCACCACGAAGAAGCCGTTCAGCGTGTAGACCCTCTGGACGGTCGCCTGCGACCAGAAGCTCGGGGCGAAGGCGAGGCACGACGCGCCCATGAGGGCGGCCGTCGCCGGCAGGCCCTGGCGCCGCGCCGAGCCGTAGAAGAGGCCGCACGCCAGGGCGCCGAAGAACGCCGAGAAGAGGCTCATGCGCAGCGCCACCGAGCCCAGGGGAACGACGGCGATCCACAGCCATCCCAGGAGAACGTAGAGCGGGTAGCCCGACGGGTGGGGAATGCCGAGCGTGGCGGCCGCCGCCACGAGCTCGCCCGAGTCGCCGACGTAGATCGTGCGGCAGGCGCCGGCGGCGTAGACGGCGAAGACGGCGCCGGCGAGGAGCGACGCCTGGAGGGCCGGACGCCCGGCGGCAGCCATGGCGGGAAGGTACGGCCGCGGGCGCGGCGGCGTCAAGGCCACCGGCGGCGCGGCCGGGCCCGCGTTGACTCTCCCGCCGCCGGGCCCTAAGGTCATCCACCATGCACCCGCGGCTCCTCGCCCTGGTCCCGGCACTGGCGCTCCTCCTGGCCTGCGGCGCGCGCCGCGACGAGGCCGGCCGCGTGCTCGTCCTCGGCCTCGACGGCCTCGACCCCGAGGCGGTCGACCTCTTGATGTCCGAGGGCCGCATGCCCAACTTCGCGCGCCTGCGTCAGGAGGGCGCCTACGGCCGGTTGACCAGCCAGAAGCCGCTGCTGTCGCCGATCCTGTGGACCACCATCGCCACCGGCAAGGGGCCCGAGCAGCATGGCATCGGCCACTTCGTGGCGCTGGCCGCCGGCACGGGCGAGGAGATCCCGAGCTCGTCGCGCCAGCGCCGCGTCAAGGCGCTCTGGAACCTGGCCTCGGAGGCCGGCAAGACGGTCGCCACGGTGGGCTGGTGGGCCACCTGGCCGCCGGAGGAGGTCAACGGCTTCGTGGTCAGCGACCACGCCGCCTATCACTTCCTCTTCGAAGAAGGGCTCACCGCGCCCGCGGGCGGCGGCGCCGGCAACACCTACCCGCCGGAGCTCTCCGCGCGCCTGGCGCCGCTGATGCGCCGGCCCGCCGACCTCGGGGCCGAGGAGCTCGCCCCGTACGTCGACGTCTCGGCCGCGGAGCTGGCGCGCCCGTTCGACTTCGCCGACGACCTCGCCCACTTCCGCTGGGCTCTGGCCACGGCGATGAGCTATCGCGACGTGGGACTCGCGCTGTGGCGCGAGGACAAGCCCGATCTGGAGCTGGTCTACATCGAGGGCATCGATTCCGCGTCCCATCTCTTCGGGCATCTCTTCCGCGCCGCGGAGCTGGGCGGCGAGCTCGAGGCGCAGCGGCGCAAGTTCGGGCGCGCCGTCGAGCAGATGTATCTCTTTGCCGACCGGCTGCTCGGGGAGTTCCTGGACGCGATGGACGAGCGCACGACCCTCGTCGTGCTGTCGGATCACGGCTTCGAGCTCGGCCGCCTGCACGACGACCCCTCGAAGACCCGCGACCTGCGCCGGGTCTCGGAGCGCTTCCACCGCCTGCAGGGGATCCTCTACCTCTACGGCCATCGGGTGAAGCGCCACGCCCGCCTCGACGCGCCCTCGATCCTCGACGTGACGCCGACGGTGCTGGCGCTGCTCGGCCAGCCGGCGGCCCGCGACATGCCGGGGCGAGTGCTCGGCGAGGCGCTGAGCGCGGATCTCGGCGGCCTGCGGATCGCATCCTACGAGACCGCCCCGGGCTCGGCCGCGATTCCGGCGACTGCCAACGCCGACGTCGGCCGCGCCCAGCTCGAGCACCTGCGCAGCCTCGGCTACCTGGGCGCCGAGAGCGCCGCGGGTGCCGCGCCGGAGGGCGTCGCCACCCTTTCCCCGCAGGCCGAGCGCAACCTGGCCGCGATCTCCTTCCAGGCCGGCCGCTACGGCGAGGCGGAGCGGCTCTACCGGCGCCTGGTCGCGGCGGCTCCCGAGGACGCCGCGCTGCGCACCAGCCTGGCCGGCACCCTCGGCGCGCTCGGGCGCTACGACGAGGCGCTGGCGATGCTCGAGCGGGCGATCGCGCTCGATCCGCTCAACGTCGAGGCGTATCACAACCGGGCGGTCATCCGGGAGCGCCGCGGCGAGGTCGAGCCGGCGATCGCCGACTACCGCAGGGCGCTGCGCTACCAGCCCGACTACGAGCCCTCGCGGGCGGCGTTGACGCGGCTGACCGGCACTCCCGAGCTCCACGCGCCCGCCAGCGCGGCCGAGGCCCGGGCGGCGGCGCTCGTGGAAGAGGCGAGCGTCGCGGCGCGCCGCGGCAGTTACCAGGCGGCGCTCGAGCTGCTCGTCGCGGCGGAGCGGGAGGCACCCGACTTCGTCCTCACCTACCAGTATCGCGCCAACGTCGCCTACCTGATGGGCGACCCGGAAGCCGCTGCCGCGGCCCTCGAGAAGGCCCTCGAGCTCGAGCCCGACAACGCGCTCTTCCGCGCTAACCTGGAACGCCTGCGGGCCGCGAAGGACGGCGGCGCCGCCGTGGACGGCGAACGATGAGCGGCGACCCGGTCAAGGTGCTCTTTATCGGCGGCTTCGGACGCAGTGGCAGCACGCTGCTCGACAACGTGCTCGGCCAGGTCGAGGGTTTCCTCTCCTGTGGCGAGATCTCCTATCTCTGGGACCGGGGAATCGAGCAGGATCGCCTGTGCAGCTGCAAGAACGCCTTCAGCGCGTGTCCGTTCTGGAGCCGGGTCGTGGCGCGCGCCTTCGCCGGCACCGCGGCGCCCGATCCGGCGCCCCTGGTGGCGGCGCGCGAGAGCCTGACGCCGAAGCGGGTCGCCGTCGCGGCGATGGGCGGACTCGCGGCGCGCGACCTCGACGGCGGCGGCGCGCTGCTCGACTGCCTCGAGCCGGTCTACCGGGCGATACGCGACGAGACCGGCTGCCGGGTGATCGTCGATTCCTCCAAGGCGCCGGGACACGGCTTCCTGCTGCGCTCGAGCTCGGCGATCGATGCCTACGCCCTCCACCTGGTGCGCGACCCGCGCGCCGTGGCGTACTCGTGGCAGAAGAAGATGGTCTACGACCCGACGGGTGAGGAGCCGATGTACATGAGCCGCCACTCGCCGCTGCGCAGCTCGCGACTCTGGAACACCTGGAACCTGGCGACGGAGCGGGTCTGGCGATCGCTTCCCGAGCGCTACGAGCGGCTTCGCTACGAGGAGTTCGTCGGCTCGCCGGCCGCCTCCCTGCGGCGGATCGTCGACTTCGTCGGCGAACGGGTAGAGAAGCTGCCGGTCGATGCGAGCAACCGTTTCGAGATGGGAGCCATCCACGCGCTGGCGGGCAACCCCAGTCGATTCGAGGATGGGCCGATCGAGATCCGCAGCGACGACAAGTGGCGGCGCGAGCTGCCGGGCTGGCAGAGGCTCCTGGTGAGGACCCTGACGCTGCCGCTGCTGCTTCGCTACGGCTATCTGAGGGGCCGCTAGCGGCGACCGCCCTCAGTCGCGCCGCTTGATGGCGGCCAGCAGGCCGGAGATGCCGTCGTCCCGGTTGCCGATCTCCACCGCCGGCCAGAAGACGCCGGCGGCGAGGGCGAGCTCGAGAACGGTCCGGCCCATCGAGGGCGCCATCCCGAGCCACCCCGGGAGGGCGACCGCGAGCGCCGCGGTGGCGGCCGCCAGGAGGAGGCGCAGAAAACCGCGGTCGTAGGGCCACAGACGCATCGCCAGGCGGACCATCAGCAGGCCGGAGCCGAACAGGCCGGCGAGCGAGATCGTCGTCGCCGTCGCCGCTCCCACCAGGCCGAAGCGCGGGATCAGGACCAGGTTGAGGGCGACGTTGAGCGCCAGCGCGCCGGCCGAGGCGGCCAGCCACCAGTTCTGGCGCCCGCTCATGACGAGCAGGAATCCCACCGCGCCGGTCGCGAGATTGATCATCTGACCGGCGGCCAGGATCACCATCGGCGCGGCGCCGGCGACGTAGCGCGGACCCATGAGGAGGGTGAGGATGCCGCCGGGGTCGATGGCGAGGACCACGAAGAGGGGCACGCTGATCAGCAGGCCCCAGCGCGTGCTGGTGCGGAAGAGCTCGTTCAGGCGCCGGCGCTCGCCCCGGTGGTGGAGGTCGGCGATCATCGGCGCGAAGACCGCGTTGAACGAGGTCAGCACGACGGCGAACAGGAACGAGATCTGCGACGCCGCCATGTAGATGCCGGTCTCGGCCTGGGTCCGGAAGTACCCGACGAGCAGAAGGTCGACCCACATCGCGGCCAGGCTCAGGGTGCCGGCGAGGGAGGTCGGAAAGGAGAATGCGACGATCTCGCGAGTGGGCACCGCCGGGCCGCCACCGGCGGCCGGCGGTCCGGGCAGGAGCCGGCCGAGGTAGCGCAGCACCAGCGCCAGGGCCAGCGCGAACGACAGCACGGCGGCGGCCGCCGCGCCGACCACCTGCATCCCCAGCCAGTGAAAGGCCACCACCAGCGCGAGCTGGGCGATCGGCTGCGCGAGGTCCTCGGCGAGGACGCTGTAGCGCATGTCCTGCCAGACGCGCGTCGCGGCGGCGCCGACCCGCAACGCCGGGACGAAGGCCAGGCCGAGGGCGAAGACCAGAAGAACCGGTCGCAGCTCGGGGGCGCGATAGACGGTGTCCGCCAGCCACGGGGAGGCGATCAGCAAGGCGCCGCAGGCGAGCGATCCGACGAGCAGCGACAGGCCGATCGTCCGGCGCACCAGGCCGCGCAGGCGGTCCGTCCCGTCGCCGCGGTACGCCGCGCCGAAGCGCACGACGCCGTTGTCGAGACCGAGGGCGGCGAGCAGGCCGCCGATCAGCAGGATCTTCCAGCCGATCGCGAACTGGCCGTAGCCGGCCGGGCCGAGAAGGCGAGCCAGGAGGATCTGCACGCCGTAGGCGGTGGCTCTGCCGGCGAGCCTTCCGGGGATGAGGACGCCGATGCCGCGGGCCAGGGCGCCGGCGTCGCTGGCCGTTCCACGCTCGCTCGCCGACGGTGGCATGGCGCTATGTTAGCCGCCGGCGGGCTTGCACCGACGCCATGGCGCGGGCCCGGCATTCGTGACAGGCCTCGGGACGGAAGGTCGGGCTCTGGCGGCGGAGCTCGTTGCCGAGCGGCGCCGCGAAGCGGCTCGAGAGACGGAATGAGCGCGGCGGTGGGCGGATGCTGCGGATCCGCCGGATCGCGATAGGGT
>JAOTWP010000291.1 GCA_029862975.1 Acidobacteriota bacterium
GCGACCTGGGACGACCACGACTACGGCGCGGACGACGGCGGCGCGGACTTCGCCGGCAAGGAGGGCGCCAAGGAGGAGTTCCTGCGCTTCTTCTCGATCCCGCGCGACGCTCCCGTTCGCGGCCGGCCGGGCGTCTACTCGGCCCGGGTCTGGGGTCCGCCGGGCCGCCGGGTGCAGGTGATCCTGCTCGACACGCGGACCTTCCGCGGTCCCCTGATCCGCCGCCCCGAGGACGAGGTGGACTCGATTCGCGGGCGCTATCTGCCGCAGCCGGATCCCGCCGTGCCGATGCTCGGCGAGGCCCAGTGGCGGTGGCTCGCGGAGCAGCTGCGAGAGCCGGCGCAGCTGCGCCTGCTCGCGTCGAGCGTCCAGTTCGTCGCCGACGAGCACGGGTGGGAGACGTGGGGCAACCTGCCCCACGAGCGCCGGCGCCTGCTCGAGCTGCTGCGCTCCTCGCGGGCGGACGGCGTCGTGGTGCTGTCGGGAGACCGGCACCTGGCGGAGATCTCCCGGCTCGGCGTCGCCGACGGCGCCCCGTACCCGCTCTGGGACGTGACCTCCTCCGGCCTCAACCGCAGCGGCGGCGGGTACGACGAGGAGCCCAATCGATTCCGCATCGGCGACAACTACCGCGGCGACAACTTCGGCTGGCTCGAGATCGACTGGACGGCGTCCGACCCGCACTTGCGGATCGAGATCCGCGACGTCGAGGGCGGCGTGCGGCTCGCCGCCGACCTCCGCCTGAGCGAGCTGGCCGCGCCGTGAGCGGCGAGCTCGAGGGTCGCGGGTTCCAAGACCACTTCTCGGGCCACGCCGCCGAGTACGCGCGCCACCGACCTGTCTACCCGCGCGCGCTCTTCGAGGTTCTCGCCGGCCTCGCCCCCGGCCGCGAGCGAGCCTGGGACTGCGCCACGGGCAACGGCCAGGCCGCCGTCGCGCTGGCCGAGCACTTCGCCGAGGTCGTCGCCACCGACGCCAGCGCCGAGCAGCTGGCGCGGGCGCCCGAACACCCGCGGGTGACCTACCGCCACGAACCGGCCGAAGCGGTCTCCCTCGAGCCGGCGAGCTGCGACCTCGTCACCGTGGCGCAGGCCCTGCACTGGCTGCGCTGGGACGCGTTCTACGCCGAGGTGCGCCGGACGGCCCGCCCGGGCGCCGTCCTCGCGGCGTGGATGTACCCCTTGATGCGGGTGGACGACCGCGTCGACGAGATCCTGCGGGCCTTCCACGACGACACGGTCGGCGAGTACTGGGCGCCGGAGCGCGTGCACATCGATGCCGGCTACGCGGACGTCCCCTTCCCGTTCCGCGAGCTCGCCCCCCCGGCCATCGAGATGCGCCACGACTGGACCGCCGAGCAGGCCCTCGGCTACCTGGACACCTGGTCCGCCGTGCGCCGCTTCCGCAAGGCCCGCGGCTCCGATCCGCTGGCCGCCATCGCGTCCGATCTCGCGGTGGCCTGGGGAGCGGAGCCGCGGCTCGTCCGCTGGCCGTTGGTCGTGCGCGTAGGCCTGGTCGACTGAGTGCGGATCCGTTTCTTGCAGGCCTGCCACCCTGGCCTCTAGGATGAGGCAGCGAGGCACCGATGTTCGGTTGGTGGGTCCAGCGGCGGCGACGGCGGCTCCTCGCCGAGCCCTTCCCCGAGGAGTGGCGCCAGGCGATCGAGAGGGAGGTGAGCCTCTGGCACGCCGTGCCCGCACCCGCGCGCGGGAAGCTGGAGGACGACCTGCGCTGCTTCGTGGCCGAGCGCTCCTGGGAGCCCTGCGGCGGTCTCGAGCTCACCGCGCCCATGCGCGCCATCATCGCGGCGCAGGCCTGCATCCTGACCCTCGGCCGCACCGTCGATGCCTTCGATCACGTGCGCTCCATCGTCGTCTATCCCCACGCCTTCTGGGCGCCCGACGTGTGGGAGGACGAGGCGGGGGTGGTCACCGAGGAGTTGACCGAGAGCGAGGGGGAGGCGTGGCAGTGGGGGACCGTGGTCCTGTCCTGGCAGGAGGTTCTCCGCGATTCCCGGAGCCCGAACGGCCGCAACCTCGTCCTTCACGAGCTCGCCCACCAGCTCGACCTTCTCGACGTTCTCGAGCAGGCCTATCCGGGCGGCGGCGACGAGCAGGACCTGCACCGGCGCTGGATCGAGACCTTCCTCGCGGCCTTCGACGACTTCACCGAGAGGGTGGACTCGGGCCGGCGGGTCAAGGCGATCGACGCCTATGGGGCCGAGGACGAAGCGGAGTTCTTCGCGGTGGCGACCGAGTCCTTCTTCGAGCGGGGCGCCTATCTGAAGAGCCACCACCCCGGCCTCTACGAGGTGCTCGCG
>JAOTWP010000292.1 GCA_029862975.1 Acidobacteriota bacterium
TTCATCTCGGGTCCGAGCAGCGTGTCGGCGCCGGCGAACTTGACGAAGGGAAAGACCGCCTCTTTCACCGAAAAGTGCCGGGGCCAGATCTCCTCGGTGAAGTCCAGCTCCTCGAGCGACTTCCCGGTCATCACCAGCGCGCCGAGCTTCGCCAGCGGGCGCCCGATGGCCTTGGACACGAAGGGAATGGTGCGCGAGGCGCGCGGGTTCACCTCGATCACGAAGAGCTCCTCGTTCTTCACGGCGTACTGCACGTTCATCAGCCCGCACACGCCGAGTTCGAGGGCGAGCCGGCGCGTGGACTCCAGGATCTCCTCGATCACCGACGGGCCGAGCGAATGCGGCGGAATCGAGCAGGCGCTGTCGCCGGAGTGGACACCGGCCTCCTCGATGTGCTCCATGATCCCGCCGATCACGACCCGCTTCCCGTCGGAGATGGCGTCGACGTCCACCTCGATCGCGTCGGCCAGGAAGCGGTCGATGAGCACGGGGTGCTCGGGCGAGGCCTTCACGGCGTAGCGCATGTAGTCCCGGAGCGACCCGACGTCGTGGACGATCTGCATCGCGCGCCCCCCGAGCACGTAGGAGGGTCGAACCAGCACGGGGTAGCCGACGCGCGCCGCTACGCTCTCGGCCTCGGCGGTCGAACGCGCG
Source organism: Acidobacteriota bacterium (assembly GCA_029862975.1). Taxonomy (GTDB): domain Bacteria; phylum Acidobacteriota; class Thermoanaerobaculia; order Multivoradales; family JAHEKO01; genus CALZKB01. Next base: position 655 of record JAOTWP010000292.1, read on the forward strand.
ACGGCGCCCGGCGGGCGCCGCAGCGAGAGCTTCTCGAGCAGGTCGTCGAAGCGCTCCCGGTCTTCGGCGCGGTCGATGGCATCGGGCGGCGTGCCCAGGATCGGGGCTCCGGCGCGCTCCAGCGGTACCGCGAGTCGCAGGGGCGTCTGCCCCCCGTACTGCACGATCAGGCCCTCGGGCTTCTCGCGTTCGACGATGGCGAGCACGTCCTCGAGGGTGAGCGGCTCGAAGTAGAGGCGATCGCTCGTGTCGTAGTCCGTCGAGACGGTCTCGGGGTTGCAGTTGATCATGATCGTCTCGAACCCCGCCTCGCGGAGAGCGAAGGCCGCGTGCACGCAGCAGTAGTCGAACTCGATGCCCTGCCCGATGCGGTTGGGGCCGCCGCCCAGGATCGCGATCTTGCGCCGCTCCGTGGGCCACGCCTCGCACTCCTGCTCGTACGTGGAGTACAGGTACGGGGTGTGCGCCTCGAACTCGGCGGCGCAGGTGTCGACGCGCTTGTAGACCGGCGTCACGCCCTCGCGCCGGCGCAGCGCGCGCACGTCGTCCTCGCCCGACCCCCAGAGCGCGGCGAGTCGACGGTCGGAGAAGCCGGCCTGCTTGGCGGGCCGCAGCCAGGCCCGGCGCTCCTCGGGCGACGCCGCCACCAGCTCGTCCTCCAACGCGACGATCTCCTGGAGGTTGCCCACGAACCAGGGATCGATCTTCGAGCGGTCGCTGACCTCGCTCGCTGAAGCGCCGCGGCGCAGGACCTCGGCGATCGCCCACAGGCGCCCCGGCCGCGGGGTGTCGATCTGCGCCCAGAGCGCCTCGAGTCCCTCGTCGTCGTCGGAGACGGCCGGACGCTCGAAGCCCGCGTGCCCGACCTCCAGGGAACGCAGGGCCTTGTGGAGGCTCTCCTTGAAGGTCCGCCCGATCGCCATGACCTCGCCCACCGACTTCATCTGGGTGGTCAGCGCGTTGTCGACGCCCGGGAACTTCTCGAAGGTGAAACGCGGCACCTTGGTGACGACGTAGTCGATGCTGGGCTCGAAGCTGGCCGGGGTCTCCCGGGTGATGTCGTTGCGGATCTCGTCGAGGGTGTATCCGACGGCCAGCTTCGCGGCGATCTTGGCGATCGGGAAGCCCGTCGCCTTGGACGCCAGCGCCGACGAACGCGAGACGCGGGGATTCATCTCGATCACCACGAGTGTGCCGTCCTGCGGGTCGACCCCGAACTGGATGTTCGAACCGCCGGTGTCGACGCCGATCTCGCGGATGATGGCGACCGAGGCGTCGCGCATCTCCTGGTACTCGCGGTCGGTGAGCGTCTGGGCCGGCGCCACGGTGATCGAGTCGCCGGTGTGCACGCCCATCGCGTCGAAGTTCTCGATGGAGCAGACGATGACGACGTTGTCCGCGCCGTCGCGCATCACCTCGAGCTCGTACTCCTTCCAGCCGAGGACGCTCTGCTCGATCAGGCACTCGCCTCGCGGAGACTGCCGCAGGGCCCACTCGACGAGTCGGTCGAACTCGTCGTCGCGGTAGGCGACGCTGCCCCCGGTGCCTCCCAGCGTGAAGCTCGGGCGGATGATGGCGGGCAGCTTCGTCTCCCCGAGGATCCGGCGCGCTTCCTGGAGGGAACGCGCGTAGCCGGAGCGCGGGAGCTTGAGGCCGATGCG
>JAOTWP010000134.1 GCA_029862975.1 Acidobacteriota bacterium
GGTCCTGCACTCCCGTCCTCGCCCAGCTCTCGGTGGACGACGTGTCGCAGGCCGAGGGCTCGGGCGGCGGCACCACGCCCTTCGTCTTCACCGTCAGCCGCGACCACAACGCGGACGCGGTCTCGGTGACGGCACAGACCGCGGATGGCAGCGCCGAGGCCCCCGGCGACTACACGGCGGCCGGCCCGGTGGTCCTCACCTTCGCCGCCGGCGGCGGCCTCAGCCAGACGGTGACCGTCGACGTCGCGGCAGACGACGCCGTGGAACCCGACGAGGGCTTCACCCTCGCCCTGTCGAACGCCGTCAACGCGGTCATCGCCGACGACACGGGAGACGGCACCATCCAGAACGACGACGCGCACGCCGAGCTGACGATCGACGACGTCGGCCAGGCCGAGGGCTCCGGCGGGGGCACCACGACGCAGACCTTCACCGTGACCCGGAGCCACAACTTCGAGGCCGTCTCGGTCCTGGCGCAGTCGACCGACGGCACCGCCACCGCGGGGAGCGACTACACGGCCATCGGGCCGACGACCCTGGACTTTCCCGCCGGCGGGGTCCTCACCCTCACGGTCGACGTCGACGTCGACGCGGACGGCCTCGTCGAGCTCGACGAGAGCTACACCGTGGACCTCTCGGGCCCCGTCAACGCGACGATTCTCGACGGCGTCGGCAATGGCACGATCGCCAACGACGACGCGGCCACGATCTCGATCGACAGCGGCAGCCAACCGGAGGGCTCGGGCGGCGGCGCCGTTCCGTTTCTCTTCACCCTGACTCTCGACGCGCCAGTCGACACGGCCGTCGCGGTGGACTTCGACACCGCCGACGGCAGCGCCGAGGACGAGAGCGGCGACGGCGACTACTGGGCCGCCCAGGGCACGGTGCAGTTCGCCGCCGGCGCCCCCCAGAGCGAGGGCGTCACGATCGACGTGGCCGCCGACGAGCGTCCCGAGCAGGACGAGGACTTCTTCGTCGACCTCTCCAACGTCGCCGCCGACGGCCGCGACGTGACCCTCTCCGTCGACCGCGGCACCGCGACGTTGCTCGACGACGACGACGCGTGCCCGGGACTGACGGTGTACGGCCAGCCCTGGGACTCGCCGCCCGGGCTGCGCGGACACTTCGCGACCGCGGGTCCGGACGCCACGTTCGAGAGCATCGTCGACGCCGGCGGCACGACGATCCCCCTGCCTCCGGGGCGCGTCTCGGGGCTGCGAGCCTGGGGACTCGGCCGTGACGGAGGCCTCCCCTGCCCACTCGACCCGGCGGTGCCGTTCGACCTCGTCTTCGCCGCCGACGCCGGCGGCGCGCCGGGACCGGTCCTCGCGCAGCGGACCGGCCTCGCGGGCGGGATCACGGCGCTCGGTCCCGAGGTCTTCCAGATCGACCTCCTCTTCGCCCCGTTCGACCCGGACGGCGTCAGCTGGCTGTCGATCCAGCGCGCCGAGAGCGCAGGCTGCGCTTTCGAGTGGCTGGCGGAAGAGCTCGCCGGCACCTACGACGACCTCGTCTTCACCCCCCCGGGAGCGGCGCCCGACGACGCCTACTTCTGTCTCGGCGATCCGTGGATCTTCACCGACGGCTTCGAGTCCGGCGACACCTCGGCCTGGTCGGCGACAGTGCCGTAGGGCTAGCGGCCTCGATTGGCCGCTTGATCCGCTTCTCGACTGCCCAGCGCACGGATCACGTCCGCGGCGGGAACCTCGAGGCCGAAGCGCTCGGCGAGCAGGCCGGGCAGCTCGTCATCGGCGACCTCTCGCTGCGTCTCCTCCTCGCCGCGACGCATCGTGTAGGTCCGCCCCCGCAGGATGTGTCGGGTCTCGGGCTCGCTCCGCTGCACGGTGAGCGTGCGCACGAAGATCGACTCCGGGTGCGTCGAGGTGAAGTAGTGGGCGACCTCGAAGTCGACCGGCAGGGCCGGCGACAACGAGAAGGCATAGAGATCGTGCCACGAGTCCCGCCAACGCCGGCGCAAGACGCCATGTCCGGAGTCCTCCGTGACGACTCGATAGCCCGCGTCGCCCTGTTCGCTGACGGCGCCGTCGAGCGGCACCGGAAGGAGCGGTCCGTCGCCTCCGAAGCCGACGTCGGCGAGCCAGCCACGGTCCTCGAGCTGGACCCGAAGCAGCATGTGCGTCCGCGGCAGAGTCGACGTCGCGCCGGGAGGCCGCACCCTTGCCTCCAGGGTCTCGACGGCGAACCCGAAGGTGCGCAGCGCAGCCGCGAACAGCGTGTTCTGCTCGAAGCAGTAGCCGCCCCGACGGCGGTCGACGAGCTTTGCCACCAGCGTCTCGAGATCGAGCCCGACCGGACGGCCGAGCCGAACGTCGAGGTTCTCGAACGGGATGCGGTCGAGGTGCGCCGATTGCAGAGCCTCGAGCGTGCCGAGGTTCGGGGCGGTCTCGCCTCGGTACCCGATGCGCTCGAGGTAGCCTTTCGCGCGGAACTGCTGCGGCGTCAATCCGCACTCCTTGAACGGGCGGCCCGAGCTGACCGAGGCGACGATGGCGGGGCCGACGGGACTCGAACCCGCGACCTCCGGCTTGACAGGCCGGCATTCTAACCAACTGAACTACGACCCCGCAGGTCGTCCGGGCCGAGAGGCTTGGCTGGCGGCCACTCCAGTGGTGGGAGGTGAGGGACTTGAACCCCCGACCCTCTGCGTGTAAGGCAGATGCTCTCCCACTGAGCTAACCTCCCCGCCCGGGGCGGCCAGATAGTACGGAAGCGGTTCGTCGAAGTCAACGCGCGCCGGCCGCGGCCGCGGGCCGGCGCGCTTCGGGGCAGGCCCCACCGCGGAGACGAACCGGGAGACCCCGGGTCCGCGGCCCGGCCACGGAAGCCAGCCTCGACAGCGCCCTCGCCGGCCATGACGATCTCGCGGCTCTCAGCATTGAGGAACTTCCCAGGCCGGATTTCTCAAGTTTACGAATCTATCCGTGTGGCGGTGCGCAACAACGGAGGCGGCCACGCCAATCACCCGCTCCCGTGGTCGATCATGAGCACCGGCGGCGGCGACGGCCCCCGGATCTTGGCATGAGTTTTGCTTTTATGCTCACTAGACGCTAGCCCGACCTGCCGGGGACGGGGCCGTCTCGGGGGGATTGCAACGGACGGTCGGGGAACTCGAAACACCTTCCTTCCTTGGAGGAGAAGACAGAAATGGGGGACAGCATGGACGCACGCCTGCTCGGCAGAGAGCTCAACAAGTTCTTCAAGGCCCTTTCCGACGAGACCCGCCGCAACATCCTGCAGATCCTCGAGCGCGGCGAGCACAGCGTCGGCGAGATCGTCAGCAACTTCGGGCTGGCACAGCCCACGATCTCGCGGCATCTCTCGGTGCTCAAGGAAGCCAACCTGGTGATCGACGAGCGCCGCGGCCAGCAGGTCATCTACTCGCTCAACCCCGAGGCCATGGCCCACTCGGCCAAGCGCTTCTTCGGCGAGTTCAGCCACTTCAACGGCAAGCTCGCCTAGCGGAGGCGGCCGCGGCCTCGCGGCCGCGCTCCGGCCGCAAGGCGCGAGAGGTGTCGGGACGGGCGACCGCCGTCCCCTGCCGGGCCTATCGCCGGTGGCCGGGGATGTCTATAATCGCGCCCCGGGGAGGGCGGGGCAGCGGACCTGCCGCCCAGGCGGTTCGTCGGGCGGCGCCGAGGCGCGCTCGTCGTCCTCGCCAGTCCCGCGAGGCAGTCCCGCAAGGCGGTCCCGCGAGGCGGCCACGCAAGGCGGTGTAGCTCAGCTGGTTAGAGCGAGCGGCTCATAACCGCTAGGTCGGGGGTTCAAGTCCCTTCACCGCCACCATTCGGAACCCGGTTGACCCGAGACGCGCTGATTCTCGGGATCGCCCACTTACCGCGCGAAAGGCGACCGATTCCTTTTCCCGCCGAGCCCGTCGAGGACTTCCTGCGCCGGCACGGCCTGCTGCGGCCCGGCGGCGGTCTGCTCGTGGCGTTCTCGGGCGGCCCCGACTCGACGGCCCTGCTGTGGGCTCTGTCACGGGTGGCGCCGGCCCACGGCCTGCCGGTCTTCGCCGCGCATCTGGACCACGCCCTCGATTCCGGATCCGCGGCGCGGGCCGCCAGGGCGCGGGCGCTGGCCAGGGAGCTGGCGGTGCCGCTCGTCGAGGAGCGGCTGGCCGGCGGCGAGCTGGCGCGCGGCCACGCGGGGCTGGAGGCCGCCGCGCGCCGGCGGCGCTACCGTTTCCTGCGCCGCGCGAAGGCGGAGTGCGGCGCCGACTGGATCGCCGTCGGCCACCACCGCGACGACCAGATCGAGACGGTACTCTTGCGGCTCCTCTTCGGCAGCGGCCTGACGGGCCTCGGCGCCATGGCCCCGATCGCCGCCGACGTCGTGCGACCGTTGCTCGACCTCTCCCGCGACGACCTGCGCCATGCCGTCCGCCGGCTCGGGCTCGAGACGGCGACCGACCCCGGGAACGAGGATCGCAGCCGGGCCCGCAACCGGGTCCGGCACGAGCTGCTCCCGGCCCTGCGCGGCGCGCCCGACTTCTCGACCGACGTCCTCCTCGCGGCGGCGGCGGCGGCCCGCGGCGCCACGGCGCGGCTGCGCGGCGAGCTGGCTCGCCGGCTCCGCCTCCGGCGCCTGGAGCGAGCTGCCGGTGCCGAGATCGAGCTCGACGCCTTCCGCGCGCTGCCCGTGGAGCTGCGACCATTCGCCCTCGACGCTCTGCGGCGCGCCGCGGGCGCCGAGTACGCGGCGCCGGCCGCCGCCCGCGGGGATCTCGAACGCCGGCTCGCGAGCTCGGAGGGGATCGGCTGCGACTGCGGCGACGGCTGGCGCTGGAGCGCGGCGGGAGGCCGCCTGCGGCTCGCGCGGCCTCGCGCGCGCGAAGTGCCGGAGTTCTCCTATACACTAAGGGCGCCCGGGGAATTGTCGATCCCCGAGGTCGGTTCTCGTTTTCGCCTCTCGGAAGCGGAGCCGGCTCCCTGGATGTTCCGAGGCTCGACCAATCGAGCCGCAATGTCGCTCCCCCTCGAGGCTGGACAGAAGGTGCTGATTCGCAATCGCCGACCCGGAGACCGGATGCGTCCCTTGGGATGTTCCTACCGGCGCAAGCTCAAAGACCTGCTCATCGACCGGCGTCTCGAGCGCGACCGCCGGGACGAGCTGCCGCTGCTCGTCGTCGCGGGGAAGATCGCCTGGGTCCCCGGCGTCACCATCGAGGACCAGTTCCGCGTAGGCAACGGTCCACGCACCTGGGTCGCCGAGCTGCGGCCGCAACCGACGGCCGAGCAGTGATCGAAACACCAACCGGAGCCCCACACGCCGGGGCGCCGGAGAGGAAAGAACCGTGAGCCCAACCATCCGCACGCTGATCGTCTGGATCGCCATCCTCATGGTCGTGATCGTCCTCTGGACCACCTTCCAGTCCGGTCGGATCCAGAGCATCCCCCTCACCTTCACGGAGTTCCTCGACCACGTCGAGAACGGCCGGGTCAGCGAAGTCGAGATTCGCGGCCAGGACCTCACCGGCTCCTTCGACCTGAGCGACCGGTTCCCCGACGGCGGGAGCTTCACCACCTACCTGCCGCCGGAGTATCCGGATCTCATCGCGCTCCTGCGCGCCAACGACGTGGAGATCAAGGCGGCGGAGCCGCGGAGCAACCCGCTCGTCCAGTTCCTCTTCACCTGGGCGCCTTTCCTCCTCATCATCGGCCTCTGGGTCTTTTTCATGCGCCAGATGCAAAGCGGCGGCAACAAGGCCCTGTCGTTCGGCAAGAGCCGCGCCAAGCTGCTGAGCAGCTCGGGGAAGAAGGTCACCTTCGCCGACGTGGCCGGGGTCGAGGAGGCCAAGGAGGAGCTCTCCGAAGTGGTCGAGTTCCTCAAGGAGCCGAGCAAGTTCCAGAAGCTCGGCGGCCGCATCCCCAAGGGCGTCCTGCTGATGGGAACCCCCGGCACCGGCAAGACGCTGCTCGCCCGCGCCATCGCCGGCGAGGCCAACGTGCCCTTCTTCTCGATCTCCGGCTCGGACTTCGTGGAGATGTTCGTGGGCGTCGGCGCCTCGCGGGTGCGCGATCTCTTCGAGCAGGGCAAGAAGAACGCGCCGTGCATCGTCTTCATCGACGAGATCGACGCCGTCGGCCGCCACCGCGGCGCCGGCCTCGGCGGCGGCCACGACGAGCGCGAGCAGACCCTGAACCAGCTGCTCGTCGAGATGGACGGCTTCGAGTCGAACGAGGGCGTGATCCTGATCGCCGCGACGAACCGGCCGGACGTCCTCGATCCGGCGCTGCTGCGCCCGGGACGCTTCGACCGCCGCGTCGTCGTGGACCGGCCCGACATCAACGGCCGCCGCGGGATCCTCGAGGTCCACACGCGGGACATCCCGCTCGCGGACGACGTGCGGCTCGAGGTCGTGGCGCGCGGCACCCCGGGCTTCTCCGGTGCCGACCTCGAGAACCTCGTCAACGAGGCAGCCCTCGTCGCGGCCCGCCGCGACAAGAAGAGCGTCGAGATGGACGACTTCGAGTGGGCCAAGGACAAGGTCCTCATGGGCGTCGAGCGCAAGACGATGCTCCTGTCCGAGGACGAGAAGCGCGTCACGGCCTACCACGAGGCCGGTCACGCCCTCGTCGGCGCGTTCTCCGCCAACTCCGACCCGGTCCACAAGGTCACGATCATCCCCCGCGGCCGCGCCCTCGGCGTCACGATGCAGCTTCCCCTCGAGGACAAGCACAACTACGGCCGGCGCTATCTCGAGACCCAGATCGCGGTGATGATGGGCGGCCGCGTGGCCGAAGAGCTCACCCAGGACGACATCACCACGGGCGCCAGCAACGACATCGAGCGCGCCAGCGAGATGGCGCGCCGCATGGTCTGCGAATGGGGCATGTCGGAGCTCGGACCCCTCGCCTACGGCGGCGGCAGCGAGCCGGTGTTCCTGGGTCGCGACTACAACCAGCGCACCGAGTACAGCGAGGACACCGCGCAGCGCATCGACGCCGAGGTCACCCGTCTCGTCACCGAGGGGTACGAGCGGGCGCGCGCGATCCTCGGCGCGCATCGCGAGGTGCTGGACCGCCTGGCCGAGATCCTCCTCGAGTACGAGTCCGTGACGGGGCGCGAGGTCTACGACCTCATTCGCGAGATCACCGGCCAGGACCTTCAGCCCGAAGAGGCGGATCACGTGACCGGCCCGCCGCCGAAGGCTCCCGCCCCCGTCACGACCCCGAGCGAGCCCGTCCTGGGGGACTCTCCCGGCGGGATGGAGCCCGCCCCGGCGACCCGCCGCGCCGAGCCGCTGGAGAGCCTCTGATCCGATGAGCGGAGCCGGGGCCCGTGACGCTCGGCTCGCCGCGCAAGCACCCTCGCCGGGCGTAGGGCGCCGTCCGCATGCGGCGTTGCGCCTGCGTGGCCGCCAGCTGCCCGCGGGCTCCACGCCCGCGGTGATGGGCATCCTCAACGTCACGCCCGACTCGTTCTCCGACGGCGGCCTGTGGCTCGACCCGCGGGCCGCCGTGGAGCACGGGCTGGCGATGCTCGCTGCCGGCGCCGACCTGCTCGATCTCGGCGCCGAGTCGACTCGCCCGGGCGGCGGGGTCTACGGGCCGGGCGCGGAGGAGGTGCCGGCGGCCCGCGAGCTCGAGCGCCTCCTGCCCGTCCTGCGGCAGCTGCGCGCGGCCACGGACGCGCCGCTGTCCGTCGACACCCGCAAGGCGGAGGTGGCGGAGATCGCTCTTTCCGAGGGCGCCGACCTGATCAACGACGTCAGCGCTCTCGAGGATCCGGGGATGGCGGCGCTGGTTGCCCGCCGCGGGTGCCCGGTCATCCTGATGCACAGCCGCGGCGAGCTCGCCACCATGCAGCGCGGCATCGGCTTTGCGGATCCCGCCGCGGAGGTCGCCGCCGAGCTCGCGGAGGCCGCGGCGCGGGCGATGGCCGCCGGCATCGCGCGGGAGGCCATCATCCTCGACCCCGGCATCGGTTTCGGCAAGACGGCGGAGCACAACCTCGACCTGCTGCGACGGCTCGACGAGCTCGTCGGCCTCGGCTACCCGGTGGTCGTCGGCGCCAGCCGCAAGAGCTTCCTCGCCGCCGTCGTCGACGCGCCGCCCGCCGGGCGCCTGGCGGGCAGCCTGGCCGCCGCGGCCTGGGCGGCGCACCACGGCGCCGCCCTGCTCCGCGTCCACGACGTGGCCGAGACGCGGCAGTTTCTAGCCGTGTGGGGGGCCATCGAGAGAGCGGGGGCGGCGGCGTGAACGTGGCGGGCTGGTTCGAGCTCTTCGGCTGGCGGGACGTGCTCGACGTCGCGCTCGTCTTCGTCGTCATCTACTACCTGCTGGTCCTCATCCGCGGCACCCGGGCGGTGCAGATCCTGCTCGGCATCCTGTTCATCGGCGGCGTCTACTACGCCGCCGGGCGGGTGGAGCTCGTGACCCTGCAGTCCCTGCTGTCGCGCTTCCTCTCGCTGCTGCCGCTGGCCATCATCGTCCTCTTCCAGCAGGAGATCCGCCGCGCCCTGGCCAACTTCGGGCGCAACCCCCTGTGGGGCCTCAACGTGCAGAAGCAGGTCGACTCGACGATCCACGAGGTCGAGGTGGCGGCCAGCGCCCTGGCGGCCAGCCGGACGGGCGGACTGATCGTGCTGCAGCGGCTGGAGGGGCTGCGCAACTACATCGAGAACGGCGTGGAGATCGACGCCAAGGTCTCGAGCGCGCTGCTGGTCAACCTGTTCACGCCGGAGACTCCGCTGCACGACGGGGCGGCGATCATCCAGCAGGACCGCATCGCCGCGGCCTCCTGTTTCCTGCCTCTCTCCTCCCGCGCCGGCCTCTCCCGGACGCTGGGCACGCGGCATCGCGCCGCGCTCGGCATCTCCGAGGAGACCGACGCCCTCGCCGTCGTCGTGTCGGAGGAGACCGGCGGCATCTCGGTGGCCCTGGGAGGCCAGCTGATGCGCAACCTCGACGCCAAGGCGCTGCGCAACAAGCTCTACCAGTACCTCATCCGCGACATCAACATCCAGGTCGGGAGGGCGAAATGAACGACTCTCGGGGCCTCTGGGGCCTGCGCCTGCTGGCGCTGGGTCTCGCCGGGCTGGCCTGGTTCATCTTCAGCGGCGAGAAGCGCGAGCCGCTGTCCGAGAAGGTGATCGACGCCGCCGTGCGCTACGACCTGCCGGAGAGCTTCCTGCTGCTCGAGCGGGTCGAGATGGTGCGGGTCAGCGCCCGCGGTCCCTTGAGCAAGATCCGCAGCCTCACCGCCCCGTTCATCGACGTCTTCGTCGACCTGCCGGCGCAGGAGGGCGTGCAGCAGGTGGCCCTGGGCAGCGACCAGGTCATCCTGCCCGAGGGCCTCGAGGTCGTCTCCGTGGAGCCGAACGTGATCGAGGTGACCCTGGACCGCCTCGCCACCCGCTTCGTGCCGGTCGAAGCCACCCTGGCCGGCGAGCCGGCGGCCGGCGCCCGCGTGCTCTCGACGCGGGTCGTTCCCAACAAGGTCCTCGTCGCCGGCCCCGCCTCGCGCATCGCGGCGCTCGAGGGCGTCAACACGCTTCCCGTGGATCTCTCGGGCCACGCCCGAGACTTCGAGATGGAAGTCGCGGTGCGGCCGCCGGAGCCCCTGATCAACATCCAGGAGCAGCCCACGGTGAACGTCATCATTCGGCTGGAGATCCCCGGAGTCGAGCCCGCGGACATCGGCGACGAGGCCTCCCCGGTCGGATGACTCCTCTGCTCTCGGTCAACGTCGACCACGTCGCGACCCTGCGCCAGGCGCGAGGCGTCGACTACCCCGACCCGGTGGCGGCCGCGGTCGTCGCCGAGGACGCCGGGGCCGGCGGGATCACCGTGCACGTGCGCTCCGACCGCCGGCACATCCAGGACGGCGACGTCGAGCGGCTGCGCCGCGAGGTGCGCGGCAAGCTGAACCTCGAGATGGCGGCGACCGCCGAGATGCTCGGGCTGGCGCTCGAGCTCGCGCCGGACCAGGTGACCCTCGTGCCCGAGCGCCCCGACGAGGTGACCACCGAGGGCGGTCTCGACCTCGCTGCCCAGAAAGCGGTCATCGCCGCGGCCGCCGAGCGGCTGGCGGCGGCGGGGATCGCCGTCTCGCTCTTCCTCGACCCGCACCCCGAGCAGATCGAGGCCCTCGGCACTCTGGGCAGCGGCGCGATCGCCGGCTTCGAGATCAACACCGACCGCTACACCCGGGCCACGGACCGGGCGGGCGAGGAGCTCGCCGCCATCGCCGCCGCCGCCCGCCAAGGAGCCGGCCTCGGCTTTGCCGTC
>JAOTWP010000293.1 GCA_029862975.1 Acidobacteriota bacterium
ACCCGGGCGACGCCGCGAGTCGCGGCTTCCAGTTCGAGGTCGATTCCCGATGACGCTCGCCGGCATTGGCCATCGGTTCTGACCGGCCAATCCGGACGGCTGCCCGGCCACGGCCTTCCCGCGGTCCGGCAGCAGCTCACGCTAGACTGCCATCGTGAGCTTCGTCCAACGGCTTCCCCTGATCGCCCCGGTCCCGAGCCTCGCTCGGCTCGCGCTGACGACTTGCCTGCTTCTCCCCGCCTGCTCGCGCCCGACCCTCGGGACGGCCGGCCAGGACGGCGAAGCTGCCGAACTTCCGGCCCTGTCGAGCCCGGTCCCGGCCGCTGCTCCCTCCACGGCTGGCGACGCGGACGAGAAGTTGGCGGCGCCTCCGATCCCGGAGCCCGAGCCCCCGCCGCCGGACTTCGTCCCCGCGCCGCTGGCGACCGCGCCGCGCAGCGTCCTGGCCCTCCAGACGGCGGCCGTGACGCGGACGGCGGTCGTCCCGGCCGCCGACGGGCATCGCGTCCGGGTCAGCCTGATCGATCTGGCGCCGCGCCTCGGCGCCTGGCATCTGCTGCGCATCGAGGACGGCACGCACGCGGCGCTCGGCCTGCCGCGCGCCGAGTTCCATCTCCAGCCGCGGGACCGCGGCACGCGCCTCGAGCTGTCCCAGGAAGGCGTCGTCCTCGACGCCGACGGCCGCCGGACCGCGTGCGCGCTCTGGGGCGCCGATTCCAGCCCGCTGGCCGCGGCCGCGGAAGACGAGTCGGCCTACTCGCGGCTCTGCAACGGCGCGCTCTACGTGCGCAACACCGTGAGCGGCCACCGCACCTCGAAGGAATGGGTGACGGACTTCCTGCGCGATCGCGTTCCCGCCGGCGATCAGGTCGTCAACTTCGTCAAAGAGGAGCTGATGCAGGACGCCTTCCTGCGCACCGCGGAGGTGGAGCGCGACGCCGAGGCCGCGGCCGAGCACGATCGGCCGCCGGGGGCGCCCGCGCCGCCGCGCCTCGCCCCCGAGGCCCAGGCCAGCCTCTTCGTGCCCACGGACCTCGGCCTGAAGGTGAAGAGCGACGACGCGGAGGGCCGCCTCCTCGTCGGCCGCTGGTACGGCATCGAGGAGGAGCCGGGGATCTACGTGGGCGGTCTCTCGCCCAGCCACGTCTCCCGGGACGTGGTCCGCGAGCAAGGCGCCGCGGTGAGCCCTCTCGACGAGGTGGAGGCGAAGGCTCTCACCTACCTCGTCGCGTTCGACCTCGACCGCTTCGACCTCGACTTCGCGCTCGGCACCGACCACCCGCGAGTCGACTGGTCGGAGCGCGCCCAGCCCGGCGTTCGCGACGACCGGCTGCCGGGGCCGGACGGCTTCGACACCGTGGCGCCGCTGGCCCGCACCGGACGGGTCGCGCCTCACCGCGCCGCCGGCGTGATCGCGACCTTCATCGGCGGCTTCAAGCGCAGCCACGGAGCCTTCAAGACGGGGCGGCTCGCGCAGATCCACCGCGGCAGCCACTACGGCTTCGTCGAGGAAGGCGTCATCCTGAGCAGCCTGCAGCCCGGCCTGGCGACCGTGCTGGTATGGCGCGACGGCAGGGTGGAGCTCGCGACCTGGAGCGAGGAGGACGACCACCGGCTCGGCGAGGTGCGCCACGCGCGCCAGAACGGCGTGCCGATCCTCGAGCCCGACCCCGACACGGGCGCCGGCCGCCCGGGAGCGCTCGTCACGAAGTGGGGCGAAGGCAACTGGTCCGGCTCGCAGGAGCGGAAGTTCCGCACCCTGCGGGCCGGGCTCTGCCTCCAGGACGGCGCCGCCGGCCGCTTTCTCGTGTACGGCTACTTCTCGAGCGTCACCACCTCGGCGATGGCCCGCGTCTTCCAGGCGTACGGCTGCAGCTATGCCATGCTCCTCGACATGAACGCCCTCGAGCACACGTATCTGGCCGTCTACCAGAAGGCGAACGGCGAGCGCGAAGTGCATCACCTCGACCGCGGAATGAGCGTGCTCGACCTCACCTACCAGGGCGCCGTCGTGCCCCGGTTCCTCGCGTATCCGGACAACCGCGACTTCTTCTACATTTCGCGGAGGAAACGATGAGACTTCCTTCCCGGAGGACGACGATGAGCCTGCTGGGCTTCGGGCTCCTCACCGCCCTTGCCGGCATCGCGCTCCCCGGCCAGGAGCTCGGCACCGTCGCCGAGCAGCGGACCTCGATCCTCGAGCTGCTCCGCGACGAGCACGGGCTGAGCGCAGAGCAGCTGGCGGCCGTCGAGGCGATCTTCGAAGAGTCCGCGGTGCTCAGCCAGGGCAACCGCGAGGTC
>JAOTWP010000294.1 GCA_029862975.1 Acidobacteriota bacterium
TCGTCGTCGGCCACGAGGTACTGGTTGTAGCCGAACGTGGCGCTGCAGTTGGTGTGGGGGGGGCCCGCCGGCGGGTACCAGCCGTTGAGGATGCCGCCCCCGAGGAACGTCATGCGGGTGATGATCTCGAGGTTGGTGTTGAAGTCCGAGCCGTAGATCGTGGGGAAGTCCCGCGTCAGCATGTCCCAGACCGCCTCGGCGTAGACCGCGCCACGGCAGTGGGACGAGCCGCAGCAGCCGCAGGTCTGGACCCACGTCACGTCGTGCGGCACGCCGGAGGTGCGGTTGGCCCAGTCGATGTCGCGAACCCCCGTGCAGCCGGAAGCCGGCGTGCAGGGGTCGCCGTAGCCGCCGCACACCGAGCCGTCGATGAAGAAGCCGCGGCCGACGCACGAGGTGTTGAGACGCAGCGAGCCGTAGATGTCCGCGATGCCCTCGCCGCCGCCGTTGCCGGGGGGGATGACCGAGCCCTGGACGTCGTTGTCGTCCATGCCGTGGCCCCACTCGTGATCGAAGACGCTGCCGATCTGGCCGGTGTTGCCGCAGGGGAAGCCCTCGCGGTAGAAGTTGATCGTCACGCCGTTCCAGAACGCGTTGCACGAGTTGTTGATGTTCATGTTCGACGTCAGCTGGCTCTGCAGCCAGACGTTCGCCGGCAGCTGGCCCTGGGCCAGCTCGACCATGCGGTTGAGCTCGTAGAAGCCGGAGCGCGCCGAGGCCGTGTTGTCGCCGGAGGTCGGGGTGTCGCAGTCGACGTCGCCGTCCGTGCCGCCCAGCTCGATGTCGCCGGTGCTCGACTCGTTGAAGACGCCGGGGCACTGATCGACGATGCGGATGAAGTCGCCGTTGAGCGTGGTGGTGGCGTTGCCTACGCCGGTGAAGTTGCCGCCGGCGTCCGTGAAGGGGCCGCCCACGGTGATGTCCGCGAAGGGCATCGGGTAGTTGTCCTGCATCGTCCCCTCGGGGCCGATGCCGTCGTAGGTGATGGGGTAGTGGCCGCCGTTGACGTTGCGGTCGGTTCCGTAGACGTTGAGGTCCTGGAAGGACAGCAGCTCGCCGCTGTGCGCGTCCACCAGCGCCTCCCAGCGCCCGGCCGCGCCGGCCACGTCGGGCGGCACGACCCAGACGAGGCGATGGTCGAGACCGCTGCCGACGTCGTAGGCGCCGCTCACGCCCAGCGGAACGATCTCGAGCGTCGCGTCGCCGCGCAGCGAGTCGATCGCGAAGGGATTCACGTAGGAGGCGACGATCGCCCGGGCATCTTCGGCCGACAGGCGCGGCTCGAGGTCGAGCTCGATGTCGCCCCAGGCGTTCGAGCCCATGAGCGCCAGGTTGCCGTGGCTCAGGACCGCCGTGAAGCCGGCGCCGCGAACGGGCACGCCGCGGAACACGCGGTTGGCGAAGAACTGGACCAGCTCGCCGCCGTTGTGCGAGGCGCCGCGGTGGTCGAGCTCGGCGAGGTCGACGCGCAGGCTGTCCGCGCGCTCGGCGATGTAGCGGCTCACCTGCGCCCAGGCGAGGTCGACGATCGCGCCGGCATCGGCCGGCGGTTGGGCGCCCAGGCTCTCCCAGGTCAGGCGGTTGCCCTGGCCGTCACCGGGGATCATCGGGATGACGGGGTAGAGGGTCCCCCAGCGGCCGCCGCGGGTCTCGAGGAGTCCCGAGCCGCGGTCCACGCCGAGGTTCTGCAGGGCGTTCAGCGCGTCCAGGCGGAGGTCCTCGGGAAGGTCGTCGGGGCGGCTGAAGGTGTCCGCGAACTCGAGGGCCGGAGCGAGGAACTGCCGGTCGGCGAGGGGCGAATCGTTGCGCTGCTGGACGATGGCGCCGGCGCTGCCGGCGACGACGGTCAGGAGAGCCGTGCAAAGGAGAGCGCGCTGCATGGTGAGACTCATCGAGGTACCTCCGGTTGGGTGCTCAGGTTCCGCGGCCGCGTCGGCAAGATCCGAGGGACGCTCTGTGCGGGGTCGGATACAAGTCCGGGAACATTCCCACAAAAAGCCGGCACGCGCAAGGTCGCTTCCGGCGCCGGCGGCGCCCCGCCCGCCCGCAGTAGACTCTCCTGCCGACCCCCCCAAGCGGATCGCTCCGATGGTCTCCCTCCCGAGCCTCTACGTCCTCGCCGCGGCCCTGTGGACCGGCGCCGCCGCCGTCGCGTGGCTTCGCGGCCGCCCGCTGCGAGCTGCGGCGGCGGACGGCTGCGCCGCCAGCGGCGGGGCGGCGGTGGCGCTGGCCCTCGCCGTGCTCCTCTTCGCCGTCGCCGGCCGCGAAGGGGCGGCGCGACTCGGCCCTGAGCTTTGG
>JAOTWP010000135.1 GCA_029862975.1 Acidobacteriota bacterium
CATCGTCGAGATCATCCGCAACCCGCAGGTCTCGGCGGGGGTTCTCGACCGGATCACCCGCGAGACCCGCTGGCTCGCCAATCCCGAGATCCAGAAAGCGCTGGTGCGCAACCCGAAGACCCCCTCGGCGGTCGCCCTGCGGCTGGTGGGCGGCCTGCCGACGGAAGAGCTGCGCAGGCTGGCCAAGATGCAGTCGGGGGTGCGAGAGGACCTGCGCAAGGCGGCCCTGCGGGCGTACCTCAAGCGCAGCCGCCGGTGACGGTCCCTCGTCGCGGCCCCGAGTAGGAAGAACGCAACGAAGCCTCGTCAACTCCGACGCCTTCAGCCGCGCTGCGGATCGTCGCCTTCGAGCCGGCCGAGTCGGCGGTGCTGTCGGGCGGGCTCGATGGCCTGCGATGCCGGGATGAAGTATCTGAGCACGCCACTCCACGCCGCGCGGTGAGGTCGGCCGGCCCGGCGCCGCCGTTCGCCGCTGGAGCTCGACCACGGTCTGCTAGGGAACCGCGTCCGACCAGGCGGACGTATCGCCGGACTCGAAGCCGTCGGCGAAGATCGTCGGCCCCAGGTTCCACAGCACCCGCACCGGCGGGTTGCCGATGAAGTCGCAGGCCCACACGTCCGGGGTGCCGTTGCCGTCGATGTCGCCCGCCACGGCATTGTGGCCGGAGGCCGAGAGCAGCGACTGCTTGACGAAGGTCGGCGGCGAGGAGCCATCGTTGAGATAGATCGCGATCTCGGTCAGCTCGTGGCCGATCAACAGATCGGGGAATCCGTTGCCGTCGAAGTCCGCGGCCTTCAGGTGGTGGCTCGCTTCGCTGGCCGCGATCGCGTGCTCGATCCAGGGGTCGTTCACCGGGTCGAGGGGATGCTCGTACCAGGCGAGTTGCCCCGCGGTGTGCTGGCGGACGGTGACCAGATCGACCAGGCCGTCGCGGTCGATGTCGACTCCCAGCGAGGCGGGACCGTCGCCGGGATCGGAGCCGGGGATGTCGCGCCGCGTCCAGGTGCCGGTACGCGGGTCGCTCGGCGCCTCGAGCCAGGCGCCGCCGGCGAAGAGATCGGGTCCGTGGACGTCGTCGACGTCGGCGACCACCGCACCGGCGCCAGCCAGCCCGCTCAGATCACGACCCGTCCAGACGGTCGGACTGTCCTGGAACCATAGGTGGAGCCGGCCGTGACCCGAGGTCACGACATCGGTCTTGCCGTCCCGGTCGAGGTCGCCGACCGAGAAGTCGTGGGCCCACTGGCCGTGAGTACCGATGACGTGGTGCAGCCAGTTGGAGCCCACCGTGGGGTCCGGATCCGTGCCTGGAGGCGGCTCCAGGCGGGGGTTCTCGAACCACAGCACGTTGTCGCCGCCGCCACCGTCGCCGAGCACCAGGTCGATGTCGCCGTCGCCATCAACGTCCGCCACCTCCATGTCGGTGGAGAACTCCTGGTATACCGGGTTGGCGCGGATGACGAATCGGGTGAAGCCGTGGGCCGGCCCGTCGGAGCGGTACCAGACGAGGGCCGTCCCCGGCACGGAGCCGCCGATGATGCCGTCCATCCAACCGTCGCCGTCGATGTCCGCCACGGCCTTGTCGTCGCCGGAGTTCTGGGCGTCGACGATCTGGTCGTCGAACGGGACCTGAGCCGCGGCCGGCGGCGACCCGATCGACAGCCCGACGGCGAGGAAGCCAACGGCGAGGACTGCTGGCCACCAGGGGCTCCGGCGCCGCACTGCGATGCGCATCCTGTCGCGAGATCCTCTCGAGACGACGCGGAAGATCTACTCGTCGCCACGGTGGCCGGCAATCGCATCCTCCACAGTCGCGCCCCGGCCGCACCAGCGACTCGCGGAGCCTTGCTTTGCCGGGGCATCTTCGACGCGGGCGCGCAGGAGCGTTTGAAAGCGCGGCTCGGAGCGGACGTTGTCGAGGTTGGGATCGTGCTCGATCCAGCTCTCGAGGCCGAAGTTCCCCACCAGGGCCCGCTCGAGGCAGTCGAGCGCGCGGTCGGGCTCACCGGCGACCGCGAAGAAGCAGGCGACGTTGTAGAGCACGGTCGGATCCGCGGGGGCCAGCTCGAGCGCCCGGGTCGCCCGCGTCCGCGCCTCTTCGTGCCGGCCCAGCCGCCAGAGCTGGGTGGCGCTCAGGTAGAGCGCGCGGACGTCCTTGGGATTGAGCTCGAGGGCGCGCTCGGCGCGCTCGTTGCCGCGCTCGGCGGCCGAGCGCGCCGAGTCCGGCCGGTCGAGCTTGCTGTAGAACTCGGCAGCCAGGAGGAGCGATTGGTAGTCCTCCGGCCGCACCGCCGCCGCCTGCTCGAAGAGCTCGACGGCGCGCTCGAAGTTGCCATCGGCCACTCGATCCCGCCCCCAGTAGTAGTAGGCCTCGAAGAGCCGCGGGTTGAGCTCGATGGCGCGCGCGAAGTCGGCGCACGCCGCGTCGCAGTCGCCGCGCAGGGAGCGCACGTAGCCCCGCGAGGCGTAGGCCTCGGCCGACTGCGGGGCGAGCTCGACCGCCTTGCTGCTGGCCCGCTCCGCCTCGTCCAGGTTGTCCTCGCAGGAGCCGTACCAGGCGAAGAGCCAGCAGTGGCTCTCGGCGATGCCGGCCCAGGCCGGGGCGTAGCCGGGGTCGATCTCGATCGCGCGCTGGAACATCTCGAGGGCGGCGAGCATGCTCTTCTCGCTCGGCTGGCCGACCAGCCGCCGGCCGCGCAGGTAGAGCTCGTAGGCCTCGAGGTCGGCGGCCCGCCGCTGCTTGAGCGACTCTTCCTCGCGCGGCGAAAGCGTCAGCTGCAGGGCGTTGACCACCGCCACGGCGATCTCGTCCTGGATGGCGAAGATGTCCTCGAGCTCGCGGTCGAAGCGGTCGGACCAGAGGTGGTAGCCGTCCGCGACGCTGACCAGCTGGGCCGTGATCCGCACCCGGTTGCCCGCCTTGCGCACGCTGCCATCGAGGATCGCCTGGACGTTGAGCCGGCGGCCGATCTCGCGCACGTCGAAGGCGCCCTCGCGCGACTGGAAGCTCGACGCGCGGGCCGCCACGCGCAGCGATTCGAGAGCCGAGAGCGCGCTGAGGATCTCCTCGGCGATGCCCTCGCAGAAGTACCCCTGGTCGCGCTCGGGACTCATGTCGACGAAGGGCAGGACGGCGATCGAGCGCAGGTCCGGCGCCCGGGTCACGGTCTCGGCGCGCAGGTCCTCGAGCGCGTTGCGCAGCCCCTTGGCGCTCTCGTAGCGCCGCTCCGGGTCCTTGTGCAGGCAGCGCTGGATGACGCGGCCGAGCTCGCGCGGCAGCTCGGGGCGCAGCTGATCGACGGGCGGCGGCGAGTCGCGCAGGATCGAGGAGATGACGTCGGCCGCCGAGGCCCCACGGAACGGGCGCTCTCCGGTCGCCAGCTCGTAGAGCATCGTGCCCAGGGCGAAGACGTCGGAGGGCGCCGTCGCCGGCTCGCCGCGGACCTGCTCGGGCGACATGTAGGGCAGCGAGCCGA
Organism: Acidobacteriota bacterium; assembly: GCA_029862975.1. Taxonomy (GTDB): domain Bacteria; phylum Acidobacteriota; class Thermoanaerobaculia; order Multivoradales; family JAHEKO01; genus CALZKB01. The sequence goes on from JAOTWP010000135.1 coordinate 3,478, forward strand.
CCAGCATGCCCTCGCGGCTCAGGGTCCGGGCGCCGGAATCGAGGCCCCGAGCCACGCCCGAGCGGGCGAGCCCGAAGTCGAGCACCTTGAGCTTGCCTTCCGCGGTGACCATGACGTTGGCCGGCTTCAGGTCGCGGTGAACGATGCCCTTGTCGTGGGCGGCGGCGATCGCCTGCGCCAGGGGGATGGCGATGGCGAAGAAGCCGTCGAGCAGGAAGCCCCGGCGCGCCAGCGCCTGCTCGAGGGTCTCGCCCTCCACCCACGTCATGGTCAGGAAGTGCTGCCCGTCGACGTGGTCGATCGAGTAGACGGTGACGATGTTGGGGTGCTCGAGGCGGGCCAGGACCTCCGCCTCGTGGCGGAAGCGGGCGAGGCGCGCGGGATCGGAGGCCACGTCCTCGGGGAGCAGCTTGAGCGCCACCGTGCGCTTCAGCTTGCCGTCCTCGGCGCGGTAGACCTCGCCCATCGCGCCGCTGCCGGCCGGGGCGACGATCCGATAGTGCCCGAGCGTGCTGCCGACCATGACGAGGGGTATTCTGGCACGGTCGGCGGGGCGAACGAGGACCCCCGGGCCGATCAGAGAGAGAGGGCGCGGGACTCGGTGGACGACGGAGGGTGGCCGAGGCCCGCACGCTCCTCGAAGCGGCCCGCCAGCCGTGAGCCGCAGGAGGGGCAGCCGCCGCCGGGGGTCACGTTCCAGGTGGTGATGCGGTAGCCGTCCCTCCCGATCAGCCGGCGGCGGCAGCCGGCGCAGCGCGTCGTCTGCCCCTCGGGGTCGTGGACGTTGCCGGTGTAGGCGTGGCGCACTCCGTTGGCGAGGGCCGTGGCGCGTGCCCGCCGCAGCGTTGACGCCGGAGTCGGCGGCCGGTCGAGCATCCGGAAGGCCGGGTGGAACGCGGTGAAGTGCAGCGGCACGTCCGGCCCGAGCTCGCGGACGACCCAGCGGGTCAGGGCGTCGATCTCCTCGGGGGAGTCGTTCTCGCCCGGGATCAGCAGCGTCGTGATCTCGAGCCAGACGTCGGTCTCGCGAGCGACGTAGACGAGGGTCTCGAGGACGGTGCGCAGACTGCCGCCGCAGACCCGGCGATAGAAGGCCTCGCGGAACGCCTTGAGGTCCACGTTGGCGGCGTCCATCTCCCGGAAGAGCTCCCGGCGGGGGGCGGGGCAGATCTCGCCGGCGGTGACGGCGACGGTGCGGATCCCCAGCTCGTGGCAGGCGCGGGCGACGTCGACGGCGTACTCGAGGAAGACGACCGGGTCGTTGTAGGTGAAGGCGACGCTGCGGCAGCCCAGCCGCTGCGCCGCCCGGGCGACCACCTCGGGCGCCGCCCGTTCGCCGAGGGTGTCGACCTGCCGCGACCTCGAGAGGTCCCAGTTCTGGCAGAACCTGCAGAACAGGTTGCAACCGGCGGTGCCGAACGAGAGCACCGAGGTCCCCGGCAGGAAGTGGCTCAGAGGCTTCTTCTCGATGGGGTCGACGCAGAGGCCGCTGGAGCGGCCGTAGGTCGCGAGCACCACCCGGCCGTCGAGCCGGCCGCGCACGAAGCACGAGCCCCGCTGGCCCTCGCGCAGCCGGCAGAACCGCGGGCAGAGGTCGCACTGGACCCGGCCGTCCTGCAGCTCGTGCCAGTAGCGGGTGGGAACGACGTCCGGCCCGCGGACGATCTCGACGTCCATGAAGCCCCCGTCCGGCGCCCCTCCGGGACGCTCCGAGGAAAGTCTATCCCGCCGCACCGCCGGCCCCGCGCGATAAGCTCGCTCCCCGGAAGGTCTGGATGCCCGCGACGACCCATCAGCGCACCGTGCTCGCGGCGTCCCTGGTCGCCTCTCTCGCTCTCGCCTGCGCCGGCACCCGGCCGGTTCTGCGGGCGGTCGACTACGACGTAGACGTGCGGCTCGATCCCGCCGCGCACCGGCTGAGCGGCGAGGCGGAGGTGACGCTGGAACGGATCGACCCGGAACGGCCGCTCGGCCGGCGGGTGGTCGTGGAGCTGCGGCTGCACCCCGACCTCGCCGTCGAGTCGGTGCGGCTCGACGCCGGGAAGCTGCGCTCGCACCGCGAGCGCGCCGGGGAGCCGGGGCCGGGCGAGGTCGTCGCGCCGACGATCCACCGGCTGGTGATCGGCAGGCCGGCGGCGACGATCCGCGCCACCCTCGCCTATCGGGGGAGGCTCCAACAGGACGTCGCGGCCGGCGAGAGGGAGGGCGAGATCCACAACTTCGCCGTCTCGGCCCACGTCGGCGAGGAGGGCGTCTACCTCGACGCGGGCGGCTACTGGTATCCGCGCCTCGAGCTGCCGGCGGGCGGCGACCCGGACCTCGGGCTCTCCGGCTTCGAGCTCGTGACCGACCCGATCGCGGGCTTCGAGCTCGTCGCCGGTCTCGAGAGCGTGGGGCAGGAGAACGGGAAGGGGGACGACGGCCGCCTGCGCTGGGCGAGCCCGTTCCCGCTCGACGGCATGGTGCTGCTCGGCGGTCCGCTCGAGCGCGCGAGCCGGCGCCACGGCGACGTCGAGCTCCACGCCGTGCTGGCCCCGGGCAAGGCCGCCGTCGCCGCCGACATCCTCGCCGCCGCGGCCGAGATGCTCGATCGCTACACGCCGCTGCTGGGTCCCTATCCGTTCTCCGAGTTCACGGTCCTCGAGGCGTTCTTCAGCTCGGGCTTCGCGTTTCCCACCGCGACCCAGATCGCCGGCAGCCAGCTCAGCGAGTACCGGCAGTACCGCCGCCACGGCTACCTCGACCACGAGCTGCTCCACAACTGGTGGGGCAACGGCGTCTTCGTCGACCCGCGCGACGGCAACTGGTGCGAGGGGCTGGCGAGCTATCTCGGCAACTACTACGGCTTCGTGCTCGACGGCGACGAGGAGGGGGCGCGCAAGCAGCGGCGCAACCATTCGAACTTCCTGAGCTCGATCGAGCCCGCGGACGACAAGCCGCTGGGCACGTTCCAGCTCGCGGGCGGAGCGGCCTCGGGAATCGGCTACAACAAGGGCGCCGCCGTGTTCCACATGCTGGAGCGCAAGATCGGTCCCGCGGCGATGAGCGCCGGCCTGCGCCGGCTGGCGGCCGAGCGGATGGGCCGCCACGCCTCCTGGCGCGAGCTCGAGGAGGCCTTCGAGGGCGCCGGCGGGGAAGACCTCGGGGCCTTCTTCGACCAGTGGGTACGGCGCGGCGGAGCGCCGCTGCTCGAGCTGCGGGAGGCGCGGTGGCGGCCGGGCGACAGCCTCGTGCAGGTGACCTTGTCGCAAGGACCCACGAGCTTCGTTCTCGACGTGCCGCTGCGCCTCTACTACGGCGAGGAGTCGGAGGACGTCACCGTCACGATTGCGGAGACGGTCGAGGCCGTCGAGGTCCCGTGCCGGAGGGAAGGGCTGACGGCGATCGAGCTCGACCCGGACTACCACCTCTTCCGCAAGCTCGCGCCCGAAGAGGTCATGCCCACCTCCGCTCTCACCCGCCACGCCGCGGCGCTGACGGCCGTCGTCCCGGACGGCGAGCTGGCCGCGGGCTACCGGACGGTGCTCGACGCCTACACCCGCGCCGTGCTGGGCGACGAGGACGATCCCCACGAGGATCACGAGCTCACCGTCGTCGCGGCCTCCGGGCTCGACCCGTCCATGCTCGACGAGACGAGCGTGCTGATCCTGGGCGACGCGATCCTCGACCCGAAGGTCGCGGCCTTCGTCGGCCGCACCCGCAGCCCCGTCACCTGGGGCGGAGACGGCTTCGCCGTGGAAGGCGGCCGCTACGCCGGTCCGGGACAGGCCGTCTTCCTCACCGTCCACCACCCGTCGCGGGCCGGGGACGGCGTCACCGTCTACTACGGCAACAGCGAAGCGGCGCTCGCCAACGCGCGGGTGCTCGGCTACTACCCGAACAGCCTGCTGGTCTTCGAATCGCCCCTCGACGCCCCGGCCGCCGAGTCCGAGGCCGGCATGCCCAGGAGCGAGGTGATCCGCCGCCTCGACTTCGAGCTCCACGAGCGCATCGAGCTCGAGCCCGAGGAGAAGGCGGCGAAGGAGGGCTGAGCAGGGCGTCAGGGGCCTCGGGACGGCCGTCTCGCGGGCAGGCGAGCTTCCACGGGCCCGGCAGCCTTCCATCCGCGGATGGATCGCGGAGGCCGCGAGGAACGGGTATCCTGTCACCGGGCTCCCGAGGCAATGCGGATGGCGGGCTTCGAGATCAGCGTCAATGGCGACCGGCGCCGAGGAGAGCTTCCGCGGTCCCGAGCTGAGCTACGACAACCGTTGGGTCTTCAGGAGAGAGCGAGAGGTGGCGGAGTGAGAGAAGGAGGCGGGAGCCGATTCGCATCTCGGGATGGCGATCGGCCGGCGAGCTCGAGGAGCCCGAGCCTCGAGCACCAGATGGGCGGCGAGCATGACGGCTGACGGTTTGCTCGAGCGGATCGCCGGCGGCCGTACCGACCTCGTGTGGGAGCAAGTGGCGCGGGGTGGCGCCGTGACCGCCAGAACCGCCGACGGCGTGCGACTCCTGCAGTGGTGCGCCTACTACGGCGACGTGAGCGCGATGCGGTTCCTGCTCGGTCACGGGGAATCGCTCGCCTCGCTGGGCGAGGAGCTCGGCCTGCGGGCGGCGGCGTTCCACGGTCACTGGCGGCTCTGCGAGTTCCTGATCGAGGCGGGCGCCGACGTCGATGCGCGGGCGCAGGACACGGGGGAGACGCCGCTCCACTCGGCGCTGTGCACGCCCGATCGCGCGGCGCACGACCTCGTCGTCGAGGTCCTCCTGGCCCACGGCGCGAACCCCAACCGGGAGACGAACCCGGCGGTGGCGACCGGGGCCTTCATGCGGGACTGCCGGACGCGGGGCGAGACGCCGCTGCACCGGGCCGCGGCGTTCGGCACCGAGGACACGCTCGACCTTCTGCTGGCCGCGGGCGCGGACCGCGAGGCGCGGGACGCCCACGGCGACACCCCTCTCGGCTGGGCGAGCTGGTACGCCCGGCCGGACGCCATCCTGAGGCGCCTCTGCTACGGGACGCACTCCCTTCACCCGGACCGGGTTCCCATGAAGGCGGCCCTCCTCGGGAGACCGCTGGAGCGATCTCGAGCGGCGAGGCCGTCAGCCGGCGGGCGAGCCGCCGCGGGGCCGGGTCCGTCCACGGAGCGGGAAGCATGACCACCTGCGTCGCGCTGCTGCGGGGCATCAACGTCGGGCGCGCCAAGCGCGTGCCCATGGCCGAGCTGCGCGAGCTATTCGCATCTCTCGGCCACACCGGCGTGCGCACGCTGCTCAACAGCGGCAACGTCGTCTTCGAGGCGCGGCGGCCCGACGTCGCCGCGCTCGCGCGATCGATCGCGGCGGCCATCGAGGGCCGCTTCGGCTTCTCCGTGCCGGTCGTCGTTCTCACGGCCGCCGAGCTCGACGCGATCGTCCACGAGAACCGGCTCGTCCGCGCCGGAAACGATCCCGCGAAGTTCCTCGTCGCCTTCGTCGCCGGCCCGGCCACGCTCGCCCGGGCCGCGCCGCTGCGTGCCGAGTCGTGGACCCCGGAGGCCGTCGCCATCGGCGAGCACGCGGTCTATCTGTGGTGCGCCGGCGGCATCCTCGAGTCGAAGCTCGCGAAGGCGTTCGGTCGCCTCACGGGCGACGAAGCGACCACCCGCAACTGGGCGACGGTGCTCAAGCTGCAGGCGGCCACTGCATCACAAAGTACTTGACAAGGAAGAATTCAGAGCCTAGTCTCGGGGCGGCCATGAACGGGACCACCGCCGAGACCGCCCCGCCTCCGGTCGCCGTGAGCGAGCGGGCGCTCGATCATCTGGCCTTCATCCGCGCGACGATGGAGTCTTCGCGGTCGTTCACGTCGGTGCCCGGGTGGGGTGGGGTGGCGATGGGACTGTCGGCGCTCGCGGCGGCTTTCCTGGCCCACCGGCTGCCCGAGCTGTGGCTCTCGATCTGGCTCGTCGACGCCGGCGTCGCCGCCGCCATCGGCGGCTGGAGCCTGCGCCGCAAGGCGGCGGCGCGGGGCGAGAAGATCGCCAGCGGCGTCGGGCGGCGCTTCCTGCTCAACCTGAGCCCCGCGCTGCTGGCGGCGGGGGTGATGACCGTCGTCCTGCTGCGCGGCGGCCGCCCCGAGCTCGTCCCCGGGACCTGGCTGCTGCTCTACGGCGTGGCGGTGGTGTCGGGCGGTGCGTTCTCTGTCCGCCTGGTGCCGGTGATGGGCGTCGGCTTCATCGCCCTGGGAACGGTGGCGCTGCTGGCGCCGGCAGCCTGGGCGAACTCGCTGCTGGCGGCCGGTTTCGGCGGCCTGCATCTCGTCTTCGGGCTGATCATCGCGAGGCGGCACGGTGGCTAGGCCGGCGCCCACGCGCGGCTCCGGGGCCCCGCCCTCGCGCCGGCGGCGCCTGGCCACGGTCGCCGGCTACCTCGCGGACTCGAGCGCCCGCGACTTCGATCGCCTGGTCTACGAGCGGGTGCGCCTCGGAATCCTGAGCGCCCTCGCCGTCAACACGTCGATGTCGTTCTCGGAGCTCAAGGACCTGCTCGCGACCAGCGACGGTAATCTCAGCGTCCACGCCCGCAAGCTCGAGGACGCCGGCTATCTCGACTGCAAGAAGAGCTTCGCCGGCCGGACGCCGAAGACGGAGTTCTCGATCACCGCCAAGGGCCGCCGCGGCCTGGAGCGC
>JAOTWP010000136.1 GCA_029862975.1 Acidobacteriota bacterium
GGAGATCGCGTTGAGGATGCACAGTCCGGCGGCGACGTAGCCGGGGCCGATCGTGCTGTAGCTCTTGGCGAGCGAGGCGACGGCGGGGCCGAGCATGACGCCGGCGCTGGCCGCCGCCGTGAGCCAGCCCAACGCCTGCGAGCGCCGCTCGGCCGGCACCGTGTCGCTCAGATAGGCCTGCACCACGCCGTTGGTGCCGGCGCCGATCCCCTGGAAGATGCGCGAGCCGAAGAGCAGCCACACGGTGCTCGCCTGTTCGAACAGGAGGTAGGAGACCGCCGACATCACGAGCCCGGTGATGATCATCGGCCGCCGCCCGTAGCGGTCCGACAACCGCCCCCAAAGCGGCGCCGTCGCCAGCTGGGCGACCGCGAAGACGGCGACCAGCAGGCCGATCCGGGTCGGGTCGGCGCCCAGCTTCTTGGCGTAGAACGGCAGCAGCGGCAGGACGATGAGGAAGCCCATCATGTCGACGAAGACCGTCAACATGAGGACCCACAGCCGGCTCAGGTACATCCTCGAGGTCTGCGGCTCAGACACCCTCTTGACGCCCCCAGACGAGGAAGATCGTGGCGCTCACCAGCATCAGGAAGACCCCGTAGACCGCCGCCACGCCCGTGTCCTGCAATCGGAGGCTCGAAAGGATCTCGACCGACACCGGCCGCGTGTCGTAGGTGTAGAGCACGATCGAGGTCACGAAGTCGCCGAGCGTCGTGATGAACGCCAGGCTGGCGCCGGCGGCGAGCGCCGGCGCCAGAAGCGGCAGGGTGATCCGCCGCCAGGTGTAGACCTTGCCGGCACCGAGCGACGCCGCCGCCTCTTCGAGCCGGGCGTCGAACTGCCGCAGCCCGGCGAGAGCGCTTCTTCCCGTCACCGGCAGGCTGCGCACGAGGTAGGCGAGCGGCAGGATCCACAGCGTGCCCACGAGGACGAAGCGGCCCATCCAGGCGGCGCGGACGCTGAAGGTCAGCGCGAGAGCGACGGCGAAGACGGTTCCGGGGATCGCCCAGGGCACCACCAGGAGAAGCTCCAGCCAGCGGCCGAGGCGGCCCCGGAGGGTCAGCGACAGGCGGGCCGCCGACGCCCCGAGCAGCAAGGCGCCGGCGGTCGCCGCGAGCGCCATCCAGAGCGAGTTGAAGACCGGGCGCAGCCGCTCGGGCGTCGCCGCGAGCGACTCGTAGTTGACGAGGCCGAGCACCGGCGGCAAGAGCTCCGTGGTCCAGCTGACGGGCGGCACGAACGAGATGAGCACGAGCGTCAGGTGCGGCAGCAGCAGGAAGACCGCGAGGCCCCAGCCGGCCACCGTCGCCGCCAGGCGGGCGCCCCGACTCTGCAGCCGGCGCCGGCTCGGCGCGATGCCGCGGGCGCCGCCGGCGACGGCGTGGCGGTCCACGTCGAGCTTGCGCACCAGCCACAGTCCGAGAAACGCCAGCGCCGCGAGCATCACGGTCTCGACCCGCGCCATGGCGAGCTCGCCGTTGAGCTTCGAGGCGACGATCTGCGTCGGCAGCACCCGGAACCCGCCGCCGAAGAGATACGGCGCCGAGAACGAGCCCAGAGCCGTCATGAACGTCAGGAGCCCGGCGCCGACGAGCGCCGGCGCCAGGAGCGGCAGGGTCACGCGGCGCAGCGTATACCCCCGTCCCGCGCCCAGGGCCGACGCCGCCTCGAGCACCGACGCGTCGAAACGGGCCAGCGCCGCGCGGGTGAAGAGGTAGAAGAAGACGTAGAGCGAATAGGCGTGGACGAGGAGGATCGCACCCGGACCGTTGAGGCGCCACGGCGCCTCGTCGAGGCCCAGCCCGAGCTGCACGACTCGCGTCAGAAGCCCGCTCTCGCCGTAGAGGAAGAGGAAGGCGATGACGCCGACGAGCGGCGGCAAGGCGATGGGCAGGATGACGAGCGAGCCCAGGAGCCGGCGGCCGGGAAACTCGTGGCGGGCAAAGAGGAACCCCAGCGGAATCCCCACCAGCGCCGCCAGGGCGACCGACGCCGCCGAGATCCAGAGGCTGTGCCACCCGGCCTGCCACTCGTCCGGCCGCCGCACGAACTCCGCGAAGGACGAGAGGTCGAGGCCGGCCGGCAGGCCCAGCGACTCCGCCAGCGTGACGAGCAGGGGGTAGCCCACGAGCCAGGTGAGGACGAGGGCGAGGAGCGCTCCCGCCCAGCGCGGCGCGCGGCTCAAGGCGCTCCGCCGTCGCCGCCGGCGGGGGCGAACGCCCGCGGGCTCGAGCGCCCCGCCAGGGGCTCGACGCCGACGAGCGAGCCCGCCGCCGGCACCGCCTCGTGGCTCGCCACCAGGAGGCGCGTCCCGTCGTCGAGCTCGACCTCGACCTCGGTTGCGTGGCCCGTGAACCGGCTGGCGCGGACCCGGCCGGCGAGGACTCCGGTGGCCGGCTGCACGAGGCACGCGTCCTCGGGCCTGAGCATCACCGCCACCTCCCCGGCGCTCGCCGCGCCCGCGTCCGCCGCCACCCGCCAGCGCACTCCGGGCGCCACCTCCACCTCGCCGGCGGCGACCCTCCGGCCCCCGAGCCAGCTCGCCTGGCCCACGAAATCCGCCACGAAGCGGCTGGCCGGACGCGAGTAGAGCTCGGCCGCCGTCCCGAGCTGCTGCAGCCGGCCGCCGTCGAGCAGAGCGATGCGGTCGCCCACGTCGAACGCCTCCTGCTGCTCGTGCGTGACCCACACGGCCGTGATCCCGACCCGCCGCAGCACCGCGCGCAGCTGCCGGCGGGTGCGCTCGCGCAGCGCCGGGTCGAGGTTCGACAGCGGCTCGTCGAGCAGCAGCACCCGCGGGCTGGGAGCGAGCGCCCGGGCCAGCGCCACGCGCTGCTGCTGGCCGCCGGAGATCTCGTGGACGGCTCGCCGCTCGAATCCGGGGAGCTCCACGAGGGCGAGCATCTCGGCCACTCGCGACCCCTGCGCGGCGGCCGGCACGCCGCGCGCCGCCAGCCCGAAGGCGACGTTCTTCCCGACGTCCAGATGGGGGAAGAGCGCGTAGTGCTGGAAGACCATGCCGAAATTGCGCCGCGCCGGCGGCAGCGCGCTCACGTCTTCGCCCGCGACCCGCAGCCGGCCCTCCTCGGGCGTCTCGAACCCCGCCAGGATCCGCAGCAGGGTCGTCTTGCCGCTCCCCGACGGCCCGAGCAGGACGAGCGTCTCCCCCTCGGCCACGGCCGCGTCGATGCCGTCGAGGACGACCAGGTCACCGAACCGCTTCCGGATCCGCTCGAGCTCGAGAAACGCCATCGCGGCGCGATTGTAGCCGGCTTCGCGAGGCGAGCGCCGAGGCCGCCCTCAGCGCCCGCGGCCGCGCACCTCGCGGTCCCAGCGGGCCATCCACTCCTGGCCGCGCTCGGCGATGAGCCGCCAGTCGACGTCCGCGACGACGATCCCGTCGAGGGCCTCGCGAGCCCACTCCGGCAACCGGTCGCGCGGCAGATCCTCGCGCGCCGGCAGACGGAACGCCTCCTCGGCGGCGAGCAGCAGCGCGTCCTCGGAGCCGACCCAGTCGATGAACCCGCGCGCCTCGGCGGCGTGGGGGGTGCCCGCCACGAGTCCGATCGAGTCGTCGATGACCGGCGATCCGCTCGCGGGAAAGCTGTAGCCGAACGGCGCGCCGCGCTGGCGCTGGAAGAGCATGTCGGTCAGCTCCCAGATCGACACCAGCCCCTCCTGGCGGACGATCTTCTCGAAGAGGAGCGCCGGGTTGGCGGCGTAGCCCCTGGTCTGGGCGTCGAGCCGGCGCAGCCACTCGAAGCCGGCCTCCTCGTCGCCCGTGTCGCGCACCGAGTCGGCCAGCACCTTGGCGAAGGCGGTGCGCATCGTGCCGCTCGCCAGCGGGTCGCGGATGACGACCTTGCCCCGCCAGCGCGGGTCGAGCAGATCGTCCCAGTCGCGGGGCGCCTCGTCCGCGGCGACGGCGTCCGAGTTGTAGATGAGCAGCGGCACCGCCCGGTAGAGACCGAAGTAGAGGTCGCCCGCGTCGCGGCTGGCGGCGGGCACGGCCGCCGCCCAGCGCGGCCGGTAGGGGGCGAGCAGGCCGTCGCCCGCGCCCTGCGCGAAGATCGTGTCGGGCCCCCCGAACCAGACGTCGGCCTGCGGATTGGCGGCCTCCGAGCGGATGCGGTCGTAGATCTCCTGCGACCCCATGTCGAGCCAGCGCACGTCGATCGCCGGGTGCGACCGCTCGTACTCGGTCTCGAGCAAGACCAGGAGATCGCGCCCGTGGGGCGAGTAGAGGACGAGCGGCGTGCGGCCCCCGTCGCAGGACCCCAGCAAGAGGGCACCCGGCAGCAGGGCGGCGAGCGCCAGGACGGGCCCGCGCCTCACCGCCTCTCTCCCAGGGCCAGCAGGTTCGCGAGCAGGCGGTAGGCGCCGGGCACCCCGGCGGGGATCTGGCGGAAGAAGGCGAGCCCGGTGTAGACCCACGTGCCGGCGCCGAGCGGCGCGACGAGCAGGCCGCCGAGCGCCTCCTCCGCGTCCGGATCCTGGATCCCGAGCAGCGGGACCAGCTCCGGGCCCCAGCTGCCGGCGAAGTAGAGGCCCCGCTCCTGGACCCAGCCGTCCCAGTCGGCCGCCGTCAACCGGTTGGGGTGGTTGAAGACCGGGTGCCCCGGAGCGAGCAGCCGCACCGGCGCCGTCTCGTCGGTGATCCGGTCGTGGGGCCGGCCGATGGCGAAGGCGTAGGGGGCGAAACCGCCGTCCGAGAACTGGTACTGCTGGTACTCGACGATGAGCGTGCCGCCGGCGCGCGCCCAGTCGAGCAGCTTGGCGTTGACGTGCCCTACGCCCAAATCGGTCTCGTAGGCGCGGGCGCCGATGACGACGACGTCGTAGGCCGCCAGATCCGCTTCGGCCGCGCCCCGAGCGTCGAGCACGTCGATCGCCAGCCCCAGCCGCGACAGCGCGTCGCTGACCGAGTCGGAGGCGCCCCGAATCCAGGCGATCCGCTCGCCGGCGGGGAGGGCCAGGTCGAGAACCTCGAGCTCGACGACCGTGGGCTCGGGCCGCGGCCGCGGCCGGACGTGCTCGTACTCGGTCGTCGGGAAGGCCCCCGCGAAGCGCTCCCCCGAGTCGAGCACGGCGGTCACCGGCAGCCGGTAGCGGCCGGGAGGCGCGCCGTCCGGCACGGCGACCTCGAGCCGGACCGCGGCGCCGCCCCCGGCGTCCTCGATGGCGAAGACGGGCGCGCCGACGTCCGGCCACCCGGGGGGGACCCCCAGCTCGACGGTGCCGCCCAGCGGGCGCGCGGCGTTGGAGCGCAGCCGCACCTCGATCGCCGCCGGGCCGCGGTCGGCCGTGCGCCGCAGCACGAGCGCCGGCGCCGCCTCGACCTCGAGGGCGGGAACGGCCTGCAGCGGCCGGCGCACCTCGCCGCGCGCCTGATCGGCGAAGGCGTGGACGACCTCTCTCCCCACCCTCACCTGGGCTCCTTCGATCTGGAGCACCAGCTCCACCGCCAGCGGCGGCGGCTCGAAGGCTCGAGTACGGCTGTCTCCTCCGGCGTCGCTCCAGTCGTAGAGATCACCATCCCTTTTCCGGGCAAGGAAGTAGGGAAGCGTCGGTCGCGCCGCGGGATCCAAGGTGAGCGTGCGGGTCCACTCGGCCGGCTCGGCCGCGGCCGCCGGCACCGGGACGGGTCCATCCAGCATCGGCGCTCCGACCCACCCGTCGCGGCCGACGATCTCCGCCTTCGCGAGCACCGCGTCGTGGGCGCCCGAGTTCCAGACCGACAACGTCACGTCGACGCTCTCCCCGGCAACGACCCGCTCGCGATCTGCACGGGCGTCGACCGCGACTCCAGCCGCCGCCAGAACGGCTCGCTCCGCCAGGGCGAGCTTCTCGGCGATCAGGCCGGCGGCCGCCCGCGCCGCAGCTCCCTCGTGGGCGGCGAGAAGGCGCCCTGCCTGGATCAGTTCGCCGCGAATCGAGACGAGGGCCGGAAGAGCGTCTCCAAGAGCGGCCGGGGACAAGCCCGCCCGGGCTCGCGCGGCCTCGCCCTCCACCTTCTCGAGCCGCGCTCGCACCTCTTCGCGAGGCCCCGCTCCGTCCAGCCGCGGCAGCAGATCGGCGATCGCCGAGAGGCGCGCGTCGATGCCGTCGAAGAGGCCCGATCCCGGCTGCCCGCTGCCGCCCGCCACCCAGACCAGGGAAGTGCTCGCCCCGCCCAACGTCTGCATCCGGCCCATGTCCTGGCTGCGGTGCATGCTGCGGCTGGCGGCGGCGATCTGGCCCCAGCCGCGGCCGCCGATCGCCTCCGCGCCGTCGAGCCGGACCGCGATCGCCGGCTCCTCCTCGCCCTGCCGCCAGGCCCGGCGGTAGAGGGCCCGCGGCGCCCAGGGCTCGAGGCCCTCGGCCGCCTGCTCGGGGTGGAACGACGCCTCGCCGGCGAGCTCGTAGATGCGGTGCGCCACGACCCCGGCCGCCTGGTGCTGGCCGTGCGTGCCGCCGCCGCCGTCGCGGAAGATCGAGACGATGACCTGGGGCTTGAAGTCGCGCACGGCGCGGGCCGCGTCCTCGAGCAGCGCCGCGAGCGGCCAGCGCGCCAGGGTCTCGTCGAGCGACCGCGTGTAGCCGAAGTCGTAGGCCCGGGTGAAGTACTGGCGGTTGCCCTCGATCCGCCGCGCCCCGAGCAGCTCCTCGCTGCGGATGAGGCCGAGGCCCACGCCGAGCTCGGGGCCGAGCAGGTTCTGCCCGCCCTCGCCGCGCGACAGGGAGAGGTACGCGGCCTCGCCGCCCATGCCGGCCACCAGGGTCAGGAGACTCGAGTCCTCGTCGTCCGGGTGGGCGCCGACGATCAGCACCCGGCGATGGGTCGCCAGCCGCAGCAGGGCGTCGTCCACCGCCGCCAGGCCGCCGGCGCGCGGCGGCGCCAGCGGATCGGGAAGGTTCACCGCCGCGGCGGCGACCGCGGCGAGCGACAACAGCGAGAACAGCGAGAACAGCGAGAGGACAGGACCGGCCGGCGCCCAGCGTCGCGACATCGGCGCATTCTACCGGCGGCCGGCGGCCAACGCCCGGGCCGATCTCGCGATCGCGCTAAGCTGCGCCGCCATGACCGCTGACGGAGAAGAGGTGGCCGTCCTCGACGCCTTCCGCCGCTGGGGCTATCTGCAGGCCGACCTCGACTGGCTCGGCCGCCTCGCGCCCGCCGAGCACCCGGAGCTGCCGGCGGCCGGCGACGGGGTCGCGGCGGCACGCCGGTTCTACTGCGGCACGCTGGCCGTCGAGTTCATGCACCTTCCCGACCCCGCCCGCCGGGCCTGGATCCAGGAGCGGATGGAAGCTCCGGCCCCGGACGTCGACCGGCGGACGCTCCTTGACCAGCTGATGCGGGCCACGATCTTCGAGCAGGTCCTGCAGACGAAGTACCTCGGCAACAAGCGCTTCTCGCTCGAGGGGCTCGAGGCGTTGATCCCGGTGCTGTCCGCGATGCTCGAGACGGCGAGCGGGCACGACACCCCGAGCGCCGTGCTCGGGATGAGCCATCGCGGGCGCCTCAACGTGATGGCGCACATCGTGAGCATCGACTACGCCGATCTCCTCGCGGGCTTCGAGGACGTCGACCCGCGCTCGATCATGGGCGCCGGCGACGTCAAGTACCACCGCGGCGCGACCGGCGCCCTGTGCTTTCCCGGCGGCCGGGTCATCGCCATCCACCTGGCCTCGAACCCGAGCCACCTCGAGGCCGTCAACCCGGTGATGATGGGCCGGACTCGCGCCAAGCAGGACCGCCAGGGCCGAGATCGCAACCAGGTCGTGCCGATCCTCATGCACGGCGACGCCGCCTTCGCCGGCCAGGGGATCACCGCCGAGACCTTGAACCTTGCGGGGCTCGACGGCTTCGACGTCGGCGGCACGCTGCACGTCATCGTCAACAACCTCATCGGGTTCACCGCCGAGCCCCGCGCTCTCCACTCCACCCGCTTCGCCTCCGACCTCGCCAAGCGGCTGCCGATCCCCGTCTTCCACGTCAATGCCGAGGATCCCGAGGCGGCGGTGCGGGGGGCGCGCCTCGCCGCCGACTACCGCTACGCGTTCGCGAGCGACGTCGTCCTCGATCTCATCGGCTTCCGCCGCCACGGCCACAGCGAGATCGACGACCCGACCCTGACCCAGCCGCGGCTCTACGCCGCGATCCAAGAGCGCCCGCCGTTGTGGGAGAGCTACGCCGCGCGGATCGAGGCCGACGGGGAGCGCGTCCGCGCGCTCGCCGCGGAGATCCGTCAGGAGGTGAGCGCCGCCAAGGAGCGGGCCGGCGGCCTCACCGAGATCCCCCTCATGCGCCGGCTGCCCGCCTACTGGGACGGCTTCGTCGGCGGCGCGTACCGGCCCGCGCTCGAGGTCCCCACCGGGATCGATACGGCGGAGATCGAGCTCGTGGGCGATCACCTCGCGCGCCTGCCGCGGGCCTTCGAGGTCCACCCCAAGGCCCGGCGGCTGCTCGACCAGCGCCACGAGATGGCCCGCGGCGAGCGGCCGATCGACTTCGGCATGGCCGAGGTCCTGGCCTACGGCTCGCTGGTGCGGGCCGGCGTGCCCGTGCGCATCTCGGGCCAGGACTCGCGCCGCGGCACGTTCAGCCACCGCCACCTCGTGCTGCTCGACGGCAGGACCGGCGAGGAGCACTATCTCCTCGAAGGGCTGGCGGCGCCGCCGGCCTTCTTCGAGATCTACGACTCGGCCCTCTCCGAGGCCGCCGTGCTCGGCTTCGAGTACGGCTACAGCCGCGACTACCCCGAGGCGCTCGTCGCCTGGGAGGCGCAGTTCGGGGACTTCGCCAACGGCGCCCAGGTCATCTTCGATCAGTTCGTGACCGCCGCCGAGGACAAGTGGGGGCTGCTCTCGGGCCTCGTGGTGCTGCTCCCCCACGGCTTCGAGGGCCAGGGCCCCGAGCACTCGAGCGCCCGCATCGAGCGCTTCCTGCAGCTCGCCGCCGAGGACGCCATCCAGATCGCCCAGCCCACGACCGCGGCCCAGCACTTCCACCTGCTGCGCCGCCAGGCGCTGCGCAAGTGGCGCAAGCCGCTCATCGTGTTCACCCCCAAGAGCCTGCTGCGTCACCCCGCGGCGGCCTCAGCGCGGGCCGCCTTCGGCCGCGAGCGGTTCCTCCCCGTGATGCCCGAGCGCCAGGTGGAACGCGCCGAGCGGATTCTGCTGTGCACCGGCAAGCTCGCCCACGAGCTGCGAGCCGAGCGCGAGAAGCGCGGCGCCGGCGCGACCGCCATCGTCGCCTTGGAGCAGCTCTACCCCTTCCCGCGCCACGAGCTCGCCGCCGAGCTCGACCGCTTCAGCGAGGCCCGCGAGATCCTCTGGGTGCAGGAGGAGCCGGCCAACATGGGCGCCCTCTTCTTCGTCGTGCCGCGCCTCGAGCCCCTGACCCGCGGCCGCCACGTCCGCACCGTCAAGCGCTCCCCCTCGGCCAGCCCCGCCACCGGCTCCCCCAAGGCCCACGCCCTGGAGCAGCAAGCGCTCCTCGACCTCGCTTTCAGCTGATCGTGGCCGTCGACTCAGAAGGCCCGGCCGTGGACCTCCCGAATGGCGAAGACCTCGCGCCCGCCCGTCCCTTCCGCCTTCTCGATCAGCTCGACCCGCACCTCGAATCCGAAGCGCTCGGCCGCGGCCGACGCCTGCGCCGGCACCCACGACGCCGAGCCGCCGGCGCCGAGGTCGCAGATGAGGAAGAGCAGATCGGCCGCCGCCCGCTCGCAGCGAAACGAGGAGCACCAGCCGCCGAAGCTGCGCGGCACCCTCGTCCCGCCGCCGTCGAGGGCCTGGAGGAAGCTGCGGAAGCTCCTCTCCGGCGGCTGCCGCGGACGTTCGAAAGGCCCCGCCCGCGGCCGTCGCGACGGCCCACCCGCAACCGTCACCCAGGGCTCGCGAGATGCCGTCACGGAGCATGAGACAGCCCGCCGCCCGAATGGTCACGAGCCCGCCGAGCCCGCCGCCGCACCGCCCCGCGATTGACCGACCCCAGGCCGCTTGGTAGCCTCTCGGGCCGTTGGGAGGTCGTTCAATGGTAGGACATGCGGCTCTGACCCGCAGAATCGGGGTTCGAATCCCTGCCTCCCAGCCAACTCGTCAGACTCCTGTGGTCCTCT
>JAOTWP010000295.1 GCA_029862975.1 Acidobacteriota bacterium
CGGCCGGTCGGGCGAGGATCGGCATGGTCAGCCGGCCGGGGGTGGCGCCGTGGGGCCGGCGGCGGGGGTCCGCAGCGCCCTGAGACGCTCGAGGTCCGCGGCCCCCACGCCGTGGCGCGCGAAGCCCAGGCCGTAGGCGAGGGCCACGAGGAGCGCCGGCAAGGCGAAGAGCCCGACGAGCTGCACGATCGCGGCCACCGGCAGGCCGCAGAGCCACGGACCGTCCACGACCCGCCCGCGCAGGGCCAGCAGGGCGACAAGGCTGCCCGCGAGCAGGAGGGCGAGCAGGGCGAGGGCCCAGCCCAGGCGGCCGAGGCGACCCGCGCGCAGGGCTCCGAGAGCCATCAGCAGGACCGGGAAGAGCCCGGCGGCGGTGGTCGTGAGGAGCTCTCCGGCGGCGCCGCCGGCGAAGAGGCCGGCGAGGATGGCGGCGGCGGCGAGGGTCAGGCCGAGGAGGAGATGGCGTTGCACGGGCGGGTCCGGCGAGAGGTCAAGAACGCGGGCGCGGCGAATGTGTAGTCTATGCCCGCGGGCCGGGCGGCCGGCCCGACCCCCGGCCGGGTCCTCTCCCGGCCGCCACCCCGGACCGCGGGGCCAGAGCCATGACCACCGAGACGTCCACCCCGATCCGCGTTCGCTTCGCGCCGTCGCCCACCGGCTTTCTCCACGTCGGCGGAGCGCGCACCGCGATCTACAACGATCTCCTGCGCCAGCGCCTGGGAGGCGCGTTCATCCTCCGTATCGAGGACACCGACCGGCAGCGCTCCGACGAGGCGATGACGCGCCAGATCCAGGACGCCCTGGCGTGGATCGGCGTCACCTGGGACGAGGGGCCGTTTCTCCAGAGCGAGCGCCTCGAGCGTCATCGCGAGCGGGCCCGCGAGCTGCTCGACGGGGGCCTCGCCTACCGGGCGTACGAGACCCCGGACGAGCTCGAGGCGCTGCGCGCCGCGGCCCGTGCCGAAGGCGGCGAGTTCCGTTACCGCGCCGGCCGCAGCCCGCTCGCGGCGGCCGAGATCGCCCGCCGGGCCGGGGACGGCGACCCGTTCGTCGTGCGTTTCCGCATGCCCGACGAGCCGATCCGTTTCCACGACCTGGTCCGCGGCGACGTCGAGTTTCCGCCCGAAGCGCTCGACGACCTCATCCTGCTGCGCTCGGACGGCTCTCCGACCTACCACATGTCGGTCGTCGCGGACGACATCGACATGGCCGTCACCCACGTCATCCGCGGCGAGGACCACCTCTCGAACACCCCCAAGCACGTGGCGATGTTCGCGGCCTTCGGCGCCCCGGCGCCGACCTTCGCCCACCTGCCGCTGATCCTGGGCACGGATCGCAAGCGGCTGTCGAAGCGCACCGGCGCGACCTCGGTCGAGGAGTTCCGCGGCCAGGGGATCCTGCCCCAGGCGCTCTACAACTTCCTCGCGCTGCTGGGCTGGTCGCCCGGCGACGACCGCGAGCTCATGTCGCGCGCCGAGATGGCCGCGGTCTTCTCGACCGACCGGCTCAACGATTCGGCCGCGGTCTTCGATCCCGACAAGCTGGGGTGGATGAACGCCCAGTACATGGCGTCGCTGCCGCTCGCCGCGCTGCGCCCCCACCTCGAGCCCTTCCTCGAGGCGGCCGGGCTCGCGGCCGCGGCCGGCCCGCGGCTCGACGCCGCCCTCGACCTGCACCGCACCCGGGCGCGGACCCTGGCCGACCTGGCCGCGGCGGTGAAGCCGTACTTCGCCGAGACGATCGACTACGACCCAGCGCTCACGGCCGGTTTCGCGGCCCAGGAAGAGCTGCCGGGCGACCTGCGCGAGCTCGCTGCCCGCTGGCGGTCGCTCGCGGCCTTCGACGTCGCGCCCCTCGAGGACGCCCTGCGGGCGCTCTGCGCCGAGCGCGGCGCCAAGGCCGGCCATCTGATCCACCCCGTGCGCATGGCGCTCTCGGGCGCCAAGGCCGGCCCGCCGCTCTTCGACCTCGTCGCCGTGATGGGCCCGGAGGCGACGGCGCGGCACCTCGAGAGCTTCCTCGCCCACCTCGCGGCCTCCCCCCCGCCGGCGAGCGGCGCGGGCGGCTGACGCGCGCCTGGCAGCTGCGCGAGAACCCAAGCACATCGCTTCCCGCTCCCGGGAATCAGCTCGCCGAGCCGGTCCTGGTGGGGACGACCCGGTGTCCCGAGCGGCAGGGGAATTCCCCCTGCTGCGACGATCTCGGATGATGATGTTATGATGTCACCATCATGGTGGTGCGAACGCAGATCACTCTCGACGCCGAGCTTC
>JAOTWP010000024.1 GCA_029862975.1 Acidobacteriota bacterium
GAGATCGCGCAGAAAGGCGAAGAGGGCCGGGCGGAAAGGGTTCGCGTCGTTCGCGGTCATGGGGATCTCCTTGGCTGATCGTGCGTGGATTCTAGTCCGTTGGATCGCGAGGCGCGGCCAATCGAGGGTCGCCTCGCCGCCGTCCGGTGGAAGGACGCCAGGCGAGTCCCGGATCTTGCAGGCCGCGCCACCTGCCGCTCACCTCGAGCCGGGTAGAGGCTCGGATCCTCCCGCCGGCCGAGGCCGTGGCGCTCGACGTCGAAACCTCGCGGCGGGTAGTACCGTGGCGGGGGTCCGGTGCTACTCTAACCGGCCATGTCCGACGTCACTTTCGAAGACGTCCTCGCCGCCGCCGAGCGGCTGGAGGGGGTCGTCCACCGGACGCCGATCGCCACCTCGCGCACCCTCGACGAGCGGGTCGGGGCGCGCGTCTACCTGAAGTGCGAGAACCTCCAGCGGGTCGGGGCGTTCAAGATCCGCGGCGCCTACAACGCCATCTCGCGGCTGTCGGAGGACGAGCGCCGGCGGGGGGTCCTCGCCTACTCGTCGGGCAATCACGCGCAGGGGGTGGCGCTCGCCGGCCGCCTGCTGGGCGTGGCGACCACCATCGTCATGCCGAAGGACGCCCCGGCGACGAAGCTGGCCGCCACCCGCGGCTACGGGGCGCGCGTCGTCCTGTACGACCGCGCGGAGGTGAGCCGCCGCGAGGTCGCCGCGCAGCTCCAGGAAGAGGGCGGCTACAGCGTGATCCCACCGTTCGACCACCCCCACATCGCGGCCGGCCAGGGCACCGCGGCCCTCGAGCTCTTCCAGGACAAGGGCGAGCTCGACTTCCTGCTGGTGCCCTGCGGCGGCGCCGGCCTGCTCGGCGGCTCGGCGGTCGCCGCCAAGGGCCTGGCGCCGCGCTGCCGGGTCTACGGCGTCGAGCCGGAGGTTGGCGACGACGCCACGCGCTCCTTCTACAGCGGCGAGATCCAGACCGTTCGCAACCCGCCCACGATCGCCGACGGGACGCGGACGGAGTCCGTCGGCAAGCTCAACTTCGAGCTGATGCGCCGCCACGTCGACGCCATGCACACCGTCACGGAGGAGGCGATCGTCGAGGCCGTGCGCTTCCTCTTCTTCCGCCTGAAGCTCGTCGTCGAGCCCTCGGGCGCTCTCGGCGTCGCCGCCCTGCTCAGCGGCGCCGTCGAGGTCACGGGCCGGGTCGGGGTGATCCTGAGCGGCGGCAACGTCGACGGCCCGACGATGGCCGCCATCCTCTCCTGAAGCCGCGCCGCGCCGGCCTCGAGGGGCGATCCGGCCGCCCGCCGGAGGAAGAAACCCGCCCGCCGGAAGGTTCGTAAGGGAGAGAAGAAGGACCGCTTGCGGCGGCCCCGGAGCGACGTCCATGTTCGAGAAGAGCCCCACCTGGCATCGCATCCACGGCGAGCCGCAGCGGGCGATCCGGATCCACCTCGGGTACGTGCCCGACGTCGCGGTCCACGAGGCTCGCGAGCGTCGCCGCATGCGCCTGGCGATCGTGGGGGCGATCGTCCTGCACGCCGTGCTCTTCGTCGTGCGCGTGCCGTTCGAGCCTTCGCGGCCCGACTGGACGGCGCCGCAGCGCCCCGTCTTCGCCGTCCAGCAGCTCCGCTTCCGGCAGCCCGAGCCGGTGCCGCAGCAGGCGATCCCCAAGCCACGCCGGGCGGTGAAGCGGATTCCCATTCCCGACCCGACGCCGGACGACCCGGAGCCGATCCTCCCGGACGAGATCGAGCTTCCGCTGCCGGAGATCGACGTCGCCGAGATCGGGCTCGACGAGTTCTTCATTCCGGACGGGCCGCCGGGCCCGAGCTCCGGCGGTTCCGGGCCGCTGCGGATGGGCGGCGACATCGTCCCGCCGGTGAAGCTCGCCGGCGACACGCCGGTCTACACCGAGGAGGCGCGCCAGGGGCGGGTGCAGGGGGTGGTCATCCTCGAGGCGGTGATCGACGTCCGCGGCAACGTCTCCGACGTCAAGGTCCTCAAGGGGCTCCCCCTCGGGCTCAGCGAGACGGCCGTGAGCGCCACCCGCGAGTGGAAGTTCCGCCCGGCGCTGCGCAATGGCGCTCCGGTCCCCGTCTTCTACAACCTGACGGTGCGCTTCTCGCTGCAGTAGGGCGCAGGCGGGCCGAGGCCGGAGGGGCTCGAACGCCAGCGCTGCGAGCTGCTACGGTAGGCGGCGATGGACACGCTTTCGTTCACGGCTCTGTGGTCCTGGCTGCAGGGCCACCTCGGCTGCATCCAGCGGGTGTCGACCCCGGAGGCCGTCCTCTTCGACGACGACGATCTGCACTGGTATCTCGGGCCGCTCGACGGCAACGAGGTGGTGCAGGTGATCCGCGGCAAGCGACTGATGGGCGAGATCGTCGTCGATCCGGAGCGGGTCAGCTACGTGCAGGCGCTCGGCGAGGAGAGCGCCGGGGAGTACGTGTTCGAGGCGATCAGCGAGACCGAGACCGAGCGGGTCGCCGTCTACACCTTCGTGCTGGTCCACGACCTTGATGCCGAGGGAGCCCCCGCCCACGGCTCCGGGATCCACTAGCCCGCCCGGCCCGAGAGCTCGCCGGCCGGCAGGCCGGCGCTCTCGTTGTGGGCCAGGCACGCGCCGGTCCGATAGTCTGGGGGCCGGGGGAATCTCGAGGTCGCGGCCGGATGCCGCGTACGCGCGGGAACCTCGGCACGCCGCAGTGCCTCTCAGGGACACATGGGCGCTCTCCATGCGGCCGGTCGCGCCCTGGCGGTCGCCGCCCGGAAGCGCCGGGAACACGCGATCGAGTGAGGTCTCGATGAAGAACGAACGACACACCGTCCGCCGGCTGGCCACCTTCCTGCCGGCGGTCCTGGCGCTGGCCGCCGCGTCGTGGCCGGCCGCCGCGGCCGAGCTCACCCTGGGTGAGGCGATGGCGATGGCGCGCGCCCAATCGAGGACGGCCGTGGCCGCGCGTGAGCGGGCGGCCGCCGGCGGCGAGCGGCTGCGCGAGGCGCGGGCCTACCGCCGGCCGGTCTTGAGCCTGAGCGAGACGTGGTTCCGGACCGACTCGCCGGCCGAGGCCTTCGCCTTCCAGCTCAACCAGAAGCGCTTCTCGCTGCCCGAGTTCGCGGCCGGCGACCCCAACGACCCGGCGGCCATCGAGAACGCGCTGACGCGGCTCGAGGTGTCGATGCCGCTCTACACCGGGGGCGAGCTCGCGGGGCGCATCCGGCAAGCCGAGCTGGCGGCCGAGGCCGCGGGCGAGAACGCCGCCTGGGTCGCGGACCGGGCGGCGCTGGCGGCGGCGGAGGCCTACGTCGGCCTGGCCCGGGCGCGCGAGCAGGTCGCGCTGCTCGAGCGCTCGCTCGAGACGGTCGCGGGCCACGTCGAGCTGGCGCGGGCCTACGTCGAGCAGGGGATGCTGGTGAGCTCGGAGCTGCTGCGGGCGGAGGTCGAGCACGCGCGGATCGAGGACCTGCTGCGCGAGGCGCAGGGGATGGCCGAGGTCGCGGCCGCCAACCTCTCGTTCCGGCTGGCGATCGAGCGGCGGACCGACTGGCGCCTCGCGCCGCTCGGCGACCCGGCGCCCATGGGGGACGACCTCGACGCCTGGCTCGCGGACGCCGAGGCGCGCCGCGATCTCGTGGCGGCCCGGCGGCTGCTCGAGGCCGGCGAGCTCGAGGAGCGGGTGCAGCGCTCCGGCCTGCTCCCCAAGACCGGAATCGCCGTCCGCCGAGACTGGAACGACGAGACCCTCTTCGGCGCGAGCGCCGACTCCACCGCGGTGATGGCGATGGCCCGCATCGAGCTTTTTGCCGGCGGCCGTCACCGCGCGGCGGCGGGAGCCGCCCGCGCCGACGCAGAAGCGGCTCGTAGCGACGTCGAGCAGTTCCGCCAGGGCATCCGGCTGGAAGTCGAGGGGGCCTTCGTCAGGGCCACGAGCGCCCGCGAGCGGCTTGCCACGGCGCGGGGCGGGGTGACGGCGGCGGCCGAGGTCGAGCGCATCACCCGCGAGCGCTTCGCGAGCGGGGTCGTCAAGACGATCGACCTGCTCGATGCCGTCACCGCGCGCCGCGAGGCCGAGATGCGGGAGCTCGTGGCGCGCACCGAGGCGCATCTGGCTGGCCTCGCCCTGGCGCTCGCGGCGGGGCGGGAGCCCGAGAGCGCGCTGCCGCCGAGCGGCGGGGCGCGAGGACCGAGCACCGCGAGCCCAACGACGAGGATGACGCCATGACGACGAACCGACGATGGACCCCGACGATCGCGCCGCTTGCCGCGGCGCTCGCGCTCGCCGCGGGCTGCGGCGCCCCCGAGCCCGCCGGCCCGGAGCCCGCGGCCGTCGCGATCGAGGCCGAGCTGGCAACGGTCGAGCGCGCCGAGGCGGCGAGCCGGGTGGAGCTCTTCGGCACCGTCCGGGCGCAGCGGACGGCGGCGGTCGCCGCGCGGGTGATGGCCATGGTGACGGCGGTGCGGGTGCGAACCGGCGAGGCCGTCCGCGAGGGCCAGCTGCTGCTCGAGATCGACCCGCAGGCGGCGCAGGGCCAGCTCTCGCAGGCCCGGGGCGCCCTGGCCCAGGCCCAGGCGGCGCTGGCGCTGGCCGAGCGCAACTACGAGCGCTTCACGGCCCTGGCGGCGTCCGCGGCCGCCTCCGAGCTCGAGCTGGACATGGCGCGGATGCAGTACGACCAGGCCCGAGGCGCCGTCGAGCAGGCCGCGGGCGCGGTCGCGGCGGCCTCCTCCGTGGCGGCCGACTCGCAAGTCGTGGCGCCGTTCGCCGGCCGCGTGGCGCGGCGCATGGTGGACGTCGGAGACCTGGCGGCCCCGGGACGGCCGCTCGTGATGCTCGAGTCCGTGGACGGCCGGCGTCTGGCGGTCGAGGTGCCGGAGCGGGTGATGGCGGCCGCCGGCCTGGCCGTCGGCGACCCGGTGGAAGCGCGGATCGACAGCCGTCCCGACCTCGGGACGATCGCCGGCACGGTGGCCGAGGTGACGCCGGGCGCGGACCCCGGGACGCATTCGTTCGCGGTCGAGGTCGCGCTGCCTGCCGCGGCCGTCGCCGCCGGCTCCTCGGGCCGGGCGTGGCTCGCGGTCGACCGGCGCGAGGTCGTGGCCGTGCCGCGGCGCGCGCTGCTGCGGCAAGGCGGCCTCGTCCTGGTGGTGGTCCGCGGCGGCGACGGGCGGGCCGCGTCGCGGGTCGTGACGCTCGGCGACGCCCTGGCCGACGACCGGGTGGAGGTGCTCTCGGGTCTGGCGGGCGGCGAGACGGTGGCTCTCGATCTGGCGGTCGTGCCGCCCGCCGGCGCCCGTCTGGAGGCGGCCCCGCCGCGCGCGGAGGCCACGCCGTGAGCGCCGACCGCGGCGCGGGGCCGGGCGCCGCCGGCGATAGCCTCAAGGCAGGCTCGAAGAAGCGCCGGAAGGTGGGTTTCTCCGGGCGGGTGGCGAAGACGTTTCTCGAGTCGAAGCTGACGCCGCTGCTGGTCGTGGGCTCGCTGCTGCTGGGAGCTTTCGGGGTGCTGGTGACCCCCAGCGAGGAGGAGCCGCAGATCAAGGTGCCGATGATCGACGTCTTCGTCGGCTTGCCGGGAGCCACGGCGCAGGAGGTCGAGCGGCGGGTGGTCTCGCCTCTCGAGCGGGCGATCTACGAGATCGCCGACGTCGAGTACGTCTACTCGACGTCGCAGCCGTCGGGCGGCCTCGTCATCGCCCGCTTCGTCGTCGGCACGGACCCCGATCAAGCGGTCGTCCGGGTGCGCGCCAAGGTCGCCGAGGCGGCGGCCGAGCTGCCGCCCGATGCCGTGGCGCCCTCGATCGTGCCGCGCTCGATCGACGACGTGCCGACCTGGGCGGTGACGCTCTGGTCCCGGCAGGCGAGCCCTCTGGTGCTGCGCCAGGTGGCCCAGGAGCTGCGCGCGCAGCTGGCGCAGGACCCGGAGGTCGCCCGGATCCGGGTGCTCGGCGGCCGCCGGCGGGCCGTCCAGGTGCGTTTCGACCCCCAGCGGCTGGCGTCGCACGACGTCTCGCTGCTGCAGGCGTACCAGGCGGTGGGCGCGGCCAGCCGGCGCCTGCCCGCCGGCTCGTTCACGGCCGCCGACGCCGAGGTGGAGGTCGAGGTGGGGAGCCGCTTCCGCTCGGCGGCCGAGGTGGGCGCCGCGGTGGTCGCCGTCCAGGACGGCCGCCCGGTCACCCTGCGGGACGTGGCCGAGATCGTCGACGGCGCGGACGAGGCGGCCGACTACGTGTGGATCACGGCCGGGGCCGCGGCGAGCGAGAAGGGCCTGCCGGCCGATCTCGACGCGCCCGCGGTCACCCTTGCCGTGGCCAAGAAGCCGGGCACCAATGCCGTCGATCTCGCGGCCCGTCTCGACGCCCGGGTCGCGGCGCTCGCCGGCCCCCTGATCCCGGACGACGTCCACGTCGTCAAGACCCGCGACTACGGTTTCACCGCCGGCGAGAAGTCCTCGGAGCTGATCAAGCACCTCTGGATCGCCACCCTGGCGGTGGTCCTGCTCATGGCGCTGGCCCTGGGGCGGAGGGAGGCCGTCGTGGTCCTCGTTGCCGTGCCCACGACCCTCGCCCTGACCCTGGCGGCCTCGTACCTCTTCGGCTACACCCTCAACCGGGTCACGCTCTTTGCCCTGATCTTCGCCATCGGCATCCTCGTCGACGACGCCATCGTGGTCGTCGAGAACATCCATCGCCACTATAAGCTGGGCTGGACCAGCCCCCGCCGGGCGACGGTCTACGCCACCGACGAGGTGGGCAACCCGACGATCCTCGCGACCTTCGCGGTGATCGCGGCGCTCCTGCCGCTGGCCTTCGTCTCCGGCCTCATGGGCCCCTACATGCGGCCGATCCCGATCAACGCCTCGGCCGCCATGCTCTTCTCGCTGATCGTCGCCTTCGTCGTCTCGCCGTGGCTCACGTTCAAGCTGTTCCGGGCGAAGGCGGAGCGGTGGCGCCACGACGCCGGCGCGGCCGTGGGGCCGGAGGCGGAGACGGCGCGCGAGTCCCGGCTGCACCGGTTCTACGGGCGGCTCCTGCGCCCCCTGCTGCACAGCGCCTGGCGTCGCTGGCTGGTGCTCGCGGCCGTCGTGCTGGCGCTCCTCGTCTCGATCGCCCTGGTGCCGGCGCGCTGGGTCAAGATCAAGATGCTGCCCTACGACGACAAGAGCGAGGTGCAGGTCGTCATCGACATGCCGGAGGGCTCGACGCTCGAGGCGACCGCCGCCGTGGCCCGGCGGCTGGCCGCCGAGGCCCGCCTCGCGCCCGAGGTCACCGACGTCGAGACCTACGTCGGCACGTCCGCGCCCTTCAACTTCAACGGCCTCGTGCGGCACTACTTCCTGCGCTCCGGTCCCACCGTGGCCGACCTGCAGGTGAACCTCCTGCCCAAGCACCATCGCAGCCGCGAGAGCCATCCGTTCGCCAAGGAGCTCCGCGAGCGGTTGCGCCCGCTCGTCCAGGGCAGCGGCGCCAACGTCAAGGTGACGGAGGTGCCGCCGGGCCCGCCCGTCTGGTCCACGATGGTGGCGGAGATCTACGGGCCGGAGCTCGAGCGCCGGACGGCCCTGGCGGCGCGGGTGCGCGAGATCTTCGAGTCGACGCCGGGGATCGTCGACGTCGACTGGTGGATCGAGGACCGGGCGCCGCGGCTCGAGCTCGAGCTCGATCGCGACAAGGCCTCGCGGCTGGGGATCACGGCCGAGGCCGTGGCGACGACGGTGCGCGTCGCGCTCAGCGGAGCGCAGGTCGCGCTGCTGCGCGACGACACGGCGCGGGAGCCCGTACCCCTCGTCTTCCGCCTCGATCGTCCGCGGCGCGCGAGTGCCGACGCGCTGCTCGGCGTCCACGTCCACGCCGCGGACGGCCGCATGGTGCCGCTGTCCGAGCTGGTGACGCCGGTCGCGGCCCGGCGCGAGCGCTTCCTCTACCACAAGAACCTGCAGCCCGTGTCCTACGTCGTCGGCGAAGTGGCGGGGGCGGACGAATCGCCGGTCTACGGTATCCTCGACATGCAGGACCGGATCGCCGCGCTCGAGGACCCGGCGCAGGGGCCGATCGACGTCCTGGCGTCCTCCATGCCCGAAGACGCGACCCGCTACGCCGTCAAGTGGGATGGCGAATGGCAGATCACGTACGAGGTCTTCCGCGACATGGGGCTGGCCTTCGCGGTGGTGCTGGTGCTGATCTACGTCCTCGTCGTCGGCTGGTTCGGCTCGTTCGTGACCCCGCTCATCATCATGGCGCCGATTCCGCTGACCCTCGTCGGGATCCTGCCGGCGCACGCCCTGGGCGGGGTCTTCTTCACCGCGACGTCGATGATCGGGTTCATCGCCCTGGCGGGCATCATCGTCCGCAACTCGATCCTGCTGGTGGACTTCGTCAACCTCGAGCTGGCGGCCGGCGAGACCCTGGAGGAGGCCGTCATCAAGGCGGGGGCGGTGCGCTTCCGCCCGATCGCCCTGACCGCGGCGGCTCTCGTCGTCGGGGGGCTCGTCATCCTGCTCGACCCGATCTTCCAGGGGCTGGCCGTGGCGTTGATCTCCGGGGTCGTGGTCTCCACCGCGCTGACCCTGCTCGTGATTCCCCTTCTCTACTGGATGGTCCTCGAGACCGCCGGCGGGCGCCCTGCCGCCGCCGACAAGGAGTGAGCCCGCCATGAGCTACTACTTCGCCAAGACCGTGGACCTGCCGTTCGCCGAGGCCGTCGCCCGGGCCACCGAGCAGTTGCAGGAGCGGGGGTTCGGCATCCTCACCGAGATCGACGTGCGAGCCACCCTGCGCAAGAAGCTCGACGTCGAGTTCCGTCCCTACACGATCCTGGGCGCCTGCAACCCGTCCTTCGCCTACCGCGCCCTCGAGTGCGAAGAGCGGATCGGCGCGATGCTGCCGTGCAACGTCATCGTGCAGGACAAGGGCGCTGAAGGCGTCGAGGTGGCGGCCGTGGATCCGGTCGCTTCCATGCAGGCGATCGCCAACCCGGAGCTGGCGGACGTCGCCGACCAGGTGCGGGAGCTGCTGCGCGCCGCGATCGACGCGCTGTGAGCGCGGCTCCCTCGGCCCAGACCTGCCCGGCTCAGACCCGTCCGGGTCAGACGTGGGCGAGCAGAACGATGCGCTCGCGGCTCGAGACGACGACGCCGCCGGGCGGCTCGACGGTCACGGCAAAGAGCGCCGGCTCGTTGACCAGGACCTTGGCGTCGATCGGCACCACCACCTCGTCCGCGCCGGGGGGGATGTCGAAGACGCCGCCGTCGACCGGGTAGCGCTCGTCGCGGGCGGCGTCGAAGATCCAGAGCTGATACTGGACGACCGCCGGATCGTTGGCCGCGAGGCGGCGGATCCGCAGGTAGCCCTGCTGGCGCGCCGTGCTCCAGACGACGTCGCCCTCGGCTCCCGCCGCGGCGTCGTCCGCGGTGGCGGTCCAGGCCGTGATCCGGGCGTCGGCCGCCTCCCGCAGCAGCCCGGCGCGCATCTCGGCCGCGGTCGGCGCCGCCGGTGGGGGCGCGGCGGCGGGCGCCGGCGGGGGCGCCAGGCGCGGCCACCAGCCGGCGATGGCGAGCAGCAGACAGGCGGCCGCGGCCCACCAGCCCAGGGCGCGCGGGGCGGCGCTCGCGGGCGCGGGGAAGGGCGAGACGGCGCCGGGCTCGGCCGGCGAGCGCCGCACCCGGGCCTCGCCGTCGGCGACCAGGCGCGGCCGCAGCGCGGCGGGCAGCGGCTCCTCGAGCTCGGCCGCCGGGGCCAGCTCGAGGTAGGCGGCGGCGGCGGCGAGGTCGAGCCCGTCGGCGTCGACCTTTGGGTAGCGGCGCAGGAGCGAGGCCAGCTCGCGGCCCTCGGCGGCCGCCAGGCCCTCGGTGGCCCGGGTCGCCAGCAGCTCCTCGAGGTGCTCCATGGGCTCCATCTTCACGTCGCCGCGACCCCGGCGCCGCCCATCTCCGCGGCGAGGCTCTTGCGCACGAGCGCGAGCCCGCGAAAGATGTGGGACTTGACCGTGCCGATCGGGATGTTGGTCTCTTCCGCGATCTCGCGGTGGGACATGCCGTAGTAGACCGAGAGCTCGATCGCCCGCCGCTGGGCGGGACTGAGCACGTCGAGGTGGCGGGTGGCGAGCGAGGCCTCGGCGCCGCGCTCGATGCGGACGTGCTGATCGCCCGACGGATCCTGCCCTTCTTCCGGCATCGGCGTGAGCTGCGGGCGGCGGTTCGCCTTGCGTAGCCGGTCGATGAGGCGGCGGCGGGCGATCATGGTGATGAAGGTCTTCTCCGAGGCGATGGCGGGCTCGAACTTCGCCGCGTTCTTCCAGATCGCGATGAAGATGTCCTGGACGGCGTCCTCGGCGTCTCCCGAGTTGTCGGTGAAGCGCCGGGCGATGCTCCACACGAGGCCGCCGTAGGTGTCGATGCAGGTCGCGACGGCGGTGGGATCGCCTTGGGCGATGCGCTGAAGGATCGAGTCCATGGCGGGCGGCACAAGACTATCGTGGCCGGCCGCGGAAATGGGAAGCGCCGCGAGGTCGCAGACCCCGCGGCGCCCGGCCCGCCTCCTGCCGCCTTACTGGGGAAGGAGAACGGTGTCGATGACGTGGATGACTCCGTTCGATGCGCCGACGTCGGCGATGAGGACCTGGGCGTCGTTGATCTTCACCGCGCCGTCGAGGGTCGAGAACGCCAGGCGCGAGCCCTGCAGGGTGTCGGCGCCCGTGGCTCCGGTGACCGCGGAGGCGGGCATGTCGCCGGCGACGACATGGTACGTGAGGATGGACTTCAGCTGCTCGATGTTGGCGGGCTCGAGGAGGCTCTCGACGGTGCCGGCGGGGAGCTTCGCGAACGCCTCGTCGGTGGGCGCGAAGACGGTGAACGGTCCGTCTCCCTTGAGCGCGTCGACGAGGCCGGCTGCCTCGAGCGCCGCGGCGAGGGTGCCGAACGAGCCGTTGGCGACGGCGGTGTCGACGATGTCCATCTTCTTGTCGTGGTGACCGGCTTTGTTTTCGTGGTGACCGGCTTCGACGCCGACGGCGAGCGTCAGCGCGGCGCAGAGGGTGAGAGCGATGGTCGCGGAACGGTTCATGGCATGTCTCCTTAGAGGTGATTTGGTCATTCGGTGGTTGGCTTCGGTGTTTGGTCTGAGCGTTGACTCGTCGGTGTCGACTCGTCTGTTCTCTGCATCCTCGCGAGCGGATGCCGCCGGACGTCGGCCTGTCCCCCCTGTTTCGCCGCGCCGCGAGAGTCGGTTGCACGGGTGCCCGGAGGCGGCTCCACCCCCCCGGGGTGGCCGCGGACCCCGCCCCGTGGGCGGTGGCAGGGGCGGCGGCGGGCGAGGATGATGGGAGGGCGACCCCGGACCCGACCCAGGACCCGACCGAGGACTCGAGGAGGACGCGCGAGGAGGTCTCCGTGAAGAAGCAGCGCCCGGCACCGCCCCGCAAGGAGGACATGCGACCGGAGTCGCTGATGATGAGCTTCGGCTACCGGCCGGAGTGGTCCGAGGGCGCCGTCAAGCCGCCGGTGTTCCTGACGTCGACGTTCGTCTTCGGCAACGCCCGCGAGGCCAAGGAGGCTTTCGCCCAGGCCTACGGACTGCCCGGGCCGCTGCCCAAGGGGCCGCCGCACCTCATCTACAGCCGGCTGGGCAATCCCGACCTCGAGATCCTGGAGGCCAGGCTCGACCTCTGGGACCGGGCCGCGGCCAGCGCCGTCTTCGCGTCGGGGATGGCGGCCATCTCGACCTCGCTGCTCGCCCTCGTCCCCATGGGCAGCTCGATCGTCTTCGCGCGCCCGGTCTACGGGGGCACGGACTATCTCTTGGACGTGATCCTCCCGGAGATGGGGATCCCGACGCGCGACTTCCCGGCTGGCAGCGAGCCGGCCGTCGTCGAGGAGCTCATGGCGCAGCTGGCCGCGCGCGGGTCGCCCTGCAAGCTCGTTTTCTTCGAGACGCCGGCCAATCCGACGACGACGCTGACCGACATCGCGGACATGGCCGAGCTGGCGCATCGCCACGGCGCGCTGTGCGTCGTCGACAACACGCTGCTCGGCCCGCTCTACCAGCAGCCGCTCTGCCACGGCGCCGATCTCGTCGTCTACTCGGCGACCAAGTACCTGGGGGGACACAGCGACCTCGTCGCGGGCGTGGCGCTCGGCTCGGCCGAGCTCATCGAGCGCGTCAAGCTCTTCCGCACCATCTTCGGCACGATGCTCGACCCGCACTCGGCATGGCTGCTCCTGCGCTCGCTCGAGACGGCGAAGCTGCGCATGACCTGCGCCCGCAAGAACGCCGAGCGGATCGCGGACTGGCTCTTCGCCCACCCGCGGGTCAGCCGGGTGTACTTCCCGGGGCGGCTGGAGTCGCGGCACCAGCGGCGGATCTACCGTCGCCAGTGCAGCGGCCCGGGCGCCCTGATGGCGTTCGACCTCGCCGACGCGGGCGAGGCGGAGGCCTACCGGCTGCTCGACTCCGTGCGCCTGATCAAGCTCGCCGTCAGCCTCGGCGGCACGGAGTCGCTGATCGAGCATCCCGCCACGATGACCCACGCCGACGTGCCCGAGAACGAGCAGGCGGCGCTCGGCATCACCCCGGCGATGATCCGCCTGTCGGTAGGCATCGAGCACCCGGACGACCTGATCGCGGATCTCTCCTGGGCGCTCGACCAGGTCGACGCCGCCGATCCCGAGGTGGCCACGGTCGGGCGGGAGGAGGCTCCCGGGAGATGACCGCCGAGCCCGCCGGGGCGGTGCTGTGCCCGGTCGACTTCACGTCGCTCTCGCGCAGCTCGCTCGCGCTGGCGATCGAGATGTGCAGACGCACCGGGGCGCGCCTCGTTCTCGAGCACAACCTCGACAGCCGCCCGCCCAGCTACCTGTCCGTCGGCTGGATGTGGTCCGAGGAGCGCGAGGCGAAGGAGCGGGACAAGTCCGACCTCGCCGCCGAGCGCATGAAGAAGCTGTTCGAGGAGATTCCCTCGGAGATCGAGTACGAGGCGAAGATCACCCGCGGGCCGGTCGAGAAGAGCCTGCTCTACCTGGCCGCCAACCTGCCGGCGCAGCTCATGGTGATGGGCACCCACGGGCCCAGCAACGCGAAGCACCGGTCGGTGACCGAGCGCATCATCCTCCAGGCGCCCTGCCCGGTGCTGACGACGGGCGAGAGCTACGACCCGCGGAGCCGCTTCGGGCTCGCCGCGGGTCCCGCCGCCGAGGAGCTCGCGATCGTCGTCCCCTACGACTTCAGCGAGCGCTCGCGGGCCTGCTGGCGCTTCGCCACGGCGCTGGCGGAGCGCATGCCCCACCGGATCGATCTGCTGCACGCCGTGCGCCCGCGGGTCAGCGTGCAGGGAGAGCCCGAGGGCCTCTTCGAGGTCGACGAGGCCCGGGCGCGGCTCGCGGCCCTCGTGCCGGAGTGGCTCCGCGAGCGGACCACGGTCCACGCCGTGCCCGGCGAGCCGGCGGAGGTGATCCTGCGGCACGTCCGCGACGCCGGGACGCTCTTCGTGCTCATGGCGGCCCACGGCAAGAGCCCCTTCAAGCGCTTCCTCTTCGGGACGACGACGCTGGAAGTCCTGCACGGCAGCGACTGCCCGGTCTGGTTCGTCCCCCCGGCGGTCTGTCAGAATGCGCCCTGAATCACGGCCAGATCGGCGACGAGCCGGACGACGGGTCGGAGTACCGGCCAGAGGAGGATAGCGGCGATGGACTGGGCAGAGGCGAGAGAGGGAACCCTGGAGCTGTGGCGCCGGATCCGGCGCATGCTCGACGAGCCCGACGAGCTGGCGCTCCTGACCGAGATCAACGCCATGTGCGACCTCTGCGAGACGGCGAAGGAGCAGGACCCCGACTCGCTCGACATGTGCCGCGCCTGCCTGGCCTACCAGCAGTTCGGCGGCTGCCGCGGCGTCAACCTCGAGATGAGCGAGCGCTGCGTCGCCGGCGACTGGGACGCCCTCAAGGTCCTCATCGACGAGTTCATCGTCCACCTCGAAGAGGTCGAGCTGCCGCCGCCCCGGGCCAACTGAGGCGGTTTCTGGTCCGTGGTCGACATGCGCCTTACACGGCGCGAGTTCCTCGTTGCAGCTCCGGCATCATTGGGTGCCTGGGCGTATCTCGGTCGTGCGGGGCTGCCGGCCACCCCCGCGGCCTGGGCGCGCGTCGAGTGGCTCTGCGAGAGGTTCGTGGCCGACCGTCGCGCCCCCGGCATGTCCCTCGCGGTGAGCCGGAACGGCGCGCCAGTGTTCACCAAGACCTGGGGGTGGTCCAATCTCGAGCAGGAGGAGCCGGTGTCCCCGCGGACGCTCTTTCGCATCGCGTCGGTCACGAAGACGTTCATCGGCGCCCTGTACCTGAAGCTGGCGCGCAACGGCACGCTCGCGCTCGACGAGCCCGCATCACGCTGGCTGCCTGCGTTCCCACGTGCGGCTGACTTCACGCTTCGCATGTTGCTGAATCACACGTCCGGCCTGGGGGAATACACGGAGCGACCGTTCGACGATCTGGTGCGCGACGCCGGGCGCGACTACTCGAGCGACGAACTGGTGGTGTATATGGCGCGGGTCAACCCGCTCTTCGTCCACGAGCCGGGCGCTGGATGGAGGTACAGCAACACCGGGTACGTGCTGCTCGGCGTGATCGCCGAGCGGGCGGCCGGGGCGCCCCTCCCGGTCCTGATCGAACAGCTGGCTGCGCTCGCGGGATTGCGCGAGACGGCCTGGGACGCCGATCCGGGGCGGGCGTCGGGACGAGCGATCGGCTACGGCTTCAACGACAGCTGGCTCAGAAAGGGAAGGTGGGTTCGTGCCCCTGCGGTCTCGGCTTCGTACGTCGGCGCCAGCGGCGCAATTCGGTCCACTGCCGAGGATCTGTGCAGGTGGTACGACGCCCTCTTCGAAGGAGCGGTCTTGGCATCCGTCGAGCTGCGCGAAATGCTCGAGCCCGCCAGGCTGAGCGGCGGCGGCTCCACGCTCACGCGTCAGGGCTCAGGGTACGGACTGGGCGTGTGGACCGGCACGACGGCTGGACGACGCGTCTTCTGGCACGCGGGCAGCACGGCGGGCTTCGCCGCGGACGCACGCCACTACCCGGATCTCCGAGCTTCCATCGTCATGCTGGGCAACGCCGACTCGAGCCGGATGGGCTCGGCGCCTCGCCGGATCCGCGAAGCGGTGCTCGACGTCGTCGCTGCCGGATAGGGGTCCTCCTACCGATCGTGGGACGCACGCGCGTCAGGGTTCACGACCGCCCGACAGGCGCAGGCAGCGGGCGGCGCTGCGTGGACGCCGCCTTCGGCGCGCCGGCATCGACGATAGACTTCGGCGGCGCCATCCTCAGGTGGCCGGACGACAAGGCCGAGGATCGAGGCCTTACCGTATGGCACCTCGCGGAGAAAGACAGCGAGTGGTTCGGCCCAAGCGAATCGACGTTCATGATCAACTACCGGGTTGACGACCTCGGCGCAATGCTGGAGCAGCTGCGCGCGGGGGGCGTGAAGGTCATCCAGGGACCCGAGTCGCACGAGAACGGCAAGTTCGCGTGGATCATGGACCCAGACGGGAACAAGGTCGAGCTCTGGGAGCCGATGGTCTGGGACGACAAGAACAAAGGCGCCTGAGAGCTCCGTCCAACCGCCGGTTGAAGGGGGACGATGGTCAAGAAGCTCCATGAACTGCCTCGCGAGGAGCTGGAGCGGATCTTCAACGCGGCGCCGTTCGTGGCGAGCCTCGGCATCGCGCTGGTGTCCGTGGGTTCGGGGGAGTGCGAAACCGAGCTCGTGATCGAGCCTCGTCACCTACAGCAGGACGGCTACATTCACGCCGGCGTCCAGGCGACCATGGCTGACCACACGGCAGGGGGAGCGGCGGCGACACTTGCCGGACCCGACGAGGTGGTGCTCACCGCGGAGTTCAAGATCAACCTGCTGAGAGCCGCCAGGGGAGAGAAGCTGAGATGCAGATCGAGAGTCCTCAAGGCCGGTTCGCAGCTCACGGTGGTCGAGAGTGAAGTGTTCAGCGAACGAGAGGAGGCATCTACGCTGGTATCCAAAGCGACGGTATCGATCGCCGTGGTCAGCAAGAACCGGACGCGATGAATCGAGACCATTGTACCGGCTGAGAAGCCGGACTTCTGTAAACCTCGAGGAGGTACTGATTGCCGCCACATGGACTTTCTGGGCGATCGACCCCGAGGGGCGAGGTGTCCGTGCAATCTATGGAGCGAATGGACCTTGGCGCTGCGGAACCGGGTGACCCGCCGGGTGACCACACTGCTGATCCTGCGTGCCTTCTGTAGGATTAGAGCCAGGCGGAGCGAGACCCATGGACCGGCGACAGGAGCGTACCTTGCGGCCCGAAGCTGCGGCCGGAGTGCGCTCGCACTATCGACGCACGTTCGGCCGAGCCGTGGCCGTCGTCTACACCGGTGGCACGATCGCCCAGAGTCTCAAGCTGATCTTCGCCTTCGGATGGGAATACATGCCGTACTGGGTCGACTGGGCCCTGATTGCGCTGGGGACCTATGGTGGGGTCGGCCTCATCGTATTCGCGGGCCAAGTAGCGTGGCGCGGCGGGTGGGAGAAGATGGTCCACTGGCTCATCGTGGTGCACTTGCTGGCGTCCGTGGCGGTCCACGCGTGGGTCGTGGTCATCGGCAGTCACGACTTCTTCACGTTGTTCCCGTACGAGTACAGCTATTTCGCCGTGGCCTATTTCGCCTTCTTCGCCTGGCGGTCCTGGACGATGAAGCTGGTGCCTCCGGCGGGCAGGCAGGCCACCTGACAAGCCGATGGAGCCGCCGGCCGCGGGCGTCCGCCTGCCGAAGCCGCCCGCCGGCGAGGTCGGCGGCGAGCCGGCGCTCGAGCTGTCAAGGCGCCCGTTCGTCGCGCGCCTGCTGCGGGTCCGAGCGCGGGCCGGTTGGATCCGGGTCGTCAGCCCCCCGCTTCTTCGCGGCTTCCGGGGGAGGGCCGGCGGCCGCGCGCCGGGTGCCGGCCCGGGCGAGTACCGTCCGTTGGGAGAGATACCCCGCGATCACCGCGGCGAGCAGCAGCAGCGCGCCCGTCCGGATCCAGGGGATCCGGTCGAAGGTGAGAGCCAGTACCAGCAGCGGCGCGCCGGCGAGCCAGAGCCAGGTGACGAGGGCCTGGAGGGGGCGGGAGACGAGGGCGTTGGGCGGCGGGGCGGGGCGCGAGCAGGTCTCGTCGTCGGGCGGCGCCGCCAGGTAGGCGTACAGGGGCACGAGCCGGGTGGCGACGCCGACGACGAGCTGGGTGAAGCCCAGGAGCCCGCAGGCGCCGTAGGCGAGGATCGCCGAGAGCTTCCAGGCGCCGTCCGGGGCCAGCAGGATGGCGGCGCCGAGGATCGTGGCCGCGAGCAGCAGGGCCAGGGCGCCGAAGACGAGCCGGATTCCGTGGTCGGGGCGCGGCGTGCCGGGCCCCGGCGGCCGGCGGTGGCGCAGCATCCAGACGACCCGCGAGAAGAAGATCGCCAGCGCGGCGAGGACGGGGAGCAGGAACCAGCGGGCCAGCGCCGGCCGGGCGGCGAGCGAGGCGGCGAGACCCAAGGTCCCGATCTCGAGGGCGATCGCCCCCGTCCACAGCAGCCCGCCGCGGGGCGGGGCGGCGGGCAGGAGCATCGGCAGCAGGCGGTAGCCGGCGCCCATCACGGTCATCAGCACCCAGCCCAGGGCCGCCAGGTGGGCGTGGGCGTAGACGTTGGCGAGCGCGCGGCCCGGCAGCACGTCGACAACCTTGTCGAGACCGACGAGGAACCCGAGGCTGACGGCCAGGGCCAGGTTGGCGAAGGCGAGATAGAAGTAGACCTTGATCTCGGCCGGAGCCGTGGCGGCGCGCAGCACGGGAACGATCCGCCCGGCGACGAGGTCGAAGGCGGCGATCACCAGGGCCGCCGACCACAGCATGCCGACCGGCTCGTCGATCCAGAAGTGGGTCGCCATGCCGAGGGCGCCGACCATGAGGAGCCCGAGGGCCCACCCGTCGCCGCGCCGGCGCCCGATCCGGGCGCCGAAGGTCAGCGGGGCCAGCAGGTAGAGCGTCCCGAGGATCGAGGCGCTGATCCAGCCCAGGGTGACGAGATGGACGACCGCCACCATCCGCGGGTGGTAGTGGAAGCCGGCGATCGAGCGCGGCGCGGCGGCCAGCGCCCCGAAAGCGAGGAGCAGGCAGAGATGGGCGAAGCCGTAGTAGCGCGGCGGCAGACCGCCGCCGCGCGGGCGGTCCCCCGCGGGGCGCGGGCCGTTCATCTGCCCAGGATAGCCGGTCAGGATAGCCCGTCACGATCCTGTAATGAGCGCTCCGGCACGATGCCCCCGCAATGGCCGCGCAACCCCAGGAGCACACGCCCCCTTCCAACCCGCAGGCGCCCTTCGCGAAACGAGCGGCCTTCCTCCTTGGCTACCTCGCCGTGATGCTCCTCTTCGTGGAGGGCGCCTCCCGTCTCATCCTGTCCTCCGACGCGCTCGCCGGCAGCGCGGTGCTGCGCAGCTCGAGCGGCTGGCGCCTGCGCTGGCTCGACCGCCACCGCCCGGACGTTCCCGTCTACTACGACTTCGACGCCTTCCACCCGACCCGCGGCTGGGCGAGCCGCCCCTCCGTGCGCGACGCGAACACGTTCGGCCCCGCCTCCGTCAACACGAACTCCGCCGGCCTGCGCGGGCGCCGCGAGGTGACGGTGTCGAAAGAGCCCGGCCGGCCGCGGGTGCTCGTCGTCGGCGACTCGTTCACCTTCGGCGACGAGGTGCGGGACGAGGAGGCCTACCCCAACGTCTTGGGCGAGCTCCTGCCCGAGGCCGAGGTGGTGAACTTCGGCGTCCACGGCTACGGCCACGATCAGATGCTCCTGCTGCTGCGCGAGCAGGCGCTCAGCTACCAGCCCGACGTCGTCGTGCTCGGCTTCGTCCGCGACGACATGGAGCGCAACATGCTCGCCTTCCGCGACTTCGCCAAGCCGCGGTTCGTGCTCGCCGGCGACGACCTGTCGCTGCGCAACGTCCCGGTGCCCACCCCGGAGGAGATCGTGCGCAGCAGCCGCTGGCGCCCCCGCGTCCTCGATCTCCTGGCGATCGTGCGCGACAACTACCTGTGGAAGGTGGGCCTGTCGACCCGCCAGATGAACGCGCTGACGACCGCGCTGCTCGACCAGATGGTCGAGGAGACCGTGGCCGCCAAGGCCGTCTTCGTCTTCGTCTACCTGCCGCACAGCGAGGAGCTCACCGACCCCGGGCTGGTGACGGAGGGGCATCGTTTCTTCGAGACTTACTGCGAGGAGCGAGCTGCCTTCTGCCTGGACCTGCTGCCGCGCTTCCGCGACGAGGTGGCGAGCGGCACGCCCATCAAGACCCTCGGCCACTGGCACGGGACCGGGCACCGCGTCGCGGCCGAGAGCGTCGGAGAGTACATCCGACGCCGCGATCTTCTGAACCTCTGACCCGAAAGGCCCATGAGATGAGAGTCCAAGACACGAGCGTCCCAGAGCCGAGAGCCCCAGAGCAGAGAGCCCCAGAGGCGAGGAAGAGGCCCTTGCGGTCGATCGACTTCGTGATCCCGATCTACAACGAGGAGTTCGCGCTGTCGCGCTCGGTGGACACGCTGCACCGGCGCCTCGAGCTGTTCGAGCTTCCCGAGTGGCGGATCGTCATCGTGGACAACGGCTCCACCGACGACAGCCAGGTCGTGGCGACGGCGCTGGCGGCGCGCTACGAGCGGGTCGCCTACGAGCGTCTCGAGATCAAGGGCCGCGGCCACGCGCTGCGCAGCACCTGGACCCGTTCGGACGCCGACGCCTCGCTCTACATGGACGTCGACCTGTCGACCGATCTCGCGGCCGTGCCGGAGTTCGTGCGGCTGCTGGACGACGGCGCCGATCTGGTCGTGGGCTCCCGCCTGTCGGGACGCTCGAAGACGACGCGCTGCTTCAAGCGCGAGATGCTGTCGCGCGGCTACAACCTGTTGATCAAGGCGCTCTTCCGCCCCCGCGGTTTCGACGACGCGCAGTGCGGCTTCAAGGCCGTGCGCCTGGACCGGATCCGGAACATCCTGCCGCTGGTCGAGAACAACCACTGGTTCTTCGACACCGAGCTGCTCCTGGTCGCCGAGGCGGCGGGCCTCGACGTCCGCTCCGTCCCCGTCGAGTGGGTCGAGGACATGGACAGCCGGGTGCGCATCGCCAGCACCGTCATGGAAGACCTCAACGGGCTGGCGCGGGTGCGGCGGTCGCTCGGTCACAAGCTGGTCGAATTGCGGACCGCGGGTGACTTCGCCTCCTGAGCGCGGGCATCGATGGTCCCCACGGCGCTTGCCGCGCTGGCTCGTCGTTCCGGCGAGCCTCTTCGCGATCACCCGCGCCGGCGTGCTGCTCGTCGCCTACGTAGCCGCGCCGCTGCTGCACGACCAGACCGTGCCCCCGGTCTACCATCTGCGGGGCACGGAGAATCTCTTCGTCGACGTCTTCGGGAGTCGCTGGGACACCGGCTTCTACGTGAGCATCGCCGAGGAGGGGTACAAGCTCGAGGGCGTCGAGCTGCCGTCGGTCGCGTTCTTCCCGCTGCTGCCGCTGCTCATGCGGGGGGCGATGGCCCTGGGCGTCGACGCCCTGGTCGCCGGCATCCTGATCAGCCACCTCGCCCTCCTCGGCGCCTCGATTCTCTTCTACCGCTGGGCCGAGCGCGGCTGGGGCGCGAAGACGGCGGAGCGGGCGCTGTGGTACCTCCTGATCTTCCCGACGAGCCTGTTCGGCTCGGCGATCTACACCGAGTCGCTGTTCCTGCTGCTGGCGATCGGCGCCCTGGAGCGGGCCCGTGGCGGCCATTGGCTGGCCGCGGGCGTGCTGGGCGCGCTGTCGTCGCTCGCGCGGCTGCACGGGGTGGTCGTCGGGGTCATGCTCGTCGTGGCCTGGTGGGAGGAGCGCCGCCGCCGGCCGGACCGGGTGCCGCGGAAAGCCGTTCTCGCCGGCCTCCTGGCGCCCGGCGGACTCGCGCTCTTCATGACCCACCTGTGGCTGGCGTTCGGCAACCCCCTGGCCTTCGCCGACGCGGCGGCGGCCTGGGGGCGGGTTCCCAAGCCGCCGCTCGTCACGATGCGGGAGGTCTTCGTCACGCCGCCGGGCGGCTGGCTCGCCGCGCTCTCGGCCGGCGCCATCCATCTCGACAACTGGATCGACTTTCTCGCGGTGATGGCGTTTCTCGTGCTGGGCTGCTTCCTGCTGGCGGAGAGGCGCTGGAGCGAGGGGCTGTACGTCGTGCTCGGCGTCTCCCTGTCGTTCAGCTCGGGGCTTCTGATGAGCCAGCGCCGCTACGTCTGGGTGCTGTTTCCGGTCTTCATCGTGCTCGCCCGCTGGGGAGAGCGCCCCTGGTTCGACCGGACCCTCACCGCGGGGTCGCTGCTCCTCCTCGCGCTCTTCACCGCTCTTTTCGCCAACGGCTTCTGGGTCGGGTAGATGTCGATCGCCGCGAGCATGCAACGACCGCTTGAGACGGCGTGCCCGGACGCCGGGGCGCGAGCGGCGAGCGGCGCCGGAGCCTGGACCGGCGTCGGCCGCTTCCTGCTCGCCTTCACCCTGCCGCTGGCCGCTTACCTGTCGACCGTCGCGCCCACCGTCTACAACCTGGACAGCGCCGAGCTGACGACGGCGGCCTACACGGGCGGCCTGGTGCGGGCCACGGGCTATCCGCTGTACCTCATTCTCGGCCGGCTGTGGAGCCGGCTGCCCCTGGGCGACGTGGGCCTGCGCATGAACCTGATGTCGGCCGTCTTCGCCGCCCTGACGATCGCCGTCGCGGACCGCCTGCTGAGCCGCCTCGGCATCCCGGGCTGGGCGCGCCTGGCGAGCCTCGGGCTCCTGGCGAGCTCCCGCTACTTCTGGGCCATGGCCTCGACCGCCGAGGTCTACACCCTGCACACCTTCATGCTGGCGGTGGTGCTCTCCGCGCTCGTCTGGTTCGCGCGCGCTCCGTCGAGCTTCCGGCTGGCGGCGTGCACCCTGGCCGTCGGGCTCGCCTTCGGCAATCACGTGGCGACGGTGCTGCTGGCGCCGGGCTGCGTCTGGTTCGTTCTGCGCAGCGCCGGCCGGAGCTTCCTCGACCGGCGGCGGATCGCGGCGGCGGCGGCCGGGCTCGCCCTGGGGCTGAGCCTGTACGGGTACCTGACCGTCGTCTACCTCGGCGACCCCGTCTTCAACTACGCCGGCCGCTACGACGCCGCGGGGGTCTTCCAGGCCGCCGATCTCACGACCGCGAGCGGCATGTGGTGGCTCGTGTCGGGCAAGGCGTTCGTCAGCGTGATGGCGGGCTACACCCCGGCCGAGCTCGTCGGCGAGGTGGGCCATTTCCTGGCCGAGCTGGTCCGCACCTTCGTGGGCATCGGCATCGGTCCGGCCGTCGTCGGGTTCTTCGCCCTGCGCCGCCGCGCCGCGCCGCTGGCGGAGAGCCTGGTGCTCGTCTTTCTGGCGACGACGGCCTTCTACGTGGCCTACCGGGTCATCGACAAGGACACGATGTTCCTGCCCGCGTACCTGGCCTGGGCGGTGCTGCTGGCCGCGGGCTACCGGGCGCTGGAAGCGTGGCTGATCCAGGGCGGCGCCAGGGGCTGGGCGGCGGCGCTGCGGGCGCTGGCCGTGGGGGCGGTGCTCTTCGCGGTGGCCTGGAACGGCCCCCTGGCGGACCTCTCCGACGACCACAGCACCTACCTGCGTGGCCAGGCGATCCTCGCCCGCGCGGAGCCCAACGCCCTGATCGTCGGCTGGTGGAGCACCGTGCCGGTCGTCGAGTACCTGCAGCTGGTCGAAGGCAAGCGGTTGGATCTCGAGCCGCTCAATCGCTTCCTCATCCTTCCCGACGATCTCGTGCAGCTCGTCGAGGACCGGCTGGCGGCCGGCCAGCCGGTCTACTTCGACGAGCCGCCCAGCGACCTCTTCCCCAACGTCGTGGTGGAGCGCCAGGGCCCGATCTTCAGGGTCCACGACCACGACGCTCCGGAGCTCACGCCCAAGAAGATCGGGCCGTGAGCTGTCATGACGATGTAATTCCCGATTACCGACAATGCACCCACTCAACGACCAACGACCCAACGAAACAGGAAGAACAGGAAAGCGGGGAGTCAAGACCATGAAGAAGACACTGAGAGCTCTGCTCGCACTCTCGATCTGCATCTCGGGCTGGGCCCTCGTGCCCTTCGCGTCGCTGCCCACCCAGGCCTTCGGCTGGGAGATGTGGGCCGAGGCCTACGGCGAGATCTTCAGCGACGGCTTCGAGACCGGCGACACGAGCCGCTGGAGCCACGTCGTGGGCGGGTTCCAGGACTTCGCCGTGGCGAGCAGCGACGAGTTCCTGATGAGCTTCCGCCTCGACGGGTCGAACTGGGCGGCGAAGGACGGCGAGCCGGTGCCCGTCGCCTCCGGCCTCACCGACCGCGACATCCCGAGCTTCACGCTCGAGGCGCGCCGCCGCGGCAGCACGTTCGACGTCAGGGCGCGGGCGGTGAGCGAGGCCAACGTCTGGGCCGAGAGCCCATGGCGATCGGTCGGCTCGCGCTACGGAGCGCTCGAGCTCGAGTGGCGGCGAGCCTACGAAGACGCCGCGGACGGCCTGCTCTATCTCTCCGTCGACGGCGACCTCCTGCTGTGGCTCGTCGATCTCGACAACGCCCATCTGCCGATGCGCAACCTCCGGATCCACACGGTGGACCGGACCCTGCTGGCGGCCGTGAGCGAGGGCACCTTCGCCCCGGAGGAATGACCCCGGCGCTTCCCCGAGCCGCCCCGTTGGCGCTATCCTGGAGCGCTGACGGGGCGACGCCGTGGAAGAGACCTCTCGCCAGAGCCTGCGCGTACCGGCCTTCGTGCTGGCCCTGGGGCTCGTCTCTCTCGTCCTCATCTCCGTCAACGACGCGATCCGCAAGCGGGTCCTGGTCCGCGACGCCGAGCGGGCCCGGAACGTGGCGGAGATGCAGACCCGGCTGGCAAAGGCGCACCTGTGGGTGGAGGAGTACGTGACCGGCGACACGATCGACCGCGCGGAGGTCCAGGAGCACCTGGCGAAGTGCCGCGAGATCCTCGCCGGGCTGCTGGGGACGGTGCCGGGAACCGTCGCCGTCGACCCGATCGACGAGCGGCAGATCTACGAGCTGCTGAGCCGGGTCCAGCCCCAGGTCGAGACCTTCATCGGCCTCTCCGGGGAGCGCTTCGCGGGATACGACGCCGGCCGCCACGTCGGGATCGGATCCGTTGCCGACATCGAATACGACCGCGTCTTCTCGGCCCTGGCGGACGATCTGCGGGCCCTCGACGAGCTCGTCGTGGAGCAGCTCGACGCCGCGCACGAGCAGTCGCACACCCTCTTTCGCTTCATCATCGTCGCCTGGGCGGCGATCGTCGGCGTCTCCGTGGTCGGCATCTGGACCCGCGAGCGGCGCCACCTCGCCGCCGAGCGGGCGCTGCGCGAGAGCGAGGCCAAGCTCCTGCGGTCCCAGAAGATGGAGGCGATCGGCAGTCTCGCGGGGGGCCTGGCGCACGACATCAACAACTACCTGGCGGCGATCAGCGCCCAGTGCGAGGTCGTGAGGATGCGGGCGGCGGAGACCGACCCCGTGGCCGCCAAGATGGACATGGTCATGGACACCTGCTCGCGGGCCGCGGCCCTGCTGCAGCGGCTCCTGGCCTTCAGCCGCGGGCGGCCGGTGCAGCCTGAGGTGGTGAGCCTCAACCAGGTGGTGATCGGCCTCGAGGACATGG
Organism: Acidobacteriota bacterium; assembly: GCA_029862975.1. Classification (GTDB taxonomy): domain Bacteria; phylum Acidobacteriota; class Thermoanaerobaculia; order Multivoradales; family JAHEKO01; genus CALZKB01. The sequence goes on from JAOTWP010000024.1 coordinate 24,717, forward strand.
CGCGGCGGCTGATCGGCGAGAACGTGGTCCTCGAGCTGGCGCTCGGCCGCGGGCTGGGCAACGTCGAGGTAGAGGTCGGCCAGATCGAGCAGGTCATCTTGAACCTCCTCGTCAACGCCCGCGACGCGATGCCCACGGGCGGCGAGGTGCGCCTCGAGACCCGCGCCGTCGCGGCGGACGAGAGCCCGCTCGAAGGCGGCGTCGAGGGCGTCGCGCTGCGGGTGTCGGACACCGGCCCCGGTATCCCGCCGGAGCAGCGCGACAAGATCTTCGAGCCGTTCTTCACGACCAAGGGCAAGAGCGAGCACAGCGGCCTGGGCCTCGCCACGGTCTACGGCATCGTGCGCCAGAATCGCGGCACGATCGCCACGATCGATCTCGAGGACCGCGGGGCCACCCTGGAGCTGGTCTTCCCGCGCGTCGCCCGCAAGGCGCGGAGGAGCGCGCGGCCGGCGGCGGCCGCAGCCGGCCGCCACAGCGGGCGCGTCCTTCTCGTCGAGGACAACGAGCGGCTGCGGACGTCGACCGAGGAGATCCTGTCCGAGCTGGGCTTCGAGGTGACGGTCGCCGCGGACGGCAGCGAGGCGATCGCGGAGCTCGACGAGGCCGTGGAGGGTTTCGATCTCCTGCTGACCGACGTGGTGATGCCCGGCCTCAACGGCGTCGACGTGGCGCGGGAAGCGATGGCCCGCGATCCCGGGATCAAGGTCCTCTTCGCCTCCGGCTACGCCGACCGGGTGATGTTGAGCCACGGGGTCGACGAGCAGGGGGCCGACTTCCTGGCCAAGCCCTACACCGGGAGCGAGCTCTCGGCGGCGATCGCGCGGGCGCTGGACTCGCGGTGACGGCGGGCGCCACGGGCGCGATCCGCTCCTCCGAGTGTAGAATCCGTCACGCGCTCTTCTCGCGATAGGACCCCGTCGCGCCAGGCCTGGCACGCGGCTTGCTCGCTCGGACGGCATCATGAGAATCCTGCTGGTGGAAGACGACGAGATGATCGCCACGGCGATCGAAGAAGCGCTGGTGGTGTCTCATTACGCCGTCGACCGTGTCTCCGATGGTGTCTCAGCCGACGAGGCGGTGGCGGTGAACGGCTACGACGCGATCGTGCTCGACTGGGGAATCCCCGACCCCTCGGGGATCGAGCTGCTGCGCCAGTGGCGCGCCAAGGGCATCTCGACCCCGGTGCTCATGCTCACCGGGCGCAGCGACGTCGTCGACCGCGTCGACGGCCTCGACAGCGGCGCCGACGACTACCTGACCAAGCCGTTTGCCGTCGCCGAGCTGCTGGCGCGGGTGCGCAGCCTGATCCGCCGCCGCGAGCGCTCTCTCTTGTCGACGCTGGCCGCCGACGACGTGGAGATGGATCGGGCGGCGCGGCGCGTGACCGTCGGCGGCGAGCCCATCGAGCTCTCGCCCAAGGAGTTCGGCCTGCTCGAGTACCTCCTGTACCACGTCGACGAGGTGGTGACCCGCACGGACATCTCGGAGCACGTCTGGGACGACTCCTTCGACGCGATGAGCAACGTGATCGACGTCACCATCCACCGGCTGCGCCGCAAGATCGACGGCGACCGCCCGGGAGCCCTGCTGCGCACCGTGAAGGGCGTCGGCTACCTGCTCGCCAGCGCCCGCGCCGAGAGCTGACGTCCACCGCCCGCGACGCCGGGATTGTCGCACGTGAGCGCCGGGCTCGTTCTCAGTCCCGGACTGCCGCCGCCAGGTGCTCGCGCACCGCGGGCTCCAGGCGGGTGAGGCCGGCCTTCTTGCCGAGCTCGATGGCGGCTTCGGGGTCGGCGCCGTCCTGGTAGTAGGCCGCCAGCGCGAAGAGGGCGCCGACGCGGTTGCCGCTGCCGCAGTGGACGATGGCGGGGCGCTCGGCGGCGTCGAGGGCGGCGGCGAAGGCGGCGGCGTTGGCGGCGGTGAGCCCGTCGCCGGCGATCGGGATCGCGACGTAGGTCATGCCGCGGGCCTCGACGTCGGCCTGGCCGATGTCGGACTCGCCGGGAGTGCGCAGGTTGATGACCGTCCGGATCCCCAGCGAGCTCGCTTCGTCGAGCTGCTCGCGGGTCGGCTGGCCGCCGGTGAGGATCCCGGGGAAGGGCTCGGCGCCGTTGGGAAGCAGTGTCGCCGGGTCGATGCTCGCGACGGCCGCCGGTTCCGGCTGCGGCGCGGGCTCCGCCTCGGGGGCTGGCGCCGACCGCGTACAGGCCGGCGAGCAGAGGAGCGCCACGGCCGCCGTGAGGGCGAGGACAGGGGTCGAGTGCTTCGGTGGAGCGGACATTGCGGTGCCTCCTTCGGTGGCTTCGGTGGCTTCGGTGACTTCCCGCGCCCCGGCGTGCCGGCTGCGCGCTAGCTGCTGCGATAGAGCTCGACGAAGGCGCGGGGTGCGAGCACCTCGACGCCCAGCCGGGCCGCGGGAGGGTAGTGTCTCAGGTTCCCGGTGACCAGGCAGCGAGCTCGGGCCGCGATCGCGATCTCCAGAAAGGGCTCGTCGTCGGCGTCCGGCAACCGGGTCGTGAGCGGGCGAGCCGCGACGGGGACGCCCTCGGCTCGGATCTGTGCCATCAAGGTGTCCACACGGTCGGGATCGAAACAGAATCGCTCGCGGCGCAGGACTTCCGCGTACTCGCCGAGGATACGCGCGTCGTGGCACAGGACGAGGTCGCCGGCGGCCACGAGACGCACGATCAGCCCGGACGGACCCGCGGGCCGCAGCAGGCCGGACACGAGGACGTTCGTGTCCAGTACGATCTTCATTCCGAGCGTGCTTGGCGTTGCCGCCGGCGCCGCCGAACGGCTGCGATCTCGGCGTCGATCTCGTCCCGGCTCATGTCTGCCGCGCCGCCCGCGACCGACCGCCGCTGGATCTCCGCCACCGCGGCAACCGCCCTCGCCCGCCGGATCGCCGCCAGCGTCTCCTCGAGGTTCTCCTCCGTGACCGTGGAAAGGACCGCGATGGGGCGGCCGTTGGACGTCACCACCATCTCGCGCTCGGTCGCGAGGCTCTTCCAGACCTCGGCCGACTTGTTCCTGAGGTCTCTGACCGAAAGAAGCTTCATCGCGCCACCTCCAAAGGCACACCGAAGTGTACACGATCGTCACCCAGAAGGGTGAGACGCCCGGCGCCCGCGACACCGGCTGCGGAATCGTCGCGTCGCCCCCCGCCCGGGGGGTGGCGGCGCGCGGGCGGCTGTCCTAGACTGCCGGTGCCTCCGCGGCCCGTCAGGCGAGCGATGTCCAGAAACGAGCTACTCGAGACCATCCGATCTTCGGTGATCGGCGAGGATCGCGCCATCGAGGGTCCGTTCGGCCCGCGGCGCATCACCTACGCGGACTACACCGCCTCGGGGCGGGCCCTGACCTTCATCGAGGACTTCATCCGCGACGAGGTGCTGCCGTTCTACGCCAACACCCACACCGTGTCGTCGGGAACCGGGCGCCAGACGACGGTCTTCCGCGAGGGGGCCCGGCGGATCATCGGCGAGGCCGTCGGGGCGACGGCGGACGACGTCGTGCTCTTCGCGGGCTCCGGGGCCACCGGGGCCGTGCACCAGCTGATCGAGGTCCTCAACCTGCGGATCCCCTCCGACCTCGACCGCGCCTGGGCTCTCGGGGAGCGGATTCCGGCCGCGGCGCGCCCGGTGGTCTTCATCGGCCCCTACGAGCACCACTCCAACGAACTGCCCTGGCGCGAATCGATCGCCGACGTCGTGGTGGTCGAAGAGGCCGCCGACGGCGGCATCGACCAGGATCGGCTCGCGGCGCGGCTCGACGAGTTCGCGGACCGGCCGCTCAAGATCGGCAGCTTCTCGGCCGCCTCGAACGTCACCGGGATCGAGTCCGACGTCGAGGGCATCACGGAGCGGCTGCATCGCGGCGGCGCGCTGGCCTTCTGGGACTACGCCGCGGCCGGCCCCTACGTGGCGATCGACATGAATCCCGCCGGGCGACCGGAGGCGGCCAAGGAGGCGATCTTCCTCTCCCCCCACAAGTTCATCGGCGGGCCCGGCACTCCGGGGGTGCTCGTCGCCAAGCGCCGGCTGTTCTCGAACCGCGTGCCGGCGGTGCCGGGCGGCGGCACCGTGGCCTACGTCAATACCAGCGAGCACCGCTATCTCGTGGAGACCGAGGAGCGCGAGGAAGGCGGGACGCCGGCGATCGTCGGGTCGATCCGCGCGGGACTCGTCTTCCAGCTCAAGCAGGCCGTCGGCAGCGAGCTCATCGACGCCCGCGAGCATCGGTTCACCCGCCGCGCCCTCGAGGTCTGGGGCCGCAACCCGGACCTCCGGATCCTCGGCAACCCGGAGGTCCGCCGGCTGCCCATCGTCTCGTTTCTCGTCCGCCACGGCGGCGGGTTCCTGCACCACAACTACGTCGTCGCCCTCTTGAGCGACCTCTTCGGCATCCAGACCCGCGGCGGCTGCTCGTGCGCCGGCCCCTACGGCCACCGGCTGCTGGGCATCGACCCCGAGACGTCCCGCGAGTTCGAGTGCGAGATCCTGGCCGGCCACGAGGGGGTCAAGCCGGGCTGGGTGCGGATCAGCTTCAACTACTTCCTGGCCGAGCCGGTCGTCGAGTTCCTCCTGCGGGCGGTGGAATGGGTCGCGGCCCACGGCTGGAAGCTGCTGCCGCGCTATCGCTTCGACTCGCGGACCGGGCTCTGGGCCCACGAGGCGGCCGCCCGCCCGCCGCTCGCGCTCGCCGACCTGTCCTACGACACCGGACGTCTCGAGTACGCGGCGTCGCGGCCGGTCTCCCCGGCGCCGGCCTTCGACCACTACCTCGAAGAGGCCGACCGGATCGTCGCCGCGGCCGCCGCCGCCGACCAGGTGGAGTGCCCGCCGGCAGAGGAGCTCCCCGCCCAGTTCGAGCACCTGCGCTGGTTCTCGCTGCCCTCGGAGATCTGGCACGAGCTCCACGGCCGCGGCTCCGGCCCGCCGGCCGCGTCGATCCTGCGGCCCTGAGCGAGCCGACCGGGAAGGGGGCAGGTCAGGGGACGGTCGCGGACCATGCCGAGGTGTCTCCGCTCTCGAAGCCGTCCGCGAAGATCGCCGGCTCGCACTCGGCGGGGACCGCGAAGCCGTTGATCGGGGTCGTCGAGTTCGGGCCGCCGCTGACGGCGTCGATGCCGAGCCCGAAAGCGGCGAAGGCCAGCCACATGCGGCACACGTCCTCACCCCCGTAGAGGTCGATGGCGGCCTGGATGAAGCCGTCGCGGACGTCCGTGAAGGCCGGGTTGCACAGCGTGTTCTCGAGGCCCTCGTTGACGTAGAGCATCATGCGCTGGTTGCCCGCGCCGCCGAGGGCGTCCCAGAGGTCGGGGTCGAAGCCGTGGTGGTCGACGAGCGCCCAGTAGACCTCCCAGGCGGCCTGCGCCCACACCGAGCCGACGCCGTGCGGGATCGAGAGGCCGGCGATGCTCTCGTAGGTGTAGTCGTTGACCGCCGGGTCGGTGCTGTAGGGCTGCGGCCGCCCGCCCGGGCCGTCGACGGGCTGGCCGAGCACGTAGGTGCCGGTGCCGCGGACCGTCTCGCCGGTGTGGAACGGCTGCGCGGTGTAGGCGAGAAACCACCAGTCGCTCAACCCTTCGCCGGGCTGCTGGGCGTTGGTGAGGCAGGAGACGTTGGCCGGCCCGCCGACCAGGCGGTTGGAGATCCCGTGGCCGTACTCGTGGACGACGATCCCGGCGTCGAGGACGCCGTCGCGGCGGGGGTCGGTGAAGTCGAAGATGCCGATCTGCATGCGCGGCGGAAAGCCGTCCGGCGGGGTGGCGAAGTTGGCGCCCGCGCCGTCCTGCGCCTCGGCCAGCACGGCGTCGCCTCCGAGGCCGCCGTGGCCGTAGTTGTTGACCTGGAAGTTGCCGGCCGCCTCGTCGAAGCCGTACCGGTACTGGACGTCGTGGACGACGTTGGCCCAGTAGAAGAGGTTGGTGATGGACGCGTCCGTGTAGGCCGTCGGGTCCATCGTCAGATCGATGGCGAAGTCGCAGACGAGCGGCGGTCCGCATTCGGGCTCGACGGCTGGGGGCGCGTTGTCCCCGTCGCCGTCGTCGTAGGCGTGGACGTTGTTGCCGCGCGGGATCGTGAACTCGGGACCGGGAAGGCCGTCGGTGTCGTGCCAGCCGAAGGGCGACGCCGTCGCGTCTTGCGGGTCGACCTCGAGGGTCCGGCCGTCGGCCGGCGGCAGAGGGTTGGGCGGCTGGGCGTGGTTGGGGCTCTCCGTGGGCTGGGCGTAGACCCGGTAGGCGGCGTCGGCGACCCAGTCGAAGCGCGTCCAGACGCGCCCGTCCTCGGCGTCGACGTTGAGGTCGAGCCAGGCCTGCCCGTCGACGGTCGCCAGCTGCAGGTTCCAGACCTGGCGCGCCGTGGCCGCGTCGATCGGCAGCCACATGGCCGCGGGCTCGCCGGTGGCGTCGGGCCGCGGCTCGAGCCCCTGCTCGCGAACGTGGGCCCGGGCCCGGGCGACCGCCTGCTCGGGGTCGATCACGGCCCGCGGTGGGCTCGCGATCGACGCCAGGTCGGGGGCCGGCGTGCCGCCGACCCCGAGGACGCGTCCGTCGCGGTTGACGCTCACCAAGAGCGTCGCGTTGTACACCGGCAGCCCCCCGTGGCGCTGGCGAAAGTGGAGGTGCGTCGCTCCCGAGAGCGGTGAAGGGACGGCGGCCCTCACCTCGAGATCGGCGACGTCGGCGGCCGTGAGCCCGAGCAGATCCAGGTGTCCGCGTACGAAGTCGAGGGCGACGGCGGCGGCCGGGGCGTCGCGCGGCGGCGTGAGGTAGCCGACCGGGTCGTAGAGCGAGCGGGCCACGCCCAGGTGGGGGTCCCAGGTGACGAGCGCGCCGGTCGCGGCGCGCAGCCGCGCCGCGGCGGCGAGCTGGCGGGGAGCGGGCGGCACCGGGTCCCGGTGCCCGGCGGCCCGGAGATCGAAGTGGCCCGGCGCCGCGGCGGCCGCGGCGGCGGCGAGAGCGAGCAGCGGCCAGATCCTTCGCGCCGCAAGTCGGCATCGCATGACAGGTCTCCCGGCGACGGGCCCGCGCCGCCCGCCTCGCGGCGGATCGGGGCTCGAGCCCGCAGTCGTGACCCTACCATCGGCCCGCAGGGGCGCGTTGACAGGCGGAGATTTTTTGAGTACTCTAAAAATCCGTTTCGGGCCCGCGTACCTCGCCCGGCGAGAGCGCGCCAGTCCCCAGGACACCGGTGCCCAGCACACCAGTGCCCTGGACACCAGTGCTCGAGACGCCCGGAGGACGACGAATGACCCATCCAGTGATCGCCCTGTTGACGGCCGGCGCCGCGGTCGCGGTGGCCGTGCTGCTCTTGTGGCCGGTTCGCGGCTGGCTGTGGCGCGGCCTGCGGGCGTTGCGGGCCACCGAGCGGGTCGCCATCGAGGACGCGCTCAAGCACCTCTTCGACTTCGAGTACAACGGGCGCGCGGCGAACCTGCAGAGCGTCTCGGGCGCGTTGGCCGTCTCCGGGAATCGCGCGGCCGAGATCCTGGCCCGGCTGCAGGCGCAGGAGCTCGTCGAGCTCGAGGGCGGCGGCTACCGGCTCACTGCCGAGGGCCGCCGGTACGCGCTGCGCATCGTTCGCGTCCATCGCCTCTGGGAGCGCTATCTCTCGGAGGAGACGGGCCTCGACCCCGCGGCCTGGCACAACGAGGCCGAGCGTCTCGAGCACACGACCTCGGCGGCCGAGGCCGATGCCCTGGCGGCGAGGATGGGCCACCCGAGCCACGACCCCCACGGCGATCCGATTCCGACCGCCGGCGGCGAGATCGGTCCCCCCCGGGGAATGCCGCTGACCGAGCTTGCGATCGGCGAGCTCGCCGAGATCGTCCACATCGAGGACGAGCCCGAGGCGATCTACGCCCAGCTCGTCGCCGAGGGGCTGCACCCCGGCATGCGGGTCCGGGTCAACGAGTCGACCCCGCGCCGCGTGCGCTTCGAGGCCGACGCCGAGGAGCACGTCCTGGCGCCGGTTCTCGCCGCCAACCTTTCGGTGCTGCCCCTGCCGCAGGAAGAGGAGATGGCGGGGCCGTTCGAGCGCCTGTCCGGCCTGGCCATCGGCGAGCGCGGCCGGGTCGTGGCGCTGGCGCCGGCGCTGCGCGGCGCGGAGCGCCGCCGTCTGTTCGACCTGGGCCTCATTCCGGGCACCGAGGTCGAGGCGGAGCTGCGCAGTCCCGGCGGCGACCCGACGGGCTACGCCATCCGCGGCGCCGTCATCGCCCTGCGGCGCGAGCAGGCCGACCAGGTCCAGGTCGAGCGTCTCGCCTAGGTCCCGCGAGTTGCGCCAGGAAACCCCGAGAGAGAGCCACGGATGAGCCAGCCCAGCCCCGAGAACTGCGCCACCTGTCCCGTCCACAACGCCGCCAACCTGGTCAAGCTCGGCGTCGACATGGAGGACTACGACTACGTCGTGGCCCTGGCCGGCAACCCGAACACCGGCAAGAGCACGGTGTTCAACGCCCTGACCGGCCTGCGCCAGCACACCGGCAACTGGCCGGGCAAGACGGTGGCGCGCGCCGAGGGGGGCTTCTCGCTCTCCGGCGAGCGCTACAAGCTCGTCGACCTGCCCGGCACCTACTCGCTCCTGTCGGCCAGCCTCGACGAGGAGATCGCCCGCGACTTCCTCCTCTTCGGACGGCCGGACGTGACCGTCATCGTCGTCGACGCGACCCGCCTCGAGCGCAATCTCAACCTCGTGCTCCAGGTGCTGGAGATCACGGACCGCGCCGTCGTCTGCTTGAACCTCATGGACGAAGCCCGGCGCAAGGGGCTCGCCGTCGACGAGCGCCGCCTCGCCCGCGACCTGGGGGTGCCCGTCGTCGGCACCGCGGCGCGCTACGGCGAGGGGCTGGAGGAGCTCAACCAGGCGATCGCCGACGTCGCCTCCGGCCGCACGGCCGCCAGGCCGCGCCGCGTCGGCGGCCGCTCGCGGTCGCTCGAGAAGGCGGTCGGCCGGCTCGCCACGGAGGTCGAGGGGGCCTTTCCGGGGCTGCCGAACGCCCGCTGGGCGGCGCTGCGCCTGCTCGACGGGGACGCCAAGATCGCCGAGGCCGTGCGCAGCGGGGCGCTCGGCGAGCTGCGGGACCTGAATCACCAGATCGGCTCCGGCCTGGCAACGGCGGCCGGGGCGGCGCCGGCTCCGAGCTCGCAGGCCGGGCCGGCGGTGCTCGCGGCGGCGCGCAAGCTGCGCTGGCAGGTCGGCAAGGACTTCCACCAGAAGCTCATGGAAGGCGTCTACACCGAGGCCGCCCGGCTCGCCGACCGCGCCGTGACGCGGACCGGCGAGAAGCCCCGTTTCGACTGGGACCGGACGATCGACCGCCTCGTGACGAGCCGCGCCTTCGGCTTCCCCCTCATGCTGGCGCTCCTCACCGCGGTCTTCTGGATCACCATCGCCGGCGCCAACGTCCCGTCCTCGATGCTCGCGACGCTCTTGATCGACAAGGTCCATCCGCTGCTCAAGAGCGCGGCCGCGGCGCTGGCGGCCCCCTGGTGGCTCGACGGGCTGCTCGTCGACGGCGTCTATCTCGCCACCGCCTGGGTGGTGGCGGTGATGCTGCCGCCGATGGCGATCTTCTTCCCGCTCTTCACGCTGCTCGAGGACTTCGGCTACCTGCCGCGGGTCGCCTTCAACCTCGACCGCATGTTCCAGCGGGTCGGCGCCCACGGCAAGCAGGCCCTGACGATGGCGATGGGCTGGGGCTGCAACGCCGCCGCCATCGTCTCGACCCGGATCATCGACAGCCCGCGCGAGCGCCTGATCGCTATCATCACCAACAACTTCGCGCTGTGCAACGGCCGCTGGCCGACCCAGATCCTCATCGCCTCGATCTTCGTGGGCGGCCTCGTGCCGGCCCATCTCGCCGGCCTCATCTCGGCCCTGTCGGTCGTGACGATCGCCGTGCTCGGCGTGGCGCTCACCTTCGCCGTCTCGTGGCTCCTGTCGCGCACGGTGCTGCGCGGCGAGGTCTCCGTCTTCAACCTGGAGCTGCCCCCCTACCGGCCGCCGCGCATCCTGCGGACCATCTACACCTCGCTCATCGACCGCACGGCCATCGTGCTCTGGCGCGCCGTCGTCTTCGCCGCGCCGGCCGGCGCCGCCATCTGGCTGCTCGCCAACGTCAGGCCCGGCGGCACGAGCCTGGCGGAGTACGCGATCCACGGCATGGACGGCTTCGGCTGGCTCTTCGGCCTGTCGGGCGTGATCCTCCTGGCCTACGTCATCGCCATCCCGGCCAACGAGATCGTCATCCCGACGATCCTCATGCTCACGGTCCTCGTCACCGGAACGAGCGGCGTCGGGGCCGGCGACGGCGTCATGTTCGAGCTCGACTCGGCGGGCACGGCGGCGCTGCTGGCGGCCGGCGGCTGGACGCTGCTCATGGCCGTCAACCTCATGCTCTTCAGCCTGATCCACAACCCCTGCTCGACGACGATCTACACGATCTGGAAGGAGACCCGCAGCGTCAAGTGGACGGCCGTCTCGGCGCTCTTGCCGGTGGCCTTGGGCTTCGCCGTCTGCTTCGTCGTCGCCCAGGTGTGGCGGATCGTCGCGGGCTGACGGATCGTCCTCGACCTGGGGACGTTCCGCAGGGTCAGGGGGCGAGGGCGCGGTCGAGGAAGTCGCGCACCGCGGCGAAGTCCGTCGTCGCCGGGATCTCCTCCGGCAGCTGCGGCATCTCGTCGCGATCGAGGTAGGCGAGGATCGGCTTCTCGTAGCGCAGCGCCAGCCTGGCCTCGCTGGCCGTGCCCGAGCCGCCCGGCAGCACGAGGATCGCCTGGCAGGACAGCACGTTGATGTGGTTGCGCGACAGCGGCTCCCGGCCGCTCATGCCGCTGAAGGGCAGGTGGGTGGCGATGGCGACCTCGACCCACGGGTTCGGGTATCCGGGGCGCGGCCGGCACAACGGATCGGCCGGATCGCAGGGCAGGACGCCGATGACCACTCCAAGGCGTCCGGGATGCTCGGCGAAGGCGCGGCTCACGCTCGCCATCACCCCGCCGCCGCCGCCGGTGAGGAGGTTGGCCCCGGCGGACGCGACGAGGGCCCCCACCTCCCGGGCGCGCGCCTCGTGGGGCTGCGCTCCCGAGCCCATGACGCCGACGATGGGTCGCCGTCGTTCCATCGCGTCCCCAGTCTAAACCGTCAGCGCGCCGCCGTGGCGCCCTCGAGCTCGTCGAGGATCCAGCGCGCCGTCCAGCGATGGCCGGCGGCACTCAGGTGGCGGTTGCGGCGGTTGAAGAGCTCGCTCGCCACGAGGCCGCTCGCCTCTATTCGGCGGCGGACGGAAACGACCGGAACCCCGAGCCGCGCGAAGGCCGCCTCGCTGCGGCGCGTCGCGTGATCGGGCTCCATCGCGGGCGGTCGGTGGCGCCGGTACGCCGGCCACTCCGGCGCGAACGTCTTGCTGAACGGGATGACGACGGCGATGAGCGGGATGCCGCGGCCCGCGAGCTCGGCGTGCACGGCGCCGAAGAGCGCCTCGGTGATCTCCCAGGCCTGGCGCACGGCCGGCGGCTGGGAAGCGGCGGGCAGGAGGGAGTAGAGCTGACCCTCGTGCTCGAGGCCGATGCGGCGTCCGTTGCGGCGGGTGAACTCGCGGGTACGGCGGACGAAGTCGGCGCGCGTGTCGCCGAGCGGGCCGAGCCGCCGCGCCCACGCCAGGCGGTCGAGCAGGCCGAAGAGCCTCGAGGCGGCGCGGGCGCGGCCGCGGAGCGGATGCAGCCAGGTCGGCTCGAGCCCGCCGGCTCCGGCGACGAAGTAGGGCCGCAGATGGTCCTGCCAGGAGCAGGTCCAGGCCATGGCCACGCCGTTGTTGCAGACGTCGTTGAACGGGAAGACCTGGAGAACGACGACGTCGGGCTTCCAGGCGAGGCCCTCCGCGAGCAGGGCCAGGTACTCCTGGGCCGTGCCCCAGCCGCCGGCCGCGAGGCTCGCCAGGGCGCCGCCGCGCCCGTCGAGATCGGCCGCCATGATGCCGGCGAAGCTGCGCCGCCAGGGAAGCTCGACCGCCACCGTGAAGGAGTCCCCGAGCAGGAGCACGCGCGGCCCGGTTCGGGAGCCGGCGGCCGGGTCGGGCGGGGGCGTGCGGAAGCCCGAGGGCTGCAGGTTGTCCAGGTCCGGGAGCGCGGGATCGATCGTCCAGCCGTAGCGCGGATGGAAGCGGTAGTGGAGCGCCGGGTGCGGGTCGACCCCCAGCCGGCGCGCTGCGATCTCGCCGGCGGCAAGCGCCAGGAGAATCGAGCAGCCGAGCAGCAGGAGCCGCCCCCCCGTCCCCGCCCGCCGGCCGGGCGTTCCGGCGCTCATCGGCGCTCGCCGGGCGGCGGCGGCTCCCAACTCACCAGGCGGCCGGCGGCTTCGTTACCGCTCGCCATCGTCCGAGCCTACACCGTGCGTCTGCCGCGCCCCCGCGGGTCAGCCAGTGGTCTCCCGCGCTCCATGGAAGTCGACAACGCCCCTCTCCCGGAGGAGGCCTCGTCGCCGCCACCCGGAATCGAATAGCATCCCCTGGCACTGGATTCCCTGGCTCTGGGCCCTTTGGCGTTGCGTCCCCGGGCACTGCGTCAGCCAGGTACTACGTCAGCCAGCACCGCCTTCGCTCCCTGCGCGAACCCGATGACGACCCGGCCCCGCATCGCCATTCTCGCTACCGGCGGCACGATCGCCGGCGCTTCGCCGTCGGCGACGGGGTCGTCCTACACCGCGGGCGGGCTGCCGGTCGACGCCCTGCTGGCGGCCGTGCCGCAGCTGCGCGAGCTCGCCGACTTGAGCGCCGAGAAGCTGGCGGCCATCGGCAGCCAGGACGTGGGCGACGCGCTGTGGCTCGAGCTCGCCGCCCGCGTCACGGAGCTGACGGCCGGAGAGAGGGTCGACGGGGTCGTCATCACCTCGGGCACGGATACGATCGAGGAGACCGCGTTCTTTCTCCACCTCGTCGTGCACACCGCCCGGCCCATCGTCCTCACCGGCGCCATGCGGCCGGCGAGCTCGCTGTCCGCCGACGGGCCGCTCAATCTCTACAACGCCGTGGCCGTGGCGGCCGATCCGCGGGCCCGCGGCAAGGGCGTCCTGGTCGTCGCCAACGACAAGATCCACGGCGCGCGCTCCGTCGTCAAGGCCAACACGACCGTGGTCGACACCCTGCAGAGCCCCGGCCGCGGCCTCATCGGCACGGTCCACTTCGGCGAGGCGCGGTACTTCCGCGGCCCCGTACACGCCCACACCGAGCAGACGCCGTTCTCGGTGGCCGGCGTCGCGGCGCTGCCGCGGGTCGACGTCGTCTACGCCCACGCCGGCATGGACGGCAAGATGGTCGCGGCGGCCGTCGCCAACGGCGCCCGGG
>JAOTWP010000137.1 GCA_029862975.1 Acidobacteriota bacterium
TCTCGCCGGCCGGCATCTCGAGGCCGTACGCGGCCGCGAACTCGGAGAGCGCCTGATCGGCCAGCGCCTGCTGCTCGGCGTCCTTGAGCTCGATCTCCGTGGTGTCGATCGTCGTCGCGGCGACCCGCGCCCGTCCGGCGGCCTTGTCGCGCCGCTCCTCGAGGTACTCCTCGACGCGGTTGAGGGTGTCGCCGGAGCCGCCGATCTCGCTGATCATGCCGGAGGCCATCTCCTGCAGCTCGGCCTGGGCCTCGAGCATCTCGGTCTCGGTCAGCATGCGCTTCAAGGACTCGATCTTGCCCGTGGCCTCCTTGATGGCGACGTCGCGCGACTTCGTGAGCTTCTGGAAGGTCTCCTCGGCGGCGGAGAGCTGGATGCGGTTCTCGTCCAGCTGCTCCTTGACCGTCTTGAGCTGCAGGGCGTACTGCCCCGCCGCGGCGCGGTTGCCGACCTTCAGGTGAGCGGCGGCCTTGGCGGCGTAGTCGCGCTCCTGGGCCTCGAGGTTCTTGATCTGCCGCATCAGGCGCTCGACGAACCCCGCGTGGCTGGCGAGGTTGTCGTTGAAGCGCGCGATCTGCTTGCGCAGGTTCTCTTTCTCCGCCTCGATCAGGGCGCGGGGGTTGGACTTTTCGAGTCCGGAGATGAAGAGGCTCAGAAACCCGCGTACGAGGTTGCCCAATCGCCTGAACATGGAAGGCTCCTTTCGGGTGAACGCCGAGCGATGCCGTGCCGGGTGGCTGCGCCGTCGCGGCGAGCGCTGGATGGGGCCGAGCGCAAGCAAGCAGGATAGCAAATCGACACCGTCAAGGCGTACGCCGGTCCGCCGGCGGCTATTCCGGCCGCATCCGGCTCCGGGCCGGGCGCACGGCCGCCGGGCCGGCGAATCCGTATACTTGGGCGCCATGACCGAAACGGCCGACGCACCGGGGCAGGTCCCGCCGGGAGACCTGCTACGGGACCTCCACGGCTTCCTGAGCCTCGAGGCGCCGTTTCTCATCCGCGACCTGCCGCCCGCCGAGGGCGAGGAGGCCCTCGAGGCCGCTCTCGTCGACCGCCTCGCCTACCGCTTCCGCACCGGCCCGAAGTACGCCGACGTCAAGCTCTACCCCGGCCTTTCCCATCAGCAGGCCGTGGCCCGCACCCAGCAGAGCTACGAGCTGGCCATCCGCGGCTTCTTCGAGCGCCGCCGCATCCAGGCGTCGCTGGCGCCCGCGGAGCGCCGGCTCATGCTGCGCACGATGGTCCTGACGCGGGCGCTCGACGATCATCTCAAGCGGGCCTTCGACCGCAAGGACGTGAAGTGGGGCGAGCACCCGTCGCCGCAGAAGGGCTTCCGCTCGACGGGGCAGGAGGCCGTCGTGGGCGCCGCCCTGCGCCTGCGGCGGCCGCCGGCGTACCCGGCGGGGCCCGGCTACGAGGGCGACTACATCTGTCCCCTGATCCGCGATCTCGGCGCGCTGCTCATGTTCATGCCCGACCCCCTGCACCCGATCCTCGTCCAATACGGCAAGGACGGCACCCCGGTGGGGGGGCGCGACCTCCACACCGGCGACTTCGACCACGGCGTGGTGCCGCCCGCGGCGCCCCTGGCGATCGGCGCCCAGACGATGATCGGCGTCGCCTACGCCTGCGCGCTGCGCGGCGAGGACCGGGTCTGCGTGACCTTCATCGGCGAGGGCGGCTCGAGCCTCGGCGAGTGGCACGAGGCGATCAACCTGGCGGCGGTGCGCCGCCTCAACGTCGTCTTCGTCGTCGAGAACAACCAGTGGGCGCTGGGCACCCACGTCAAGGAGCAGTCGCGGGTGGCGCGCTTCGCCGACAAGGCGATCGGCTACGGGATCCCGGGCCTGACGCTCTTCGGCAACGACCCGGACCAGGTCGCGGCCGGGGTCAGCTGGGCCGCGGAGCGCGCCCGCCTCGGCGCCGGGCCGACCCTCGTCGAGCTGGTGAGCTACCGGCGCTCCGGACACGCGCACCACGACGACGACCGCTTCCACGGCAGCGCGGAGGCCAAGATCCCCGGCTACGAGCTGGCCGCGGAGCGCGCCGCCTGGGAGGCCGTCGACCCCCTCGAGCTCTACGCCCGCCGGCTCGAGGACGAAGGCGTCGTCCCGGTCCGGGAGCGCGAGCGCATGGAGGAGGAGGCCGCGGCCCAGGTGGCGGCCGCCGCCGAGATCGCCGCTTCGGCGCCGTGGCCCGAGCCCGCGGTCTACCGCGCGGCCGTCTACCCGGAGTCGCGGCCGGCGGCGGCGGAGACGGGCGAGGCGTTCACGAAGCGGATGGCCTACGACGAGGCCGTGCGCGACGCGCTGCGAGAGGCGATGGCCGGCGACCCGGCGGTCCTCCTGCTCGGCGAGGACGTCGGCGGCCGCTACGGCGGCGCCTTCGGCGTCACCCGCGGGCTGGCCAAGCAGTTCGGCGCCGACCGCTGCTTCAACACGCCGCTCGCCGAGTCGGCCATCGTCGGCTGCGGCGTCGGCGCGGCGCTCGCCGGAATGCGGCCGGTCGTCGAGATCCAGTTCGCCGACTTCCTGGCCCCGGGCTTCAACGCCCTCGTCAACAACGCCGCCAAGCTCCACTGGCGTTACGGCCGCAAGGTGCCGCTCGTCGTCCGCCTGCCCTACGGCGGGGCGACGGGGACCGGGACGCCGCTGCTGGGCGGCGGTCCGTTCCACAGCCAGTGCCCCGAGATGTGGTTCGTGCGCACCCCCGGCTGGAAGGTCGTGGCGCCGGCCACGCCGCGCGACGCCAAGGGGCTGCTGCTGGCGGCGATCGACGAGGACTGTCCGGTGATCTTCCTCGAGGCGAAGGGGCTCTACGGCTTCTTCCGCACGGACCTGCGCGAGGAGGTGCCGGTGGGCAGCGAGTTCCGCGTCCCCCTGGGCCGGGCGACGGTGCGACGCGCGGGCGACGACCTGACGATCGTCACCTACGGCGCCATGGTGTGGACCGCGACGGCGGCGGCGGAGGAGCTGGCGAGAGAGGGGATCTCGGCCGAGATCGTCGACCTGCGCACCCTCGTGCCGCTCGACGAAGAGACCCTCTCCGCCTCCGTCCGCAAGACCAACCGCGTCCTCCTGCTCCACGAGGACACCCGCCGCGGAGGCATGGGCGGCGAGCTGGCGGCGCTCTTGGCCGAGAAGCTCTTCTTCCATCTCGACGCCCCGCTCAAGCGCGTCACCGCCCCCGACACCCCGGTGCCCTACTCGCCGCCCCTCGAGCACGACTTCCTCCCCAACGCCGCCGACGTCGTCGCGGCGGCGCGGGAGCTCGTGGCCGAGTGAGCCCGGCGGGCTTCGAAGCGCTGAGAATCCTCTTGTCCATTGACCTCGGCAGGCGACATCGAGCACAGTGATCCTCCGGCTGCGCTTGCCGAATGACCCAGCCGGGCAATCTCCTGAGAAAGCCCGTCCTACGGCTGGTCCAGCGGCAAGAGCGTCAGCGGGTCGCGATCCGGTAGGTGGTGGGCGCGATGGCCGGCGAGGCGCTCCAGCTCGGTCCAGCCTGCGGCGTCGGCGGGGCCCGCCAGGGATTGCCAGCGGCCGGCGACGAGGATCAGCAGCTGGTCGGGTCGCAGGTGCTTCCTGGCGGTGGCCAGCACGTCTTCGGCGGTGACGGCTGCGACCAGCTCTTCGTAGCGAACGCGGTAGTCCTCCGGGCGGCCCACGAGGGCGTCCTCGACGAGGTAGCCGGCGGCTTCTTCGGCGGTGTCGAGCTCCTGCCGGCGGCGGGCGAGGAGCTCGCGCTGGACGGTGGCGAGCTCTTCCGGGTGGGGCGGCGCGGCGCGCAGCCGGTCGATCTCCTCGAGCGCCGCCGCCAGGGCGCGGGGGAGATCGCGGTCGCGGGTGTCGAAGAGGATCCGGTAGTCGGCCGGCCACAGGTCGCCGGGGTCGAGACGGGCGGCGACGCGGTAGACCAGGCCTTCGGCGGAGCGCAGGCGGCCGTTGAGCCGCGAGATGGCGCCGCGGCCGCCGAGGATCTCGGCCATCACCTCGAGCCGCACCCGCTCCTCGACCGTGGGCAGGGGCGACGGCGCCCGGTGGCCGAGCGCCACCTTGGCCTGGGGGACGTCGGCGGCCACGTGGTAGAGGCCGGGCGCCGCGCCGCCGGCCGGGGGCGGTGGCGGCCAGGCCGCCGCGGACGGCGGATCCACCGCGGCGGTCCAGTCGCGGAAGCGGGCGTCGAAGAGCGAGCGCAGGCGCTCGCCGTCGACGTCGCCGCCGGCGGCGATCCAGAAGCTGGCCGGCCGCCAGTGACGGCGGTGGAAGTCGGCGAGCGCCGGGGCGGTGAGGGCGTCGAGATCCGCGGCGCGGAGCGGCCGGGTGGAGAAGTGGCCCGCGCCGAACATCAGCCACTCCCACTCCCGGCCGAGGACGGCGAGTGGGTCGAGCTGGCGCCGCGCCATGCTCTCGCGGAGGTTCCCTTTCAGGGCGGCGAGCCGCCGGGCGTCGAAGCCGGGCCGCTCGAGCATGTCGAGGAAGAGCGGGGCGGCCTCGTCGAGCACGTCGGACGTACAGCGCAGCGTGGCGACGCCGTAGAGCATCGTCGCCTGGGAGCGGACGATCGCCCCCAGCTCGTCGAGCCGCTCGTCGAACCGGTCGGGCTCGAGAGTCGCGGTGCCGCCGCGCCGCAGCAGGGCCGCCGTCAGCTCCGCGAGGCCCGGCGCCGCCGGCGGATCGGCCCAGGCGCCGGCCCGGGCCACCACCGCGACGTCGACGAGCGGCAGGGTCGGGTCGTGGACGACGAAGGCCGTGGCGCCGCCGGCCAGCTCCACCCGGCTCCCGGCGGCCGTGGGCGGCCGCCAGGTGCTCGGCGGGAACTCCAGCAGCCGCGGGCTGACGGGGATCGGCGTCTCCGGGGCATCCTCGGGGGCGGCCTCCTGGCCGCCCGCCGGCGCCGCGGCCAGACCGGCCGCCAGCAGGAGCGCCGGCCAGCGGCGGGCGAGCGGCCTCAGGGCGCCTCCGCGGCGGGCTCGTAGAAGCCGACGAGGCGGCGCTCGGGCCGCAGGTAGCGGCCGGCCGCGGCCTGGACGTCGGCCGGCGCCGTCGCGGCCACGAGCTCGGGCCAGCGCGCCAGCGGCCGCCAGTCCCCCAGACCGGCGTAGACGAGCAGGCGGCGCATCAGGAAGTGGGGGTCCTTGAGCAGCTCGAGGTGCTCGGTCGCCAGCCGCCGCTGGGCGCGGCGCAGCTCGTCCGCGGGCGGCGGCGCGGCGGTGAGCCGGGCGACCTCGCCGTCCCAGGCCGCGACCAGCTCCGCGAGCGGGGTGCCGCCCTTGGCCTCGAGGCGGACGGTGAAGGCGCCGGCCCTGCGCAGCGGCAGCTGCTGCGCGAAGGCCGCGAAGGCGATCTCGCGGCCGAGCACGAGCTCGCGGTGGAGGCGGCCGGCGCGGCCGTTGAGCAGGCCGGCGAGCGCCTGCAGGTCGAACTGGTCGGGGTGGCCGAACGGCACGGTGGGGTAGCGGATGACGACCTGCGCGGCGCACTCGCACTCCAGGTGCAGCCGCTCCTCCGCCCGGCGGTCCGGGGCCACGGGCGGCTCCCCGCGAACGTCCTCGGCCGCGGCTCGCGGCAGGCGGCCGAAGTACGCCGGCGCGAGGCGCCGGACCGCCGCGGGGTCGAAGGCGCCGACGAGCACCGCCGTCAGGCGCTCGGGCCGGTACTCGCGCTCGAAGAGACGCCGCAGCCGCGGCCGATCCATGCCGGCCAGCTCGGCGTCGCGGCCGAGGGCCGAGCCGGCGTAGGGCGTGCCGCGCCAGAACGCGCGGTCGAAGGCCTCGTCGGCCGCCCCCGTGGGGGTCGAGGCGACCCGCAGCCGGCGCTCCTCGGCGATGACCCCCTTCTCCGGCTCGAGCTCGCGGAACACCGGCGCGCCGAGCCGGTCGGACTCGAGCCAGAACCAGAGCTCGACCTTCTCGGCCGGCAGGGTGACGTAGTAGAGCGTCATGTCTTCGGCCGTGTTGGCGTCGAGCCGGGTGGCGCCGGCCCGCGAGTACTCGAACGAGAACGCGCCGAGGCGCGTGAGCTCCCGCGCCCTGCCTCGCAGGCGGCGCCGCTCGGCCTCGAGCTCGGCGCGCCGGAGGTCGTCCTTGCGCCGCTCGCCGGGCGGCCGCAGCGCGGCGAGCCGCGCCGCGACCTCGTCGAGCCGCCCGAGCACGTAGAGCTCGCTCTCGAGATCCACGGCGCCGATCGTCCGGCTGCCCTTGAACATCATGTGCTCGATCAGGTGATGGGCGCCCGCCGCGCCCTCGCCGTCGGCGGCCGAGCCGGCGTCGACCACCCAGCCGGCCTCGACCGTCGGCATCCCGGGCCGCGGCAGCAGCAGGAAACGCATCCCGTTGTCGAGCACGAGCTCCTCGACCGGCAGCGCCGCCGCCGCGGCCGGCCCGCCCCCGGCCGCGAGGGCCGCCAGGAGCGTCAGGAGCGGGGCGATGCGGCACTTCATGGCGCGATCAGGCGGTCGTGAGGGCCGAGGCTAGCACGGCGTCCCCGGTGCCGGTCGCGCCCGGTACGTCGTCCGTGGAACTCTCGTGGCGCTTCTCGCGTCATCCTAGAGGAAGCGTGGGGTCGTATGTCGAGAGTGCCGGGAGAGCGGAAGCGCGCGAGGTTCTGGTGGGCCAGGTTCTGGTGGGTGGCGCTCCTGGCTCTGGCCGCCGGGAGTGCCGTGTGGTGGCGGAGCTGCGGGGCGGCCGGGCTGGATACGCGGTTCACGGGCGCCTACCGGCTCGACGACGGCCGCCTGGTCATGATCGTCCCGCGCGAGGGGGACACCCTCCGCTACCGGCTGATGAGCGGCGAGAGCGGGGCCCTGAGACCGGCCGGGAACCTCGTCTTCGAGGCGGGTCCCGGCTGGAGCGGGAGCGATCCGGTCGAGGTCACGATCACCTTCGGCGCGGTCGATTCCGGCCCGCCGAGAGGCCTTCGCTGGCGGTCGGCCGCCGGCGAGCAGCGGGGCGAGCGGCTGGCCCTGCCCGAGGTCCTGGCGACCTTTCCGAGTGGCGAGCTGGCCCTGCGCGGGAAGCTCGTCCTCCCGGCCGGCGAGGGTCCCTTCCCCGCCGTCGTCTTCGTGCACGGCTCGGGGAAGGAGAGCGCCGTCGACAGCTACTACAACCCGTACCTGATGGCCGCCCACGGCATCGCGGGACTGGTCTTCGACAAACGCGGCACCGGGGCCTCCGCAGGGCGCTACGTCCAGAACTTCCACGTGCTCTCGGACGACGTCGCCGCGGCCGTCGCCTGGCTTCGCACGCGGCTCGAGGTCGATCCCGGGAACATCCACCTCGCCGGCTACAGCCAGGGGGGGTGGATCGCGCCGCTGGCCGCGACCAAGACCGAGGTCAGGAGCCTGCTCATCGGCTACGGGCCGATGGTGCCGGTCACCGGCGAGGATCGCTGGGGGTACGTTCACGCCCTGCGCGCGGCCGGCTTCGGCGACGCGGCGATTCGCGAGGTCGACGCGATCGCCGAGATCGCCGGGCGCATCCTCGACCACGGCGAGAACCGCTGGGCCGAGCTCGGGGCGGCTCTCGAGGCCGCGGAGAGCGCGGAGTGGTTCGAGGCCGTCCGCGGCAGCGACTCCGTCGTCGGCTTCCTGACGGCGACCTCGATGCCGCAGTGGCTGGTGAGGCTCTACGCCTGGTGGCAGCTGCAGGGGGATGTGCCCTTCATCGACCGGCTCTACGATCCCGTCCCGACGATGGCGTCGCTCGACGTGCCGAGCCTCTGGATCTTCGGCGCCGAGGACTCGAGCATGCCGACCGGCTGGTCGATCGACGCCCTCGAGGCCCTGCGAGCCGCGGGGCGCCCCGTCGAGATCGAGGTCTATCCCGGCGCCGAGCACGGCATCCTGCTGTTCGACGAGAGCTCCGGGGAGCGGACCCTCCTGGGCTACGCCCCGGGGTATCTCGACCGGCAGGTGGCCTGGATCCGCGCTCGGGCCGGTCTCGATCCTCTCTGAGAGCCCCCGCCGCTGCCGCCGGGCGGAAGCGCGCAGCGCCCGGGGTCAGTCGGGGTCGGCGAGGCGCCGGCGCTCGAGCTCGCCGGGGCGGCGGGCGCGGCCGTCGGTGGGGAGGAGGGCGCGCATCACGGACTCGTCGGCGTCGCCGGCGCAGATTCCGGTGAGGCTGTCGCCGCAGGCGTAGCCGAGGCCCAGGGTGTGGCCGAGCTCGTGCATGAGCGCCTCCCGTGACACCTCCTCGAAGCCGTCGAGCAGGCAGTCGGCGCCGTCGTTGAGCATGATGTCGGCGCCGAGGATGCGGATCGCGGCGGCGCCCGCGGCGCCCGGCTCCGACTTGGCCGTCACCTCGGGGTCGAACCACGGACCGCCGACGGCGACGACCCCGCCCTCGCGGCAGCTGAAGGCCCCGGGGATCACCTCGCCGGCGTCGCCGAAGGTGACGACGTTGACGCCGTCGAAGGTGGCGAGCCCGGCCTCGGCGTCGCTGCGCCCGCCGTACGCGAGCCGCAGGCCGGCCACCGGCGTCCAGGCCCGCAGCGCCTCCTTGAGCCGCCGGCGGCTGCCGTCCGGCGCCCGCCGGTCGAGCCGCCACTCCACCGCGTCCTCGAACCAGCGCAGGCGGCGGCGCTCGTGGCGCAGCAGCGCGAAGGCCTCCTGCAAGCGCTCCAGCCGCCGTGACGGCACGGCGACGAGGTAGCCGGACCCCTCATCGCCGCCGGGGTCGCGCGCCCCGCCGGCCAGCCATTCCGCGAAGCGATCGAAATCGCGCGGCAGCGCCGCCGGCTCGGACCCGTCGCCGGCCCCCAGCTCGCGCGCGTCCTGCAGATCGCGCAGCGCCAGGTGCTGGCCGCCGGCCCGGAGCTCGTAGAAGGCGCCCAGCATCATGTGCAGGATGCCGTAGGTACCGTCCTGCCGCGGCACGAGAAAGAGGATCGCCCGGTCGCCGAGCCCGAGCCGCGGCGCCCCCACGACGTCGAGGCCCCAGCCGTCCGGGCCCACCCCGCCGGCGACCCGCACGACGACCGTGGAGCCGGCGATCGTCCCCTTGAGCAGCCGCTCCACGACGACGATGTAATCCACCGACGGCGCCCCCTGCGCGGGCGCTGGCCCCACCGACAGCACGCTGACCTGCGCGATCGCC
Organism: Acidobacteriota bacterium; assembly: GCA_029862975.1. GTDB lineage: Bacteria > Acidobacteriota > Thermoanaerobaculia > Multivoradales > JAHEKO01 > CALZKB01. The sequence continues at coordinate 9,095 of JAOTWP010000137.1, forward strand.
GGCGCCTGCTCGAAAAGCGCCCGGTCGCTCATCGCCACGTACGAGGTCGCCCCCGCCGACCCCGCCGCGAGGGAGGCGAGCAGCAGGAGAGACGGAGCGAGACGGCGCTTCATGAGAGGTCCCCGGCGGGGTTCCGTTCGCGCCAGTTTACCACGGCGCCCGAGCCGCTTCGGCGCAGGCAGGGACACGAGGTGCAGCGGCTCGAGCAAGGAGGGCGGCATTGCAAGAACCGTCCAGCCGTCTTCCGTCAACTGTCACCGGAGGTTAGACTCCATGACAGAAGGAGAGCGGGGATGAGCGACGAGGACGGGGTTCTCGCCAGGTTGGAGGCGCTCTTGAACGGCGTCGAACAGCTTCAGCGAGGCCAGAATGCGATCCGTGCCGACATCTCGGATCTCAAGAGCATCGTGCGCGGCCACACAGAGTGCTTCGTGGCGATCGCTGACGCCTTGGAGAGCCTCGCTTCCGCCGCGCCGGGTGCGGCCTCGGGCTAGAGCTTGACCCTCTTGCCGGCCGCGCCATCCGACTGGCATGGTCCAGGCGCCCGCGGGAGCCTGCCGACCTTCGCGAGCGCGCATTCGTCATGGTCCGGTTGCGGGAAGGGCCACGCCCCGGCGGTGCGGGTGCGTGCTTTGGGCTAGGCTCGGCGGCATGGGCGCCGGCTGCTTCCGCCGCGAATCGGGGGCCGGGTCGCGATGAGCGGCGCGGCGGCGGGGCGGGTGTGCGCGGTGATCGTGCATCACCGCGGGCGGCGGCTGCTCGGGCGGTGTCTCGAGTCGTTGCTGGCGAGCGAGGGGGTGGAGCTCGACGTGGTGGTGGTGGCCAACGCCTGCCGGGAGGAGCTGCCGGAGATCGTCGAGGTGAGCCCGCGGGTTCATCCGGTGGTCTCGGGGCGGTCGCTCGGGTTCTCGGCGGCCAACAATCTCGGGGCGGGGTGGG
>JAOTWP010000138.1 GCA_029862975.1 Acidobacteriota bacterium
CGCCGTCTTCTTCGCGCCCCTTTTCCACCGCGACCGTCTCGACCCGGACGAGCGCCTCGACCTCGAGCGGCTCGCCGCCGCGCTCGCGCACACCGGCGTCGAGAGCGCCGCGGCGCCGACGATCGACGCGCTCAGCACCCGCGTGCTCGCCTTCGTGCGGCCGGGCGACGTGGTCGTCACGATGTCGTCGGGCTCCTTCGAGGGGCTGCCGGGGTCGCTTCTCGAGCGCCTGCGGGCGGGCGCCGCGGGGGTGCAGGAAACGGTGCATCCAACCGGGCATCAGACCGTGGATCGGGACACCTCCTGAGCGATCCCGCTGTGCTACGATCGCGCCCGGCCGGCGTCCAGAATCCTGTCCACACAATGACTTACCCCGGTGACAGCAAGCTGTCGGAAGAGATCCGCCAGCGCGTGGAGAGCACGTTCGCCCAGTCGCGCCAACTGGCAAGCCAGGGCAAGGTCCTGGAAGCTACGCTCGGCTGCGAGTTCATCCTGAAGCTCGACCCCCTCTTCGAGCCAGCGCGCGAGCTCCTGCGGCAGCTCGAAAGCGGGGGGGCGGCGGGCGGCGCCGGCGCGGAGGAGGCCGCGTCCGAGCCCGCCGGCGGGCGCGACGCGGACTCCGCCGCCGCGCCGGGGGCGGACCTCGGGACGGACCTCGGAGCGGATCTCGGGGTGGATCTCGGGACGGACCTCGGGCTCGACGGGCTCGACGAGCCCGACGAGCCAGCCGTCGACCTGAGCCGCGAGTTCGAGGATCTGCTCGAGCGGCGCGACTTCCGCACCCTGCTCGGCCTCGCCGAGGACAACTCGGGCCGGGTCGGCGCCGATCCCGGGCTGCGCGGCATGGTGGCGGCGGCGACCGAGCGCCTGGAGGCCGAGCCCTACGTCCGCTCGTTCCTCGCGGCGGCCGAAAAGGCGCAGCGCGAGGGCCGGAGCGCGGACGCGGCCACCGCGATCGAGAAGGCCCGCGCCCTCGATCCCTCCCACCCCGGCCTGCCGCGCACGCTGCAAGCCCGCGAGGTCGACGAGCCGAACGAGCGGATCGCCGAGCTCCTCGCCGAGGGCCAGCAGGCTCTCGAGCGGGGCAAGTACCAGGACGCCATCGATTCCTGGTCCCGGATCTTCCTCATCGACATCGATCACGTCGAGGCCAACTCCCGCATCCAGGAGGCGCGGCGGCTGAAGGCGGAGAGCCAGCGCCAGCTCGAAGAGGCGTTCCACGAAGGCGTGTCGCTGTGGGAGCTGGGAACGACCGACAAGGCGCGGGAGCAGTTCGAGAAGGTCCTCGCGATCGATCCCTCGCACCTCAGGGCGCAGGACTACCTGAGGCGCATGGACGCCGCCGAGGTCGCCGCCGCCCCCGCCGGCACCCCCTCCGGCGCCCCTTCCGGCGCCATGGACACGGCCTCGGGCGACGTCGAGGTCTTCGCGCCGCCCGACCTCGAGCCGCCCTCCGAAGACCTCGAGCCGGCTCCGGCGCCGCCCTCGAGGCCCGCCGGGGGCGGGGAGCGCAGGCGCGCCGCCGGCCCCGCGGCCGCCCCGCGGCTGGGACGCCAACTGCTCGCCAACCGCCGCTTTCTCGCCCTCGCCAGCCTCGGCGTCCTCGTGCTCGCGGCCGTCTTCGGCTGGCTCTACCTCAAACGGGACGACCTCTTCCCGAACTCCGACGCGGCGGCCCCGGTGGCGCAGGTCGACGCGCTGGAGCGGGCGCGCAGGCTCCACGCCGCGGGCCGGACGGCGATGGCGCTCACCCAGCTCGAGCAGCTGCCCAGCGACCATCCCCAGTACGCCGAGGCGCAGGGCCTCATCGCCCAGTGGCGCGCGCCGGTCGAGGAGGAGCCGAACGAGCCCGCCGGCCCGACCGCGGCCGACCTCGCGCGGCGCGACGAGCTCGTGTCCCGGGGGCACGAAGCGCGGCAAGGGCGCGAGTACCTGCGCGCCGAAGAGTACTACGCCCGGGCCGAGCAGATCGCGCCGCTCGCCGAAGAGGATCGCCTGCTGCGCACGGAGGTCGGCCAGCGCCTCGCCGGTCTCGAGGCCCAGATCGAGCTCTTCCGGCAGGGCGACTGGGAGTTCGTGCTACCGGACCTCTGGCAGCTCCACGCCGCGAACCCCGAGGACAAGGACGTCGTCCGGCTCATGGTGGACTCGTACTTCAACCTCGGGGTGCGCGACCTGCAACGGGGCGACGCGCCCGCCGCCGCGGCGAAGCTCGAGCGCGCCGTGGAGCTCGACCCGTCCGACGCCGAGGTCGAGCGCCTGCTGCGCTTCAGCCGGGTCTACAGCGAGCGGCCGGCGGACCTGCTCTACCGGATCTTCGTCAAGTACCTGCCGTTTCGATGAGGCCGTTGTCGGTGAGGCCATGGCGATGAGCGACGATCCCTTGGAGCTCCCGCTCTTCGATCGGCCGCCCGGGAGATCCGCCGCCGAGCCGGAGACCGCGGACCCCGGGGCCGGGCCGGGGGCCGACGGCGACGACGAGATCGACGTCGAGATCCTGAGCCTCGACCCCGACCGCTCGCCCGCCCCGCCGGCCGCCACCCCGGCCGAGCCGGCCACCCTCGGGCCGCGGCTCGCCGCCGGCATCATCGACCTGATGGTGCACGCGGCGCTGCTCGGGATCCTCGTCGGCGGCAGCTCGGCGCTGGGCGTCGCGGTGGGCTCGCGGCACGCCATGCCGCTGGCGATCGTGCTCCTGCTCTTCTCGTTTCTCTACCACGTCGTGCCCCTGGCCTTCTGGGGCAACACGCCGGGGATGGCCGTGGCAGGCCTGCGCGCCCGCAGCCTGAACGACGAGCCGCTGTCGCTGCCTCAGGCCGTGCGCCGCTGGCTGGCGCTGCTCCTGACGGCCGCGACCCTCGGCCTGGGAACGCTCGTGGCGCTCAGCGGCCGCTCCCTGGCCGATCGCCTGAGCGACTCGCGCACCGTCCTGCAGTAGACCGCGGAGGCCGCTAGCCGGCCGTGAGCTTGAGCTGCACGCGGGCCCGCCGCAGCGCCTTCTCGCGCGCCGCGTGGGCCGCCTCGTCGCCGGCCGTCATCGCCCGGGCCTCCGCCAGCCGGCGCTCGGCCGCGCCGCGATCGAGCGCGGCCGGGTCCCTGGCGTCCTCGGTCAGCACCGTCAGGCGGTTGCCGACCATCTCGGCGAAGCCGCCGTCGACGTAGAGCCTGATCGCGCCGGCGGCCGTCTCGGCCCGCAGGAGCCCGACGTCGAGCTTGACGACCAGCGGCGCGCGGTCGCGCAGGATGCCGATCTCGCCGTCGTGGGCCGGCAGGGCCACGAACGTGGCTTCGGTGTCGAGCACCGCCGCTTCCGGCGTCACCACCGCGAGCTCGAAGGTCTTCGCTTCGGCCATCAGCCCCGAGCCCTCATGCGGCCTCGTCCTCGGCCTTCCGGGCCGCTTCCTCGATCGCCCCGACGTACATGAACGCGTTGTCGGGCAGATGGTCCCACTGGCCCTCGCAGAGCTCGTCGAAGGAGCGGATCGTGTCCTCGAGCTTGACGTAGATGCCCGAGATGCCGATGAACTGCTCGGCGACGTAGAAGGGCTGCGACAGGAAGCGCTCGATCTTGCGCGCCCGGCGGACGATGATCTTGTCCTCCTCGGACAGCTCGTCGACGCCGAGGATGGCGATGATGTCCTGGAGGTCCTTGTAGCGCTGCAGGATCTGCTGCACCTTGCGCGCCACCCGGTAGTGCTTCTCGCCGAGGAACTCCGGCGACACGATGCGGCTCGAGGAGGCCAGCGGGTCGACGGCCGGGTAGATGCCCTTCTCGGAGATCGAGCGCTCGAGGTTCACCGTCGAGTCGAGATGGGTGAACGCCGTGGCCGGGGCCGGATCCGTGTAGTCGTCCGCCGGCACGTAGATCGCCTGGATCGAGGTCACCGAGCCGCTCTTGGTCGAGGTGATGCGCTCCTGCAGCTCGCCCATCTCGGTGCCGAGAGTCGGCTGGTAGCCGACGGCGGAAGGCATGCGGCCGAGCAGCGCCGAGACCTCCGAGCCCGCCTGGGTGAAGCGGAAGATGTTGTCGATGAAGAGCAGCGTGTCGGTCCCCGTCTGGTCGCGGAAATGCTCGGCCATGGTGAGCGCCGAGAGCGCCACCCGCAGCCGCGCGCCCGGCGGCTCGTTCATCTGGCCGAAGACCATCACGGTCTGGTCGATGACCCGCTTGCCGGTGTCGCCGATCTTGGCCTCCTGCATCTCGAGCCAGAGGTCGTTGCCCTCGCGGGTGCGCTCGCCGACGCCGGCGAAGCAGGAATAGCCGCTGTGGAAGCGGGCGAGGCGGGCGATCAGCTCCTGGATGATGACGGTCTTGCCGACCCCGGCACCGCCGAAGAGGCCGGCCTTGCCGCCGCGCACGAGCGGGCAGAGCAGATCCATGACCTTGATGCCGGTCTCGAACATCTCCGTGCGCGAGGACAGCTCGTCGAACTCGGGCGGCTCGCGGTGGATCGGACGCCGCGCGGTGGTCTTGATGGGGCCGCGGTCGTCGATCGTGTCCCCGACGAGGTTGAAGACCCGGCCGAGCGTCTCCTCGCCGACCGGCACGGTGATCGGACTGCCGGTGTCGAAGATCTCGGCGCCGCGCCGCAGGCCGTCCGTGGAATCGAGGGCCACGGCGCGCACGTGGCCGCCGCCGAGATGCTGGGCGACCTCGCACCACAGCGTCGCGGCCACCGTCTCCCCCAGGACCGTGCGCTGGACGTCGACCTTGAGCGCGTTGTAGATCTTCGGCAGCCGATCCTCCGGGAACTGGGCGTCGAGGATCGAGCCGATGACCTGCGTGACCTTGCCGCTGCTTGCGTCTGCCATGGTTCCGTTTCCTATCTCTTCTGCTGGCGCGCCGCCTCGAGACTCCTAGGCGAGCGCGTTGGCGCCGCCCACGATGTCGAGCAGCTCCATCGTCACCTGGGTCTGGCGCGCACGGTTGTACTGCATCGTCAGGCGTTTGATCATGTCTTCCGCGGCGTCGGTGGCGGCCTTCATCGCCACCATCCGCGCCACCTGCTCGCTGACCGCCGCGTCCGTGAAGGCCTGGAAGAGGCGCACCCGGACGGCCGCCGGCAGGAGCTCGCCGAGCAGCTCCGCGGGGCCGGGCGAGAACTCGTAGAGCACCTCGCCGGCGGGCGCTTCCCCCGCCGCCGGCTCGTAGGAGAGCGGCAGGATCCGCTCGACGACGGGGGTTTGCTTGCCGGCGGACAGGAACTTCATGTAGGCGACGTGGAGGGCCGCGATCTCGCCGCTCCCGAAGGCCGCCATGAGGCCGTTGGCCACCGGCTCGACCTGCTCGAAGCGCGGCGTGTCGCCGATCCCCCTGACGACCTCGGCCAGCGGGCGGTTGCGGTACTTGAAGTAGCTCGTGCCCTTCTTGCCGACCATCGTCACGGCAGTCTCGACGCCCTCGGCGGCGCGGCCGTCGAGGTGCTCGGCGACCTGCCGCAGCACGTTGGCGTTGTAGCCGCCGCACAGACCGCGGTCGGACGTCACCACCAGGAGCGCCTCGCGCGGCACGTCCTCGCGGACCTTCATCAGGGGGTGCTCGAGGCCGGTGGCGGCGCGGGCCAGCCCCTCGATCAGCCGCTCGAGCTTCGCGGTGTAGGGCTTGCTCGCCATCGCCCGCTGGAACGCCGCCTGGAACCGCGCCGTGGCGATGAGCTGCATCGTCCGCGTGATCTTGCGGATGTTGCGGGTCGCCTTGCGGCGCTTGACGAGGACTCTGCGGTTGGCCATGACGGACTCTCGGTGGGGGACGCTCTCGGGCTATCAGGCGCCGCGGCTCAGCTCGCGAACTGCTGTTTGAAGTCGGCGATCACCTTGCTCATCGTCGCGGCCAGCGCGTCGGAGATCTCGCGCTTCCCGGCGATCTCCTCGAGAACCTCCGGAAACTCGTGCCGGAAGTGCTCCAGGAGCTCCTTCTCGAAGGCGGGCACCCGGGAGACGGCGAGGTCGTCGAGGAACCCCTTGGTGCCGGCGAAGACGGACACGACCTGCTCCTCGACCGCGAACGGACCGTACTGGGGCTGCTTCAGGAGCTCGACCATGCGCTGGCCGCGATCGAGCTGCTTCTGGGTCGCCGCGTCGAGCTCGGTGCCGAGCTGGGCGAAGGCCTCGAGGGCGCGGAAGGCTGCCAGATCGAGGCGCAGCGTGCCGGAGAGCTTCTTCATGGCCTTGATCTGGGCGTTGCCGCCGACCCGCGACACCGAGATGCCGACGTTGACGGCCGGCCGCACGCCGGCGAAGAAGAGATCGGGCTCGAGGAAGATCTGGCCGTCGGTGATCGAGATCACGTTGGTCGGGATGTAGGCCGAGACCTCGCCCTCGAGGGTCTCGATGATCGGCAGGGCCGTCATCGAGCCGCCGCTGTCGGGGAACTTGTGGAGCCGGTGGGTGTCGGCCAGCCCCGCCGCCAGCGCCGCCTCGGCGCGCTCGCGGCCCTCCGGGCGGTGGAAGATGCCCGCCGGGTCGTCCGGGCCGTGGCCGCTGCCGGGATCGAAGTCGCTGTACGCGAGCGAGCGGTCGATGCTGTCCTCCGGCGTGTCCTTGGGGACGAGCGCGTACTCGTCGCGCAGCTTGACCGAGCGCTCGAGCAGCCGCGAGTGGAGGTAGAAGACGTCCCCGGGGTAGGCCTCGCGGCCCGGCGGACGCCGCAGCAGCAAGGAGAGCTGACGGTAGGCGTGGGCCTGCTTGGAGAGGTCGTCGTAGACCACCAGGGTGGGGGCGCCCTGCTTGTACATGAAGTACTCGGCCATCGCGGCGCCGGCGTAGGGAGCGATGTACTGCAGCGGCGCGGGATCCGACGCGGAGGCGGCGACGACGATCGTGTAGTCCATCGCCCCGAGCTCGCGCAGCTTCTCGACGACGGAGACCACCGTCGACTCCTTCTGCCCGACGGCGACGTAGACGCAGATGACGCCGTTGCCCTTCTGGTTGACGATCGTGTCGAGCGCGATCGCCGTCTTGCCGGTCTTGCGGTCGCCGATGATGAGCTCGCGCTGGCCGCGGCCGATGGGGATCATGCCGTCGATGGCCTTGATGCCGGTCTGCAGCGGCTCGTTCACCGGCTGGCGGGCGGCGATGCCGGGGGCCTTGAACTCGAGGGGCCGGCGGTGCGGCGTCTCGATGTTTCCCAGGCCGTCCAGGGGGCGGCCCAGCGGGTCGACCACGCGCCCGACCATCGCCTCGCCGCACGGCACGGACAGGAGCTCGCCGGTGCGCCGGACCTCGTCGCCCTCCTTGATGTCGAGGTAGTTGCCGAAGATGACGACGCCGACCGAGCTGTCCTCGAGGTTGAAGACCTGCCCGAACTCCCCGTTGGCGAACTGCAGCTGCTCGCTCGACATGGCGTTGGTGAGACCGTAGACCCGGGCGATGCCGTCGCCCACCTCGAGCACGCGCCCGACCTCGGAGAGGTCGACCTGCGTGCGGTAGTTGCGTATCTCTTCGGTGATGACGGACGAGATCTCGTCCACCTTGAACTTCATCTCGGGCTCCCTCTCAAGTCGCGCCGTGGATCTCGTGCGTCGCGCGTTCCCGCAGCTGATGGTCCAGCCGGCGCAGGTCCGCCGCCAGGCTGTAGTCGATTTTGCGATCGCCCACCGAGACGATGACGCCGCCCAGGATCCCAGGGTCGACCGTCACGACGATGCGCACCTCGCGCTTCGTGGCGCGCCCCAGCGTCTCCCGCAGCCGCCGCCACAAGGGCTCTGAGAGCTCCACGGCGGTCGTCACGGCGACGTCGACGCGGCCGCGCCGCTCGTCGAGGACGTCGCCGTAGGCCGCCGCCAGGGCCGGCACGAACGCCAGGCGCCCCTTGGAGTTCATGACCTGCAGGGTGTCGACCACGAGATCGCTGGCCGCGCCCCGCAGGCTCGCCTCGAGCACCTTCCGGCGCCCCGCCCGGTCGACGAGGGGGCTCGCGAAGAAGGCCCCGAGGTCGGGGTCGCGCTCCATCACCGCCACCAGGTCGGTGAGCTCGCCGGCCACCTCGTCGGCGGCGCCCCGCTCCTCGGCGAGGGCGAACAGCGACTCGGCGTAGACCCGGGCCAGCGCCAGCTCGCGATCGTCCGTCTTCCGGCTCATCGTCTCTTCCGGCTGGTCCGTCTTCCGGCTCATCGTGTCTTCCGGATCATCGTCTTCTTCCGGCTCGTTCGTCTCTTCCGGCTCGTCGTCTCTTCCGCTCGTCGTCGGTTCCGTCGCCCGCCGCGGCTCTCAGTTCAGGTCGCGGTCGCCGATCTCGGTGAGCGCCTCGGCGATCAGCCGCTCGTGGTCGCCGGCCGACACCTCGCGCCGCAGCACCCGCGTGGCGACGTCCATCGCCAGGGACGCGCTCCGCTCGTAGAGCTCGCGGATGGCGGTCGTCTTCGCCACCTCGATCTCGCGCTTCGCGCGGTCGAGCAGCGTCTGGGCCTCGTGCCGGGCCTCCTCGCCGATCTTCGCCTTCGCCACCTCGGCGTCACGCCGCCCCTCGGCCACGATGGCCGAAGCCTCGGCGCGCGCTTCCTCGAGCTTCGCGGTGTACTCCGCGAGCCGCGCCGCCGCCGCCTCGCGGTCCTCCTTCGCCTGCGCGAGCGAGTCGCGGATGAAGCTCTCGCGGTCGTTGAGGGTCGCGAGCAGCGGGCCCCAGGCGAACTTGCCGAGGACGAAGAGCACCAGACCGAAGATCAGCACGGTCCAGATCATGTTGCCGATGTCGCCGGCGAAGATGTTGAGCTCGCCCTCGGCCTCCGTCGCCGCCGCGGCCCCGGCCGTCAGGAACAGGACGGCGCACGCGAGAATCCCGTGTCGACGCATGCCTACCCCAGCGCCAGGTAGGCCACCACGACGGCAAAGAGCGTCGCGCCCTCGATCAGCGCCGCCGTGATCAGCATGGCCGTCGAGATCTGGCCGGCCGCCTCGGGCTGACGCGCCATGGACTCGACCGCGCTGCCGCCGATGCGGCCGATTCCCGCGGCTCCGCCCATCACGACCAGGCCGGCCCCGATGGCGCCGCCGAGCCGGCCCGCGCCGTCCGCCGAGAGCAGGGTGCCGCCGGTCGCGGCGGCGTCCGTGGCAGCTTCCTGCGCCACGGCCGCGGGGACGAACAGCAGCGCAAGGCCGACCACCATCATCGTCAACGCGATCTTGGAAACCTTCTTATCCATTTCAAGTCCTCTCGTCGAGGTTCTGGAGGTCGCGCGGATCGACTCTCCTTTGCTGAATCGCCATCGCGGTGTGCCTCACGGCCCGAATGCCCCGCGTGTCGGGCATGGCGAAATGAGTACGGCTTGGACTACGACCTAGGCGTGCGCCTCCCCGTGGTGGTCATCGTGGTGCACGTTCACCGACTGGCCGAGAAACAGCGCCGTCAGGAACGCGAAGATGAACGCCTGCAGGAAGGCGACGAAGATCTCGAGCATGCTGATCGCCACGCTGCCGAGCACGACGGGAATCGCGACCCCGAACCCCAGGCCGATGCCGACCGAGAACGCCGACAGGATGAACCCGAGCAGCACGGCCATGAGCGTGTGGCCCGCCACCATGTTGGCGAACAGACGGATCGCCAGGGCGAAGCCCTTGGCGCCGATGCCGATCACCTCGATCACCAGCATGAGCGGTTTCAACAGCAGCGGCCCCGGCACGAGGTGCTTCAGGAAGTCCACCTTGCCGATCCGCAGGCCGTTGACGACCATCATCAGCACCGTGAGGGTGGCCAGCGTCGCCGTCACCCAGATGTTGGCGGTGGCGGTACCGCCGATGTGGAGGTCGACGCCGCCGACCTCGAGATGGAACAGGCTCGTCACCGGCGCGATCGGCAGGATTCCGAGCAGGTTGAGCGTGAGGACGAAGAAGAACACCGACCAGATGTACTTGATGAAGCGATCCGTGTGCGCGCCGAGCGCCGGCCGGGCCACCTCCTCGCGGAGGTAGTGGCAGATCGCCTCGATCGCGTGCGCGGGCCCCCTGGGCACGAGCCGCTCGAGAGCTCCCTGGTCCTTCTTCCTGCGCAGCGCTCGGGGCAGGATCAAGA
>JAOTWP010000296.1 GCA_029862975.1 Acidobacteriota bacterium
GGTGCCGAGGATCCAGGCCGTCAACGCCATCGAGCCGGAGATCGAGCGCCTCACCGACAGCCAGCTCCGGGCCAAGACGGCGGAGTTCCGGCAGCAGGTCGAGAACGGCGCGCCGCTGGACGACCTGCTCGTGCCGACGTTCGCCGTCGTGCGCGAGGCGGCCCGGCGGACCGTCGCCATGCGGCACTTCGACGTCCAGATCGCCGGCGGCATCGTGCTGCACGAGGGCCGGATCGCGGAGATGAAGACCGGCGAGGGCAAGACCCTCGTGGCGACCCTGCCGGTCTACCTGAACGCCCTGGCCGGCAAGGGCGTCCACGTCGTGACCGTCAACGACTACCTGGCGCGCCGCGACTCCGATTGGATGGGCCAGGTCTACCGCTTCCTCGGTCTCGACGTAGGGGTCATCCAGCACGACATGCGGGACCTGGAGCGCCAGGCGGCCTACAGGGCGGACATCACCTACGGCACGAACAACGAGCTCGGCTTCGACTACCTGCGCGACAACATGAAGTTCGATCGCGGCTCGATGGTGCAGCGCCCGCACGCCTACGCCATCGTCGACGAGGTCGACTCGATCCTGATCGACGAAGCGCGCACGCCGTTGATCATCTCCGGACCGTCCGAGGAGTCGATCGACAAGTACTACCGCATCGACAAGATCATCCCCAAGCTCGCCCGCGGCGAGGAGACGGAGCACGAGGACGGCAGCAAGACGACGACGGGCGACTTCCTCGTCGACGAGAAGGCGCACACCGTCGCCCTCACCGACGACGGCGTCGCCAAGGTCGAGCGGCTGCTGGGGCTCGACAACCTCTACGACATGGTCAACATGGACCTCCTGCACGGCGTCAACCAGGGCCTGCGGGCGCACAGTCTCTTCAAGCGCGACGTCGAGTACCTGATCAAGGACGGGCAGGTCGTGATCGTCGACGAGTTCACCGGCCGCATGATGCCGGGCCGCCGGTGGTCCGACGGCCTGCATCAGGCGGTGGAGGCCAAGGAGGGCGTGAAGATCGAGCGCGAGAACCAGACGCTCGCCACGATCACGTTCCAGAACTACTTCCGGCTCTACGAGAAGCTCGCGGGGATGACCGGCACGGCCGAGACCGAGGCCACGGAGTTCGGCGAGATCTACGACCTCGACGTGGTGGTCATGCCCACCAACCGCCCCATGGACCGCGACGATCGCGGCGACCTGATCTACCTCACCGAGAAGGAGAAGTGGGAGGCGGTCGTCGCCGAGATCGCGGACTGCAGCGAGCGCGGCCAGCCCGCGCTCGTCGGCACCATCTCGATCGAGAACAGCGAGAAGCTCTCGGCCCTGTTGAAGCGGCGCGGCGTGGCCCACGTCGTGCTCAACGCCAAGTACCACGAGCGCGAGGCCTCGATCGTCGCGCAGGCCGGCCGCAAGGGCGCCATCACGATCGCCACCAACATGGCCGGCCGCGGCACCGACATCGTCCTCGGCGGCAACCCCGAGGGGCTGGCCCGCGCCGAGGCCGATCCCGAGAGCGAGCCCGAGGCCTACGAGCGCTCGCTGGCGTACTACAAGGAGAAGTGCGCCGAGGAGAAGCAGGAGGTGCTGGCGGCGGGCGGCCTGCACATCCTCGGCACCGAGCGCCACGAGTCGCGGCGCATCGACAACCAGCTGCGCGGGCGCTCGGGGCGCCAGGGCGACCCCGGCTCCTCGCGCTTCTACCTGTCGATGGACGACGACCTGATGCGGATCTTCGGCGGCGACCGGGTCAAGGGGCTCATGGGCAAGCTGGGCATGGAAGAGGGCGAGCCCATCGAGCACAACATGGTCACGAAGGCGATCGAGCGCGCCCAGCGCCAGGTCGAGGGTCGCAACTTCGAGATCCGCAAGAACCTGCTCGAGTACGACGACGTGATGAACAAGCAGCGCGAGGCGATCTACCAGCTGCGCCGCGACATCCTCGACGGCCGGGAGGGCCGCGAGTACGTGCGGACCATCTGCCACGACCTCGTGGGCTACGTCGTCGAGACCCACTGCCCCGAGAAGGCCGACCCCCGGGACTGGGAGCTGGGCGAGGTCGCCACCGACATGCTCGCCTACTTCGACATCGACATCAAAGCCCGGGCCCCGGAGCTCGAGCTGCTCGGGATCGAGGAGCTCACGGCCACGCTCCAGCAGCTGGCGGACGAAAAGTACGACGAGAAGCAGGCGCGGCTCGGCGAAGAGCTGATGTCCGTCTTCCAGCGCGACGTCATGCTGCGGCTGG
>JAOTWP010000297.1 GCA_029862975.1 Acidobacteriota bacterium
GGCGGAGCCGATCGCCCGCGTGCGCCGCGGCTCGCTGCTCGATCTCGAGATCGACAGCCGGGCGTTCGGCGAGACCCGCCCGGTCCAGGTCTACCTGCCGGCCCGCCGCCGCCGCCGCCGCCGCTATCCGCTGCTCGTCGTGCACGACGGCGCCGACTACGTGCGCTTCGCGGCGCTCACGACGGTGCTCGACAACCTGATCGACGCGCTCGAGATCCCGCCGCTCGTGGCGGCGCTGACCACCTCGCCCGAGCGCCTCGTCGAGTACGCCGACGACCCGCGGCACGCGACCTTCCTCGCCGCGGAGCTCTTGCCGCGGCTCGAGGAGGAGCTGCCGCTCGTTGCCGAGCCGGCGGCCCGCGGCCTCATGGGGGCGAGCTTCGGCGCGGTGGCCTCGCTGGCGGCGGCGTGGCGCCACCAGGGCGTCTTCGGGCGGCTGCTGGTGCAGTCCGGCTCGTTCGCCTTCAGCGATCTCGGCGAGCGCCACGGCCGCGGGCCGCTGTTCGATCCGGTGGTCCGGTTCATGAGCCGGTTCCGGGCCGCCCCGGGGCGGCCGGCGGCGCGGATGTTCGTCAGCTGCGGGGTCTACGAGTCGCTGATCTACGAGAACCGGTCGCTCGTGCCGCTCCTGCAGCAGACGGGCGCCGTCGTGCGCTACGTCGAGGCGCGCGACGGCCACAACTGGGAGAACTGGCGCGACCGGCTGCGCGAGGGGCTGTCGTGGCTCTACCCGGGGCCGCTGTGGATGGTCTACGAATGAGGCCGGCCTCGGCTATGATCGGCGCCCTCGCCACGCCGCGGCGGCGGGCCGGGAAGGAAGGGGCGGTGTAGAGGCGATGGCGGACATCACACGCAGGATCGGGCTCTCGCTGGGGGCCGACATCTGCTGGCCCCTGTGCTACGAGGAGATCGTCCGGCGCCTCGATCTCGCGCTCGCGATCGGCGGCGACACGGTGCGCTTCGCCGTCGAGCGGGTGACGATCGAGCCCTTCCGCTTGCGGCAGCCGTGCCCCTACCACGTCGTCCTCGACCGCCTGACGCACTGGTACTACCCGAGCCGCGAGTGGATCAAGAAGGCCGTCCTCATGGACGATCTCTACGTCTTCAACAACCCGTGGTCGATCCAGTCGATGGAGAAGCAGACGACCTACTGCGCCATGATGCGGCTCGGCCTGCCGGTGCCCGACACCTGGATGGTGCCGCCGAAGGCCTACGAGCCGAGCGCCGACCTCGAGCCGACGCTCCAGCGCTACGCGCGGCTCTTCGACATCGGCGTCGTGGGCCGCGAGCTCGGCTATCCGCTCTTCATGAAGCCCTACGACGGCGGCGCCTGGGTCGGCGTCCAGAAGATCGACGGCGACGAGCAGCTGAGGTCCCGGTACGAGGAGAGCGCCAAGCGCCTCATGCACCTGCAGGAGGCGGTGGCGCCGTTCGACCTCTTCGTCCGCGGGATCGGGATCGGGCCGCAGGTGCGGCTCGTGCGCTACGACGCCGAGGCGCCGCTGCACGCCCGCTACGAGGTGGCGCGCGGGTTCGTCGACGCCGAGGAAGCGGCGCTCCTGACCGACATGACGCTCACGATCAACACCTTCTTCGGCTGGGACTTCAACTCCTGCGAGGCGTTGCGATCGGACGGCGTCTTCCATCCGATCGACTTCGCCAACGCCTGCCCCGACTCGCAGGTGACGAGCCTGCACTACCACTTCCCGTGGCTGATCCGCTCGCTCCTGCGCTGGAGCCTGTTCTGCGCGGCCACCCGGCGGCCCATGCGGCGCTGCCTCGACTGGGCGCCGTACTACGAGATCGCCGACCGCGACCTTCCCTACCGCGAGAAGCTCGCCGCCTACGCCGCGATCGCCCGCGAGCGCCTCGACGCCGACCGCTTCGAGGAGTTCTGCGCCCGCCACCTGAGCGCCCTCGACGAGGTCCTGTGGGAGTTCTTCGGCAGCGATCTGGCCCGCGATGCGGTGCGGGCGAAGGTCACGGCGCTGTTTCCGGCGCACGAGATCGACCGCTTCACCGAGTACTTCTGGGACAAGATCCAGCAGTGGCGCGCCGACGAGAGCGCGAGCCCGGGGTCGTGATGAAGCTGCGCACCGATTGGTACTCGACCCATCTCGAGCAGACCCTGACGGTCGTCCGCTGGGGCCACTTCGGCACCCCGGTGCTGCTCTTCCCGACGGCGGGCGGCGACGCGGAGGAGTGCGAGCGCTTCCTCATGCTCCAGGTGCTCGCGCCGCTTCTC
>JAOTWP010000298.1 GCA_029862975.1 Acidobacteriota bacterium
GGCGGCGACAACGTGATCGACCTGGGCTGGAGCGCGAGCGGCGGCCCGGGTCTGACCTTCAACGTCTACCGCTCGTTCGGCGCCTGCCCCGGCGGCAGCTTCGAGCAGGTAGCGACCGGCGTCGCCGGCCTCGGTTACAGCGACGACACCGTCTCCGGCCAGGTGGAGTACTCCTACCTGGTGACGGCCGTCGACGCCACCGGTTTCTGCGAGTCCGCCGTGAGCAACTGCTCCTCCGCCACGACGACCGGCGAGTGCAACGCACCGCCGATCTTCGCCGGCCTCGAGAGCGCGGTGAATCCCGCGACGACCGGCTGCGCCCTGGACCTGGGCTGGAGCCCGGCCGCGCCGAACTGCGGCTCGGCCGCGACCTACTCCGTCTACCGCGACACCACCCCGGGCTTCGATCCCTCCCCCGCCAACCGGCTGGTCAGCGGGCTCTCGGACCTCGGCTACCACGACACCTCGGTCGAGAGCGGCCAGCTCTACGCCTACGTCGTCCGCGCTACCGACGAGTCCAACGGCGTCGAGGAGGCGAACCGGGTGGAGCACACGGCGGTGCCCACCGGCCCGATCACCGACGGCACCTGGACGGCCGGCGCGGAGGTCGGCGACCCCGCGATGCTGTTCACGAGCGGCGACGCCCCCGAGCATCTGGGATGGGAGATGTCCTCGGCGCGCCAGCACAGCGGCGAGCGCAGCTACTTCTCCACCTACGCCAACGGCCTGTGCGTCGCGATCCAGACGCCGCCGATCGAGCTGACGGCGGGCGAGGCCTCCGCCATGAGCTTCTGGACCCTCTTCGACATCGAGCCGCAATGGGACGGTGGGGTCGTCGAGCTCTCGACCGACGGCGGCGGCACGTGGTCGCTGCTCCCCTTGAGCCCCCCCTACCCCAGCACCTTCAACAACGGCAGCGACGCCTGCGGCTACCCGGCCGGCCACCCCTCCTTCTCCGGCACGGATCTCGACTGGAGCCAGTACAGCGCCGACCTCGGCGCCGCGAACGGCGGCGAGGTCCTCGTCCGCTGGGTGTTCTCGACCGACTCCTCGGTCATCGAAGAGGGCTGGTATGTGGACGACATCGCCGTCACCCACGCCCAGGTGCCGGGGGAGTGCAGCACGGCGTTCCTCTTCGCCGACGGCTTCGAGTCGGGAGACACGTCCGCCTGGTCGGCGGTGGTCCCCTGAGCCCCGGCACCGGGAGGTCCGGGCTCACGCTGAGGCCGGCTGTCACGCGCCTGTAATCCGCTCGGTGTAGACTGTCGGCTATCCCCGTGGTCCGGCCGCCGAGGGCGGCCGCCAGCCTGTCCCCAAGCCGCCGACCGCCGGGGGGCGCCAACCGTCGCCCCGGCAGCCACTCGGGACCTGCGCGATTCATGACGCGCCCCGGCGCGAAGGAGGTGGCCATGATCCCGAAGCTCTCGACTCTCAGCCTGGCCTGTGCGGCGGTCCTGGCGTCCTCCGCGGCCATGGCTCTCGTGCAGCCCGCCGACTCACCCCTGGCCGACAAGGAGCTGCGGCACCCGGGCCTCGATCCCGAGGCGATCCACGTGCGGATCGACGAGCTCGAGCCCGCCGTGGCCGCCGCCCTGCGCCGCGATCTCTCGGTGCTCGGTCTCGATCCCGGGTCGGCGCTCCTCGACGCCCGCGGCGCCGGCTGGGCCACGCTGTGGCTCGCCCGCCCGTTGGTTCCGGGCACCGGCGTCGACAACCGGCTCACCTGGCTCGGGCTCGGGCTCGGCTCGCGACCGGACGTCCCCGCGATGGAGGAGGCGGCGTGGCTGCGCTTCCGGAGCTTCCTCGACGAGTATCGCCAGCAGCTGAGGATCGACCCCCGGCAGCTCGAGCCCCGGGTGTCCGTGCACTCGCAGGGGCAGCTCATCCAGATCTACGGCGCCCGGCACGTCGACGGCATTCCCGTCCGCGGCGCCGGCGTCGCCGCGACCGTGAACCACGGCAATCTCGTCCTCCTCGGCACCGAGCGCTGGGGCAAGATCGACCTCTCGACCCTGCCGAGCCTGAGCGGGGACGCGGCGGTCGAGCGCGTCGTCGCGCACGTCGCGCCCTTCGCCCCCCGGGGCTACCGCCAGGAGGCGGTGCTCGAGATCCTGCCGCTGGCGGCCGCCTCCGGCTTCGGCGCGGGCTACACCCACCGCCTGGCCTGGATCGTGAGCCCCGAGTTCGACGGCCTCGTCAACCGCTACGAGGCGGCCGTCGACGCCCACAGCGGCGAGCTGCTC
>JAOTWP010000139.1 GCA_029862975.1 Acidobacteriota bacterium
TCTGACGGCGGGAAAGTGCGAGTAGTCGCGGTCGGCGGTCCAGAGCTCGCGGACGCCGTGGGCGAGACACACCGCGGCGACGCGCGCGTCGTACCAGGCGCCGCCGGCGACGTGACCGCGGGTGGCGAGCTCGCAGGAGCGCGACCAGACGACCGCGTCGTCGCCGAGCAGGCGAAACCCCCGGCTCTCCTGCCACACGGCAGCCTGGTCCGCGATGGCGGACGGCGATGACGGCTGGCGCCAGATCCGTGGATTCGAAACGACCGCCGCGAACTCGACGAGGCAGTGGACCGGGATGCCCCACGGTGACCCGACCGCGTGCAGCTCGTCGAGCGTCACGAGGGCGCGCTCGTGCAGGGGCGATTCGGGCCGGTGGGCGTAGACCAGGATGTTGGTGTCGACCGCGATCATCCGGGGGCGCCTAGCCCGATCCGCGAGTGCCCTCGCGCCCGGCTGCCTGCTCGCGGCCAGCCATCCGCTCCCGCCGAAGCAGCTCGGGGAGATCGTACGGCTGGTACGGCGCGGCAAGACCGAGCTCCCCGTCGAAGATCGCTCGCCGCGGCGCGGCAGCCTGCGGCTCGGCCTCCGCCTCCTCGACCACCCGCGCCAACCCCTCCTCGACCAGGGCCCGGAAGGTCGTGCCCCGTCTCACCATCGTCGTCTTGGCGCGCTCGAACAGGCTATCGGCGATCTCGACGGTCGTTCTCATGTGGGTCAGCATACTGTAGAATGTGCGTCACTGCAATGAGACGCCGCTCGATCTCGACCGCCGAGGGTCGGGCGCTGGCCGGAACCGCGCCGTATCCACCTCGCCCGCGTTTGCATCTATAGTGCTGCGCGAGCCCGCCCGTCGACCGGGCGGCAGCCGATCTCGGAGAGCCCATGTCCCGCACCAGCAACCCGATCGTCAGCTTCGGCATCCGGCGCCGGATCACGCTCACGATGGTCGTGGCGGGCGTTCTCGTGCTCGGCTGGATCTCCTTGACGCGGCTGCCTCTCGAGTTCCTGCCGGTGTTCTCGTCCTCGAGCATCTCGGTCTCGGTGTCCTACCCGTCCTCCTCGCCGGAGGAGATCTCGCGCCTCGTCGTGCAGCCGCTCGAGGACTCGCTCGGGACCATCAGCGGCATCGAGACGCTGTCGTCCTCGGCCGATGCCAGCTCGGGCGACCTGCGCCTCTCGTTCGTCGACGGGACCGACATGGATCTGGCCGCGGTGGAGGTGCGCGACCGCATCGACCGGGTGCGCCACCTGCTGCCGGGCGACGTCGACCGCATCTCCATCCGCCGCTTCCAGAGCAGCGACATCCCCGTCATCAGCGCCCGGTTGGGCTCGAACTGGCCCCGCGAGCGGCTCTTCGACTTCGCCGAGAACACCATCCAGCGGCGACTCGAGCGGCTCGAGGGGGTCGCCCAGGTGTCGCTGCGCGGCGTGCAGACGCCGAAGGTGCAGATCGACCTCGACCCGGACCGGCTGCAGGCCTACGGCGTCAGCGTGCGGGACCTCGTGGCGCGGATCCGCTCGGAGAACCGCGACCTCACGGCCGGAGACGTCTTCGAGAGCGGCAAGAAGCTCCTCGTGCGCACGGTGGGCGAGTTCCGTTCGCTCGACGAGCTGCGCCGCCTGCCGCTCGACGACGCCGGCCTGCGGCTCGCGGACGTGGCGGAGGTGAGCTACTCGTTCCCGCGCCAGGAGGACTTCAACTTCCTGAACGGCGAGGAGTCCGTCACCGTTCGCATCAACAAGAGCTCGACCAGCAACGTCCTCGACGTCGTCGACCGGGTCAACGCCGAGATGGCCGAAGTGCTCGCCCTGCCGGAGGCCGCGGGCCTGACCTGGCAGGCGCACCACGACGCCTCGATCGAGGTGCGCCAGGGCCTCGCCCAGCTGCGCGACGCCGGTCTCTTTGGCGGCGGGCTGGCGATCCTCGCGGTCTTCGTCTTCCTGCGCCGGGTGCGCACCACCCTCCTGATCGCGCTCGCCATCCCGATCTCGGTGGTCGGCACCTTCGCCGCGATGTACCTCATGCGCCAGGCGGAGCTCACGGACATCACCTTGAACGTCGTCAGCCTCGCGGGCCTGATGCTGGCGCTCGGCATGCTCGTCGACAACTCGATCGTGGTGATCGAGTCGATCTTCCGGCATCGCAACGAGCTCGGCGAGGAATCGCGGGGCGCGGCTCTCAAGGGGGCGAGCGAGGTCGCCCTGCCGATCGTCGCTTCGACCGCGACGACCCTCTGCGTCTTCCTGCCGATCATCTTCATGGGCGGCGGCGGTTTCATGCAGACCTACATGAAGAACATCGCGACGACCATCTGCATCGTCATGCTGGCCTCGCTGCTGGTGGCGTTGACCGTCGTGCCGATGGCGGCGGTGCTGCTTCTCGAGCGCCAGGAGGCGCGCCCGCCCGGCCTGATCAGCCGGTGGCGCGACCGCTACGCGGCGGTCCTGGCGTTCACCATCAGGCACCGCTTGTCGTTCTTGGTCTCTATCGTCTTGATGCTGTGGGGCGCGGTGGCGCTCTTCAAGACCATCGGGCAGACGTTCTCGACCGGCGGCGAGGAGCGGCAGGTCGTCATCTCGGTCGACACGCCGCGGCAGTACTCGTTCGACGAGACCCGCGAGCTCTACGAAGAGCTGTACCGGATCTTCGACAGCCGCCGGCCGGAGCTCGACATCGCCGACATCGCCTACGGCTTCGACCGGGGCACAGGGCGCGCGCGAGGCGGCTGGGGCGGAAGGCGCCGCTTCGAGCTCTTTCTCGTCGACGAGTCCGAGGCCAAGCTGACGACGGAGCAGGTCCGCGACCGGGTTCGCGAGCTGCTGCCGGTGCGGGCCGGGGTCTCGCTGCGGCTCGCCGAGAGCCGGCACCGCTCCGGCTCGGGGGGCATCGAGATCGAGCTCTCCGGCGACTCGCTGGCGGTGCTCGAGCGGCTGAGCTCGCGGCTGAGCTCGCAGCTCGCCGCCCTGCCCATGCTCAAGGACGTCGACACGTCGCTCGAGAGCGGCGACGAGGAGATCCACGTCCTCGTCCAGGACGATCGCATCGCCCGGGCGGGTCTCTCGAGCTCCGCGGTCGCGGCGATCGTCGCGAGCTCGTTGTCGAGCCGCTCGGTCAGCCGCTTCCAGAGCGGGGACCGCGAGGTCGACGTCATCGTCCAGTACCGCGAGGACGAGCGCGAGTCCCTCGACCAGCTCGAGCAGGTGCCGATCCTCCAGGCCGGAGTGGCGCTGCCGCTGGCGGCGGTCGCCGGCTTCGAGCGGGTGGCCGGCCCGCAGCGGGTGGAGCGGGAGAACCACCGCTCGAAGGTCCGGGTGACGGCGAACGCCGAGGCCAGCGCCACGTTCATGGCCATGCGGACGGTCGGAGAGCTCATGGCCACCTTCCCGCTGCCGCCAGGCTACGAGTGGAGCTTCGGGCGCTGGAACCGCTACCAGCAGCAAGATCAGGCCATGAGCTGGTTCGCGATCGCCTTCGCCCTCGTCCTCGTCTACATGCTGATGGCCGCCCTCTTCGAGAGCTTCGCGCAGCCGTTCACGATCATGTTCTCCGTGCCTTTCGCGCTCCTCGGCGTGGCGGTGGTGATGAAGGCCTTCGACCAGCAGCTCGATTCGATGGCCAACCTGGGTCTCATCATCCTGCTGGGGGTCGTCGTGAACAACGCGATCGTGCTCATCGACCACATCAACCGGCTGCGCAAAGAGGGTCTCTCCCGCGACGCCGCCATCCTGCAGGGGGGCAAGGACCGCCTGCGCCCGATCCTCATCACGGCGGTCACGACCCTGGTCGGGCTCCTGCCGCTCGTCGCGCCCCTGATCCTGCCGTCGCTCTTCGGGGCCGCGGAGGGACGGGCCGGCTCCTGGGCGCCCATCGGGCTCGTGATCATGGGCGGCTTGACCACCTCGACCTTTCTGACGCTGATCATCATTCCCACCATCTATTCGCTGATCGACGACCTGACGCAGTTCACGCGCCGCGTCGCGCGGGTCGTATGATCGCGTCGATCCGCGCCCGGCGCCCGGCTCAGGAGAAGAGACGATGCTGAGAATCCGAGACCTCAGGGCGGGCCTCGTTGCCTGCGCGCCGCTCCTCGCGGCGGCCTGCGGCGGCGACGGCGAGACGGCCGGCCGCGGCGGCGGTCCTCCGGAGGGCGGTTTCGGGGCCGGCGGCAACCGCCCCGCCGTCGCGGTTCCCGTCGAGGTGACGGCGGTCGAGCGCCGGGACATCGCGTCCTACATCGAGACCAACGGCACGCTCGAAGCGGAGGCGGAGGTCGACATCGTCGCCCGTACCGCGGGGCCGATCGTCGAGCTCGCCGCCGAGGAGAACATGGCGGTCCGCGCCGGGCAGCTGCTGGCCCGGATCGATCAGGACGAGATCCGAGCCCGCCTCGAGGTCTCGCGGGTGGCGCTCGAGGAGGCGCAGACCGCGTTCGACCGGACCGAGGCGCTGCAGCGCGCCAACCTGCTCAGCACCGAGGAGTTCGAGCAGGCGCGGTCGCGCCTCGACTCGGCGCGGGCGGAGTTCGCGGGCAACGAGATCCTCTTCCGCTACACCGAGATCCGGGCTCCCTTCAGCGGCCTGATCGTCCGCCGCTACGTCAAGTTCGCCGAGAGCGTGACGGTCAACCAGCCGCTCTTCCGCATTTCCGATTTCGATCCGCTGCTGTGCCCGATCCAGGTGCCCGAGCGCGAGCTGTCGCGCCTCGCGGCCGGCCAGCGGGCCTACGTGACGGTCGACGCGTGGCCCGGCGAGAGGTTCGCGGCCGGCCTGCTGCGCATCTCGCCGGTCGTCGATGCCGCCACGGGGACGATCAAGGTGACGCTCGAGGTCGAGGCGCGGGGCAAGCTGCGGCCCGGGATGTTCGCCAGCGTGTTCCTCCAGACGGACACCCACGAGGGGGCGCTCGTCATCCCGCGGTCGGCGCTGGCGCTCGACAGCATCGGCGACGCCGTGTTCGTCGCCGCCGACGGCACGGCCCGGCGGCGGGACGTCACCCTGGGCGTGCGCGAGGGCGACGCGGTCGAGATCCTGGCCGGCCTGGCCGAAGGGGAGCCCGTGGTCAGCGTCGGGCAGGACTCGCTGTCGGACGGAACGCCGATCGAGATCCTCGACCCGCCGGGGGAAGCCCGCACGGCGTCGGCAGGCGCGCCACCGCAGGCCGGGCTCGAGATGACGGCGGAGCGGCGCGCCGAGATCGAGGCGCGGATGCGGGCCCGGGGGATGAGCGACGAGGAGATCGCGGCGCGCCTGGCCGAGATGGGGGCGCGCTCCGGCGGGGCGGGCGAGCCCGCGGCTCCCCCGCGGGCAGACCCCGGGGGACCGGGCTCCTGAGTCGCTCGGCGGCGCCGGAAACGAGCACGCGATGAAGCTGATCGAAGTCTCCACGAGACGGCCGGTGACCGTCTTCATCGCGGCCGTGGCGGCCGTGGTGTTCGGGCTCGTGGCGCTGGGCCGGCTGGCGACCGACCTGCTGCCCGACATCACCTACCCGTCGCTGACGGTGCGCACGGGCTATGAAGGAGCCGCGCCGATCGAGGTCGAAAGCCTGATCACGCGACCGGTCGAGAACGCGGCCGGCGTGGTCAACGGCGTCGTTCGCGTCACCTCGAGCTCGCGCGCCGACGTCAGCGAGGTGACCCTGGAGTTCGGCTGGGGGACGGACATGGACGTCGCCGGCCTCGAGGTCCGGGAGCGCCTGGACGTCCTCGACCTCCCGGACGAGGCGGACCGGCCGGTGCTGCTGCGCTACGACCCGTCGCTCGATCCGATCGTGCGCGTCGGGGTGTCCGGCGAGGACGACCTCATCCGGCTTCGCCTGCTCGCGGAGGAGGAGGTCAAGCGATCGCTCGAGCGTCTCGAGGGAGTGGCCGGCGTCGTCGTCAGCGGCGGGCTCGAGGAGGAGATCCAGGTCGAGCTCGACGAGCGCCAAATGGCCAACCTCGGGCTCGACGTCGGCCGGGTCCTTCAGCGCCTCGGCGAAGAGAACGTGAATCTCACGGGCGGCCGGCTCGTCGAGGGGCAAAGCGAGGTTGTCGTGCGCACGATCCACGAGGTCGAGCGGGCGGAGGATCTCGAGGAGATCGTCATCGCCAGCGATCAGGGCGCCACCGTCCGCCTGCGCGACGTGGGGCG
The DNA here is from genome assembly GCA_029862975.1 of Acidobacteriota bacterium. GTDB lineage: Bacteria > Acidobacteriota > Thermoanaerobaculia > Multivoradales > JAHEKO01 > CALZKB01. The sequence goes on from JAOTWP010000139.1 coordinate 6,134, forward strand.
GGTCTTTCGGGGCCACAAGGAGCGCGAGATCATCACCCGAGTCGACGGCCGGGAGAGCGTCGAGGTGGCGATCTACAAGGCGGGCGGCACCAACACGGTGACGGTCTCCGACGCCATCGAGGCCGGCGTCGCGGCGCTCGGCGAGGAGCTGCGGCGGATCGACCCGCGGCTCGAGCTGGCGCTCATCACCGACCAGGCGCGCTACATCCGGCAGTCCGTCGACGAGGTCTTGAAGACCGCCGCCTACGGCGGCGTGCTGGCGATCCTCGTGCTCTATTTCTTCCTGCGCTCGTGGAAGACGACGTTCATCATCGGGGCCGCGATCCCGATCTCGGTCATCGCCACGTTCTTCCTGATGTACTCGACGGACGTCTCGCTCAACATCATGTCGCTGGGCGGCCTGACGCTGGGGATCGGGCTCCTTGTCGACAACGCGATCGTCGTGCTCGAAGCGGTGCAGCGGCGGCGCGACGAGGGGCTCGGCGACGTCGAGGCAGCGATCGCCGGGGCGGGCGAGGTGGGGCGGGCGGTGGTGGCGTCGACGCTGACGACGGTCTGCGTCTTCCTGCCGATCGTCTTCGTCGAGGGAGTGGCCGGGCAGCTCTTCGGCGACCAGGCGCTGACGGTGACCTTCTCGCTGCTCGTCTCGCTCGTCGTCGCCCTGACGGTGATTCCCATGCTCGCGTCGCGCCGCTTCTCGCCGGCGGAGCCCGGCCCGGGTGAAGCCGCCGCCGGCGCCGAGGCGGGCGGCGGTCCCGCGGCCCTCCCGGGGCTCTTGCGCCGGGCGCTCTCGGGCCTCGCGGCGGCGGTCTTCCGGGTGGCGGTGCTCGGCGCGCGAGCGGTGCGGGCGCTGCGGGACGGCGTCGAGTGGCTGATCGACAAGGTCCTCGCCCTTCCCCTGGCGCTCTTCGAGCGCGGTTTCGGGGGGCTGGGCTCCCTCTACGTCCGGGTCCTCGAGAGGTCGCTGGCCCATCCCGGCAGCACGCTGGCCCTCGCCGTCCTGGCTCTCGCGGCCAGCGGCCTGCTCTATCCGCGGCTCGGCAGCGAGCTCGTTCCCGAGATGGTGCAGGGCGAGTTCTTCGTCGACCTCGAGCTGCCTCCCGGCACCCACCTCGACGTCACACAGCGGCGGCTGGCGGAGCTCGAGCGGTTCGCCATGGGGCTCGACGGGGTCGCGATGGCCTACTCGCTGGCCGGCGGCTCGAACGAGCAGGGGGGGGTGGCCGGCGAGCGCCGCGAGAACCTGGCGCAGCTGACGCTGCGGCTCTCACCGCCCATCGACCGGGCGCGCGAGGAGGCGCTCATGGAGAGCCTCCGGGTGCCGCTCGAGGCCCAAGCGGACCTCGAGTACCGCTTCGGGCGGCCGTCGTACTTCAGCTCGCGCACCCCGGTGGAGCTCGAGATCCGCGGCTTCAACCTCGAGATCCTCTCCCGGCTCGGAGACGAGGCGACGCGCCGCCTGCGCGAGATTCCGGGGCTCGCCGACGTCAAGTCGTCGACGGAGGGCGGCAATCCCGAGCTTCAGATCCGCTTCGACCGCGAGCGGCTGGCGTCGCTGGGCTTGAGCCAGAGCGATCTGGCCGCGGCCCTGCGCTCCAAGGTCCAGGGGACGATCGCCACCGACATCCAGCGCGAGGACCGGACGATCGACATCCGCCTGCGCTCCGAGGAGAGGTTCCGCGACAGCGTGGACGATCTCCTGGGGCTCACCATCGACCAGCGGGGCAAGACGTCGATCCCGCTCTCCGCCGTCGCCGCCGTCGAGCACGTCGAGGGCCCGGCCGAGATCCGCCGCTCGGAGGGCGACCGCGTGGCGCTGGTCACGGCGAACCTCGTCGGCCGCGACCTGGGCTCCGTGACCCGCGACATCGAGACCGCGATGGCCGGGCTGGCGATGCCGGCGGGCTTCGACTGGCAGCTGGGCGGCCAGCAAGAGGAGATGGCGACCTCGTTCGCCAGCATGCGGATGGCGATCCTGCTGGCGGTCTTCCTCGTGTACCTCGTCATGGCCTCGCAGTTCGAGTCCCTCGTCCACCCGCTGGTGATCCTCTTCAGCGTGCCGTTCTCCCTCATCGGCGTCCTCGTCGTCCTCTTCGTCGGCTCGGTGCCGGTCAGCATCGTCGTCCTGATCGGCCTGATCCTCCTCATCGGGATCGTCGTCAACAACGCGATCATCCTCGTCGACTACACGAACACCCTGCGCAGGGAAGGCGTCGCCAAGCTCGACGCGCTGCGCCAGGCCGGCCGGGTGCGCCTGCGCCCCATCCTCATGACCACCTCGACCACCGTCCTCGGCCTGCTGCCGATGGCGCTCGGCCTCGGCGAAGGCGCCGAGCTGCGCACCCCGATGGCGTGGACGGTGATCGGCGGCCTCGTCACCTCGACCCTGCTGACCCTGGTGATCGTCCCGGCGGCCTACTCCCTGGTCGACCGGCGGGACTAGCAGCCCGCGATCGCCAGCACGTCGGTTGCCGGACTGAAGCCCGGATCGCCTTCTTTCTTACCTGGAGTCCCTTCTCCACGATCGCCCGGTCTCGGCCGGCCGCTCGTCGCGAAAGGACTGCAGGTAGGACGAAGGTACGGGAGAGGTCGCTCGCCGTCAGCGGTCCACCGCCGAAGAGAGGGGGTGTCCCCGGATCCCTAGACGGTTTGCCAGAGAACGAGCTCGTTCCCGTCGGGGTCTCGGAAGCTCGCGAATCTGCCGTTGGTGACCGTCTGGATATCGCCGGTGGAAACGCCCTTCGCCTGCAGCTCGCGGACCGCGAGATCAAGCTCCGGCACCGCGAGACACACGCGGGAGTTGCCCGCGCCGCCGAGCTTCGACTCGTCTCCGGTCGGGACCAGCTCCAGGAGTACGCCGTCGAGGTCGAAACGTGCGATGGACCCGCTCGACACGAGCTTCAGACCCAGGACTTCCGAGTAGAAACGGATCGAGCGCTCGAGGTTGCTCACGTAGTAGAAGACGCAGTCGAAGGCGCACTTCATCTCGTCGGGATCACCGGCTACTGGTCGCCGGTGGCTTCGCTCAGGCCGGCCGCCGCGTCGGCCGCCTGCGGCGGTACGACGGCCGGCGCGTGGGTCAGGGCGAGGCCCACGAGGGCGCGGCAGTTCTCGGGATCGCAGCCGTAGAGCGGCGAGAGAGAGTGGTCGGTGTCGAACCAGACGTGGAGCACGCGGGAGTGGAGGACGGCGTTCTGCGCCACGTCGAGGTAGTAGTCCAGCAGCTTCACCTGGCTGCCGAGCTGGGGTTGGAAGCTCTGCGAGATCATCGGATAGGAGAACCGGTCGACCCGGCGGAAGCGATCCTGGGACCGCTCGTCGAGGATGATCGGCTCGGCGCAGAGGATCTCGATTCGCTGCTCGTCCACGCGGACCGCCGTCGGCGCGCAGCTGTAGTCGAGTGTCTCCGCGCTCCCCGGCGGCGGCGCCGAGAGCGCCGCGAGGGAGGCGAGGCAGAGGATCGCTGAGGCTGTGGGGCGCATGACGTCTCCTTGCTCTACGCCACTGCCGGGCGCAGCGTCTAGTGTACCTCCGGCCGGCGATGCCTACTCCGCGAAGGGCTCGCCGGGCCTGCGGAAGCAGATGAGCTCGACCGGGGCCCCGTCGACTGCGATCATGGCCGCGCGAACGCCGGCGGAGGGCGAGCCCGGGGGGTGGATGATCTCCTCGCCTTCGAGGGCCGCATCGAGGTCCTCCACCTCGAACGCGACGTGGGGGAGGGTCTTGATGAGCGGGTGGAGCGG